>NZ_CP039964.1:1555000-1855000 GCF_005234135.1 Pseudorhodobacter turbinis
GAGGCCTCGAACGGCGTCATCCATGTAATCGACGCGGTAATCATGCCGCCGATGTAATCACTTACTACCCTAGAGAGGCCCGGCGTAACCGCGTCGGGCCTTTTGCTATTTCAGTGCCCTGCCCTTGATGATCGCATCATGTCCGAATTTCGCACGGATTTTATCGGTCGCCAGTTCCGCCGCTGCACGCCTGCCCGCATCGGGGTCCAGCAAGTCGCCAATGACATCAGCCTGATCATTTGGGCACAGGTCCGCAATCCCGACCCCGATAAGACGAAACGGGCCGGGGTCTTTATAAGCTGCCATCAGCGCGGCGGCCTCGCGAAAAATCCGGTCTGCCATCTGCGTCGGTGAGGCAAGGCTATGCCGCCGTGTGATTGAGGCAAAGCTCGCGGACTTCAGCTTCAGCGTCACCGTCCGCCCTGCCAGATCCCGCGCCTTGGCCCGATCCGAGACCTGCTCCGCCAATCGCCAAAGATGGCCCTCCAGCAACTCACGGTCGGTGATGTCCTCACTAAAGGTGGTCTCCTTGGAAATGGATTTCACCACCTCGTCGCGGCTGACACGGCGGGTATCCAGCCCCCGCGACAGATGCCACAGCCTGTCGCCCATGCTGCCGAAACGCGCCGAAAGGTCGACCCTGTCCCAGCGCTTGAGGTCCGCAATCCTGCGTATCCCCGCCTTTTCCAGCGCCGCCCGCGTCGCCGTCCCGACCCCCCAAAGGATCGACACGGGCTTGTCGTGTAAAAAGGCCTCGGTCTCCTCCTTGCCGATCACGGAAAAACCCCGCGGTTTATCAAGGTCCGATGCGATCTTTGCGAGGAACTTATTGTGCGACAACCCGATAGAGCCGGTGATGCCCAAACGCTCCTCCATCTCCTTTACCAGACGGGCCAGCAAAACCGCAGGCGGCGCGCCATGCAGCCGTGCGGTGCCAGTCAGGTCAAGAAACGCCTCATCCAGTGACAAAGGCTCAATCGCGGGGGTCAGCGCCTCCATCATCTTACGGATCTCCCGCGAGACGGCGACATATTCGGCCATGCGCGGTTTCACCACCACCGCCTCGGGGCACAGCTTCAGCGCCTGAAACATCGGCATGGCAGAGCGGACACCTTTGATTCGCGCTATATAGCAGCAGGTAGAAACGACACCGCGCGTCCCGCCGCCCACGATCAACGGCTGGTCGCGGTATTCGGGATGATCACGCTTTTCCACGCTGGCGTAAAAGGCATCGCAATCCATATGCGCAATGGAAAGCTGATCAAGCTCGGCGTGGGAAATGATTCGAGGCGAACGACACGCCGGGCATCGTTTCAGCCCCGGACCGAAACCGGGGGTAAATGGGGCAAGACAAGCGCGGCAAAGGGCGGACATAGGCAGAACATAGCAGTTCCGTTTCCACGGGGGAATAGGATGCAGGCGCATAGCGTTCCTATGCCGCCCGCTACATCTGACGGGGGTGCCGGATCGGCGCAACCGGCCGCGAATCTGGGTCCCCAGCTGCATAAAGAGGCCCCGAAAACAGGGCCGTCAGGCCTGCGCAACTACCCTAAAAATTGTGCAAAATTTGCCCTTTGCGGCTGTAAATGCTAGCCTAGGGCATGGATAAGGCTGGATGGGCGCTTGGAGTGTTGCCAAATTGACGAAACCACGCCCGAGTAAACCAGTTTTTTACAACCCAGATTGCATTTCTTTGCGCAAGCTGGTTAGAAAACGTCACGAGGTATAGTCTTGGGTGCGCATTATCGTCCTCTGAAAATGTGATGGCGCGCGAAAACTGGAGGTTACTATGAAGAAACTTGCACTCGCAGCGGCTTTGACCGTTGCTGCATCGACTGCTTTTGCTGGTGGCATGGCTGAACCGATGATGGAACCAGCTGTTGTTGAAGCGGCGACTTCGTCGTCCGCTGGCGGCATCGTCGTTCCTTTGTTGCTTCTGCTCGTCGTAGCAGCAGCTGCATCGAACTAATCCATCTTGGATTGGAACGAATTGGGACGGTGGGGTCAAACCTACCGTCCTTTTTTTATGCGCTGAGGGGGGAGGTTTATTTCACCCAGCCCGCAAGGTTTTCGCCAATGATTGTTGCCAGCGCGTCGATATGCGCCGCATCATCATTCAGGCACGGAATATAAGTGAAGGTTTCGCCGCCTGCGTGTTCAAAGGCCTCGCGAATTTCGCCGTTGATTTCCTCTAGCGTCTCAATGCAATCGGCGGAAAAAGCCGGCGCAATAACGGCGATGTTCTTTTTGCCCTGTTTGGCCAGTTCGGCGACATGTTCCACCGTATAGGGTTTAAGCCATTCTTCGCGGCCAAACACCGACTGGAACGAGGTATCAATCGCGGCCTTGTCCCAGCCCAGCCGTTCACGCAGCAACCGCGTGGTTTTGGCGCATTGGCAGTGATAGGGGTCGCCCTCCATCAAATAGCGGATCGGCATCCCGTGATAGCTGGCAACCAGCACATCCGGCTTTTGCGGCATCGCGGCATAGGCACGTTCCACCGATCCGGCCAGCGCCTCAATATATTTGGGGTGGTCAAAATACTCTGATACGACGCGCGCTGTGGGTTGGCGCTTTTCCTTCATCAAGGCCGCGAAAAATGCATCATTGGCCGTGGCCGAAGTCGCCCCCGCGTAATGGGGATAAAGCGGAAAGAACAAGATCTTCTCACATCCCGCAGCGACCATCGCCTTGACCTTTGATTCGGTCGTGGGGTTGCCGTAGCGCATGCTGAAATCGACCAGCACCTCACCGCCATAAGCCGCCTTCAGCGCATCGCTGATTTTGGCCGTCTGGTCCTTGGTGATCGTCAGCAGCGGGCTTTCGTTTTTCTCATGGTTCCAGATCAGCTTGTAATTCTTGCCCGAGGCAAAAGGCCGTTTGGTCAGGATCACCAGTTGCAACAGCGGTTGCCAAATCCAGTCGGAAATATCGACAACCCGTTTATCGGATAGAAACTCGTTCAAATAGCGCCGCATGGACCAATAGTCATAGCCGTCCGGCGTGCCGAGGTTGGCGACCAGAACGCCGATCTTGGGCGCTTTGACAACGGGGTGATCGGCCGGCGCATGGGCCAACCGCCCTTGGCCGGGCGTAATATCGGGTTGGCTATACTGTGCATCCGGCATCGTTGGCTCCTATATTCATGTAGCACGGCAGATAACGCCTTAGCGCGTGGGGTCAAGTTTCGTCCTTGGTTACGGGCAGTATGATTTCCGGCGCGTTCAGCGCATCGGCAAGGCGGTGGGTCGCAGAACCGGGGCGCAAAGGCTTTTGCTGGCTTTCATGCGGGGACCAACCGGTTAGGAAGACCATCTCAAAACTGGCAGCAATACGGCCACCTTCCACGCCGAAACCACGGGCATAACGATCTGCCGCATCCTCAAACATCGTGCGGCGCGTGGGCCTGCGGGGGCGGGCATCCAGCGCGCTGGCCTCACCCATTGCGCGCAGGTCGGTCATCAGATGCCAGATGTCGCGGTAATGGACAGTGCGGATAAAGCTGTCCGCCACCGGCAGCGCAAAGCCCGCACGCTGCAACAGCCCGCCCAGATCACGGATTTCCCCCATCGGCAGCACGCGCGGCGACAGGCCACCCGTCACGGCGGCCTCAGCCTCGGCCAGACAGGCGCGCAGCTCATGCAGGGTTTGCCCGCCGAAAAACGCCGCCAGAAACAGCCCGTCGGCCTGCAAGGCACGTTTGCACTGGATGATTTGCCCTACCGGATCATTCGCCCAATGCAGCGCCATGGCGTGGATCACCAGATCATAGGTGCCCGGCTCCAAGGCCAACACCTCCTCATCGGCCACGATATGTGCATCGGGGAAGGCTTTGCGCCACAGATCGGGAAAACCTGTCACGATCGCCAGCTTCGTAAAGGTTCTATTAACCTCTATGAGTCTTTCCTTAATCTCCGCCAGAATGTCCTCATGCAGGAACAGCGCGGGGGCGGGCAAAGCCATCGCGCGGGCACGGTTGCGGGTCAGGGCGTGGGTATCGGTCAATCGGGGCGTTTTCATGCGCCGGACAATAGGAGGGATGGATGGGATTGCAAGCCGTGCTGCACGCAGTTTACCCACCGCAATGCCTTGGATGTGGCGAATTGGTGACCTCTGACTTCGGTCTGTGCGGGAAATGCTGGCGCGACACGCCGTTTATCTCGGGGCTGGTCTGTGACTGTTGCGGCCAACCTTTGATGGGTGAAGATGATGGGTCCGTTGCGCAATGCGATGATTGCATGGCCCTGGCGCGACCTTGGACGCAGGGGCGGGCGGCGCTTTTGTACAAGGATAACGCGCGCAAAATGGTGTTGCAGCTCAAACACGGCGACCGTCAGGATCTTGCACGGCCCGCGGGCGCGTGGATGTATCGCGCGGCCAAGCCCATTTTGCGGCCCGATATGCTGTTGGCCCCCATCCCGCTGCACTGGTTTCGCCTACTGCGCCGCCGCTATAATCAGTCGGCCTTGCTCAGCGCCTCGGTCGCCAAGCTTGCGGGGCTGGATTATTGCCCCGACCTGTTGCAACGCCGTCGTTCCACCCCCAGCCAAGGCGGCCGCGACCGCAGCGCACGTTTTGAAAACATGGAACACGCGATCACCCCGCACCCGCGCCGCAAGGCCCAAATGCAGGGGCGACATGTCTTGCTTGTGGATGATGTTCTTACCTCGGGCGCGACTTTGGCCGTCGCCGCCGATGCCTGTCTGGCGGCGGGCGCGTCGGATGTTTCGGTTCTGGTACTGGCGCGCGTTGCGAAGGACGCCTAAATCCCTATAGTTGCGCTGTCACAAGGGAATGCGGAAATGAAACCTGTTGAAATCTATACCTCGCCGTTTTGCGGCTATTGCCACGCCGCCAAGCGCCTGCTTCAGGCCAAGGGTGCGGCGTTCACCGAACATGACGTTGCGCGTGATCCCTCCTTGCGGGCGGTCATGATGAAACGGGCGAATGGCGGGCGCACGGTGCCGCAAATCTTTATCGGGGAAACCCATGTCGGCGGCAGTGACGAGCTGCACGCGATGGAAAAGGCGGGCAAGCTTGACGCCCTCTTGGCGGATTAGATGGTGCGGGTTGGCCTTGTTCAACTGAACGTCAACGATGATCCGGCGGCAAACCTGCCGGAAACCGTGGCAATGGTCCGCAAGGCAGCGGCGGGTGGCGCGCAGTTTGTTCTGACGCCGGAATGCACCAACGGGCTGTCCTCCAGCCGCCGTCATCAGGCGCAGGTGTTCCACCTTGAGGGCGACGATCCCACTTTGGCCGCCCTGCGGACAGAGGCGGCGGATCTAGGCGTCTGGCTGTTGATCGGGTCACTGGCCCTGTTGACGGGGGATGCGGATGGACGTTTCGCCAACCGTTCCTTTTTGATCGATCCGCAGGGGGAAATTGCGGCGCGTTATGACAAGGTGCATATGTTCGATGTGAATGTCTCTGCCACCGAAAGCTATCGCGAGTCCGAAGGCTACCGCCCCGGCGACCGTGCCGTTATGGCGCAAACACCGCTTGGCGCGATCGGCATGAGCATTTGTTACGATGTGCGCTTTGCCTACCTCTATCGTCGTTTGGCCCAAGGCGGTGCGCAGATTATCACCGTGCCGGCCGCCTTCAACGATACCACCGGCGCCGCTCATTGGGAGGTGCTGCTGCGTGCCCGCGCGATTGAGACGGGCTGCTTCGTTCTGGCACCCGCGCAAACCGGCTACCATCCGGAAACCGCTGGCGGTAAGGGGCGGCGCACTTGGGGTCACAGCCTTGTTATTGCCCCATGGGGGGAGGTGCTGGCCGATGCGGGTACCGAGCCGGGCGTTTGCCTTGCCGATATCGACTTGGCGCAGGTAGAAAAGGCGCGCTCTCGTGTGCCCTCATTGACCCATGACCGGCAGATTAGCGGGCCGGATGACCAAGAGGGTGGGCATGTCTGACAAGGCCGAGGACCTCGCCGTCACCCTGTTTGGAGAGCTGTTCATGGCCGATCAGCTAGCCCGCAACCGGATCTCCAAGGTGCTGCCGCGCGGGATGGAGCTGTCGCATTTTGCTGTGCTGAACCATCTGGCGCGGATAAATGACGAACGCTCGCCCGCGCAGCTGGCGCGGGCCTTTCACGTAACGCGCGGGGCGATGACCAACACCCTTAGTAAGCTGGAATGGGCGGGGCATGTGCATATCCGCCCCGATTGGGATGATGCGCGGCGCAAATTCGTGGCGATAAGCCCCTCTGGCCGGTCGGCCCGTGATGCCGCGGTACAGGCCGTCGCCCCCCTGATCGCGGAATTCGTGAATGATCTGGGGGCAGAGCGGGTCAAGGCCTTCATGCCGGTTCTGCGAGAATTGCGGGTCCGGCTTGAAGGGAATGAATAAGCGACCATGACAATCCCGCTTTTGGTGATGGGGGCCACAGGCCGCATTGGCCGCGCGTTGCAAGGCCAGCAAGCGGCCCTGACAGGGCTGCGGCCCATCTGGCAATCACGCCGCCCCGCGCCGGGCTTTCTGGCTTGGGATGTGCTTGCCGAACCTTGCCCGCAAGGCGCGGCGCAGGGGGTTGTGCTGTGCCTGGCTGGCGTTATTCGCGGCACCAAGGCAGAGCTGGCCTTGAACGTGGACATCGGCCTTGCCGCCTGTCGGGCCGCGATGGACCAAGGGGCGCGGCATGTGTTTCTGGCGTCCTCGGCGGCGGTTTATGGTACTTCGGACAGGGCATTGCCGGAAGATGCCCCGCTGCACCCTGCGGGGGCATATGGGGAAGCCAAGCAAGCGATGGAGATGGCGGCGCGCGCGGCAATGCCGGACCGGCTTACGATCTTGCGCATCGGCAATATCGCGGGGTTTGATGCGCTGTTGGGCGGGATAACATCGGGCAAAGCGGTGCAGCTTGATCCGGTTACGGGGCAGTCGGGCGGGCCTGTCCGGTCCTACATCGGGCCGGTCACGCTGGCGCAGACCTTGGCGAAGCTGGTGCAAATGGCAGCCGCAGGGCAACCTTTGCCGCCCGTACTTAACATCGCCGCAGGTCCCGTCGCGATGGGCGATTTGCTGGATGCGGCAGGGGCGGAATGGGAATTTGGCCCGCCCAACCCCGATGTTATTGCGCGTGTGGAGATGGATATAACCCGCCTGCGATCGCTGGTTGATCTGCCCCCCGCCTGCGCCACCGAAATGGTCGCGCAATGGAAAGGGCTGCCGACATGAGGATCAGCAAACGAGTTCTCGACCTTGTTCTGGTCGCGGTCCTCTCGATGATATTGGTGGTACCCTTTTCCATTCTGCTGGGCGTGATGCTGATCCGTGAAGGACGGCCCTTGTTTTATGTGGCCGAACGGATGCGGGCACCGGGACGGCCCTTTTGGCTGTGGAAATTACGCACGATGACGGTGGCGCCGGGTGATTCGGGTGTGTCAGGCGGGGATAAGGACGGGCGCATCACACCGCTTGGGGCCTTTATCCGGCGCGCACGGATGGATGAGGTGCCGCAGCTTTGGAACGTGTTGAAGGGGGAGATGAGCCTCGTCGGCCCCCGCCCCCCCCTGCGCGAATATGTCGAACGCTTTCCCGACCTATACGCCGAGGTCCTTAAAAGCCCGACGGGGATCACCGGCCTTGCCAGCTTGCGCTATCACGACCGCGAAGAGGCACTTTTGGCCGCCTGCCGTGATGCCACCGACACCGACCGCGTCTATGCAACCCGCTGCGTGCCGCAAAAGGCGCGGCTGGACCTGATCTATCAGCGCAACTGGAGCCTTTGTTTCGATCTGGCGCTGATCTGGGAAACCGGAACCGGCATCCTGATCCGCCGGTTCTTTAAGGGTGGCCGCGACTAGCCCCGTTCCCGTATCTTTTCGCGCACCCGTTCCCAACCGCCGGGGCTGACGACAAAGGACAGCAAGAAACCGGCGAAAAAGCCCGAAAGCTCTGCCACCCAATCCCAGCCGCCGCCAAAGATCAGGCCAAACACCAGCTGGATACCCATCAACATGCCGATCAGCGAAAACGCGCGGTACTGGCTGGCCCCGCTGCCCGCGAGGTTGGTCCAAAGCAGAAAAGTAAACGCCCCGATCAACCCGTAGACCGCCGGATAGCCCCCGATCAGCGACGAATGGATGAAGGGCAGCGCGGTCATCATGCCCGCCCCTGCAAGGGTCGCGCCGAAAAACACCACCAGCACCGCCCAAGGGCGAAACACCTCGCCCACCATTTTGCCAAGGGCAAGCAGGAACACCACCACGAAAATCGCATGGGTAAAGCTGACATGCACAATGGGATAGGTGACCAGCCGCATCAGATGTTCAAGCGGGTAATAGTTATTGGCGATCATATCACGCATGAAATCGGGCGAGAAGGCAAATCGTTGCACCGCATCTTGCCGCCAGCCGACACCTTGTGCGCCCCCGACAACCCCCGCCGAGGCAAGGTTCATCACCACCTCCATCGCGATTATGGGCAGGGCCAGCAGCCACACAACAGCGGGCAACGGGTTGATCGGGGCGGCGTTCGGGTCTGTGTGCATTCTACCTCATATCCGGGGCAATGATTGACGCCCCTTTGCGCCAAGGGTAAGCGAGTTACAACGCAGTTTCCAGATGGAGTATTCCCATGGCCGAGCCGGTCCAAACGCCTCATGCCTTTCAACAGCGCATCTTCTCGGGGATCCAGCCTTCGGGCGGGTTGACCCTTGGCAATTATCTTGGCGCGCTAAAACGTTTTGCCGAAAAGCAGGATGAGGGGATCGAGACGGTTTACTGCCTTGTCGATATGCATGCGATCACCGTCTGGCAGGATCCGACCGGCCTGCGTCAACAAACACGCGAGGCGGCGGCGGCCTTTATTGCCTCGGGCGTTGATCCGAAACGTTCGATCCTGTTCAACCAAAGTCAGGTCAGCGCGCATGCCGAATTGGCGTGGATTTTCAACTGTGTGGCGCGGATGGGCTGGATGGGTCGCATGACCCAGTGGAAGGACAAGACCGCGGGCAAAAACACCGAAAATGCCTCGCTTGGGCTGTTTGCCTATCCGGCGCTGATGGCGGCCGATATTCTGGCCTATAAGGCCACGCATGTGCCGGTGGGCGACGACCAGAAACAGCATCTGGAGCTGTGCCGTGATATTGCGACCAAATTCAATAATGACTTCGGCGTGGATTTCTTTCCCATCACCGAGCCGATGATCGAAGGCGTCGCCACACGGGTGATGAGCCTGCGGGACGGCAGCAAAAAGATGTCTAAATCCGACCCTTCCGATCAAAGCCGCATCAACCTGACCGATGACGGCGACATGATCGCCAAAAAGATCAAGAAGGCCAAGACCGATGCCGAACCCCTGCCAAGCGAGCTGGACGGACTTGCGGACCGGCCCGAGGCGCGCAATCTGGTAAATATCTATGCGGCTCTGGCGGGTATTTCGGCCGAACAAGTCTTGACCGATCACGGCGGCGCGCAATTTGGCAGCTTCAAGCCCGCTTTGGCGGAACTGGCCGTTTCGGTGATGTCGCCGATCACCACCGAAATGAACCGCTTGATGCAAGACCCGGCCGAGATTGACCGGATTTTGGGCGACGGTGCCCTGCGCGCCAATGCCATTGCCCGCCCGATCGTCGATGAGGTTTATGATATCGTTGGGATGATCCGGTCGCGGCAGGTTTAAGCGCGGCCTTTACACCCCCGCCAAACCGCCCTAAACCCCGCGCCTTTCAAAAGGCAAAGGGCGCATGATGGAAATGGCAACGCAAGTTTGTGGCGTGGATTTCGGCACATCCAATTCCACCGTCTCTGTCATGGCGGGGGGCGCATCGCGGCTGATCGCGCTTGAGGGGGCGGCGACGACCATCCCCTCGGCCGTGTTTTGGGAAAGCGATGGTGGTGCGCCCGTCTTTGGCCGTGCCGCGATGGCCGCCTATACCGGCGGTGATGATGGCCGGTTGATGCGCGGGCTGAAATCGGCGCTTGGGTCATCGCTGATCCATGAGAAGACCCGCGTGGGCAACCGCGCCTTGGCCTTTACCGAGATTTTGGGCCGCTTTTTCGGCCATCTGCGCGCGCAATTGGATGCGGTGCAGCCCGGCACGCGGCACGCCGTCCTGGGCCGCCCTGTGCATTTCGTGGATGACAACCCCGCAGGCGACCAAGCCGCCCAAGACGTGCTGGAAACCATCGCCCGCGCCAACGGCTTTGATCACATCGCCTTTCAGTTCGAACCTGTCGCGGCGGCGCTGCATTACGAATCAACCGTCACGGCCGAGGAACTGGTTCTGATCGTCGATATCGGTGGCGGTACATCGGATTTCTCAATCCTGCGCGTGTCACCCGAGGGCCGCAGCAAGGCAGACCGCGACGATGATATTTTGGCCAGCCACGGTATTCGCGTCGGCGGGACCGATTTTGACTGCCTGTTTTCTTTGGCACAGGTGATGCCACTGCTTGGCCTTGGTTCCTTGATCAACAAGGGCAAGACCCCGATGCCGCTGCATTATTACCATGATCTTGCGACATGGCACCGGATCAACTTTCTTTATGCCGGTCGTGCGCTAACCGAGATCAAACAAATCCGCTATGATGCCGACGCGCCGGAACTGCTGGACCGCATGATGCATGTCATCGCCGAACGCCAAGGCCACGCCATCGCCATGGCGGTCGAGGCCGCCAAGATCGACCTTTCCGAAACGCTGGCCACCCCGATCCACCTGCAACAGATCATCGGCGCGGATGCGGGCGCAAGTCGGGGCATGTTTGATACGGCGGTGGAAAAGCCGGTTACGCGGATTGCACAAGCGATTGATGTGGTGTTGGCGCAGGCAGGGGTTGGCGCGGGACAGATCGGCACGGTGTTCATGACAGGCGGCTCGGCCAGCCTGCCGGTTTTGCAGGCGGCGGTGCGCGCGCGGCTGCCGGATGTGCGGGTTGCCCTGGGCGATGTTTTGGGCAGCGTTGGCACCGGCCTTGCCCTTGATGCCGCCCGCAGGTTCGCCTGACTGGACGAGGTGACGGATTGCTGCTTTAACAGTCCCAACATCGAAAGGGTACCCAATGGTAATCGGCACAAATATCCGCACCTATTTCAACGGCAAGTGGCATGAGGGCGACATCCCCGTTATGCGCGCCGCCGATCACGGGATCTGGCAGGGGTCGTCGATCTTTGACGGCGCGCGGTTCTTTGATGGCGTGGCGCCGGATCTGGCAAACCACTGTGCCCGCGCTAACCGTTCGGCCAAGGCGCTGATGATCACCCCTACGGTTGAGGGGGATGAGATGGTGGCGATTGTCCGCGAGGGCCTGCGTGCCTATGGCCCCTCGCAAGCGGTTTATATCCGGCCAATGTACTGGGCGCTGGATGGCTCCGAGCTGGGGGTTGCGCCCAAAGAAGGCTCTACCGGGTTTGCGATCTCGCTTGAACAGGTGCCAATGCCCAGCTTTGACAATGCCACCACCCTGACCCGCACCCGTTTCCGCCGTCCGGTGCTGGAGGATAACGTTTGCAACGCCAAGGCGGGCTGTCTTTACCCCAATAACGCGCGGATGCTGGTAGAGGCAAAATCCAAGGGCTTTGCCAACGCGCTGGTGGGCGATGCGATGGGCAATGTGGCCGAAACCGCAACGGCCAATGTGTTCATGGTCAAGGATGGCGTGGCCTATACCCCGATTGCCAATGGCACCTTCCTGTCGGGCATCACCCGCGCGCGTCATATCGCCAACCTGCGCGCCGATGGCCTTGAGGTGGTGGAAACCGTGCTGGGCTTTGATGATTTCCACGGCGCGGATGAGGTGTTCCTATCGGGCAACTTCGCCAAGGTTACCCCCGTCAAAGCCTTTGACGACACCACATATGCAACCGGCCCGATCACCCGCCGCGCGTGGCAATTGTATATGGATTGGGCGCATAGCGAAGGCAATTAACCCGCCCCACACCTTCGGACTTGTCAGCCGAGGGGCAAATGCTGCAATATCTGCCGGTAACTTCGGGGAACAAGATGCGCAAGTTTATGGTGGTGCTGGATGACAGCCGCGAATGTCTGAACGCGATGCGTTTTGCGGCCCTTAGGGCTGCGCGTACTGGTGCGGGGGTTCAGATCCTATCCGTTATTCCGCCAGAGGAGTTTCAGCACTGGATGGGCGTTGCCGACCTGATGCGTGCCGAGGCCCGTGAACGGATCGAGGCGCATTTTGAGGTGTTTGCAAAGTGGATGCGCGACAAACAGGGCGTGAATCCCGAGCTGGTCATCCGTGAAGGCGACCCGCTGACCGAGATTCTGGCCCAGATCAATGATGATCCGGAAGTCGGAATTCTGGTTCTCGGCGCGGGGCATGATAAATCCGGCCCCGGGCCATTGGTGTCTCAACTCAGCCGCAGTTCGGGCGGGTTGCCGGTGCCAATCACGATTGTACCGGGTGAGATGTCCAAAGAGCGGCTGGAAAGAATTACCTAAGCCCCCCGACCAACATCACAAGACCAACCCTAACGATAGGTCCGCGGCAGCGCCGTTTTAGGGGGCTCGATGCCTCCTAAAACGGCTACCCCCCTTACTCGGCGTCGGAATCCCAACCGGAAATGGCTTTTGCTTCCAAAAACTCTTCCAGCCCCCAGTGACCACCCTCACGCGCGCGGCCGGATGATTTCACCCCACCAAAGGGCGCACCGGCCCCGCGGGGTTGGCCGTTCATCTCAACCATACCCGCACGGAGTTTGCGGGCCAAACGATTGCGGCGTTTCCCATCCGAGGATTGCACATAGTTCGTCAGCCCGTAGGGCGTGTCATTAGCGATGTGCACACCGTCTTCCTCGGTTTCAAACGGGATGATCGACAGCACCGGACCAAAGATTTCTTCGCGCTCGATTGTCATCCCCGGTTTCACATCGGCAAAGACCGTCGGGCGCACGTAAAAGCCCTTGTTCATCCCCTCGGGCAAGCCCGGACCACCGGCAACCAGCCGCGCGCCCTCATCAATACCCTTCTGGATATAGCTTTGAATCTGGTCCCACTGACGGCGGTTCACCACCGGCCCGATGTGCGCGCCCTCTTCCGATGCGGGGCCAACCTTGACGGCATTCGCCACCTCAGTCGCAATTTCCACCGCCTTGTCGTAATAGCTGCGCTCTACCAGCATCCGGCTGGGCGCATTGCACGACTGGCCAGAGTTGTTCATCATATGCAGCACACCACGTTTCACTGCGGATTCGTCAGCATCCGCAAAGATCATGTTGGCGCCTTTGCCACCCAATTCAAGCGTCACACGCTTCATGGTTTCTGCCGCAGCAATGGAAATCGCACGGCCCGCGCGGGTCGATCCGGTGAAAGAGATCATCTCAACATCGGGATGGCTCGAAAGCTGGCTGCCAACGCCCACACCATCGCCGTTCACAAGGTTGAACACGCCCGCAGGCACGCCCGCATCATGACAGAATTCGGCAAAGAGCATCGACGACAGCGGGCTTTCCTCGGATGGTTTAAGCACACAGGTACAGCCCGCCAACAGCGCCGGAATCACCTTCAGCGTCACTTGGTTCATCGGCCAGTTCCACGGCGTGATAAGGGCCACGACGCCGATCGGCTCCATCGAGATCCGGTCATTCGGGGCGTGGGGGCCAAGCGGGCGAATCCATTCCATCTCATCAAAAGCGGTCAGAAAGTTTTGCGTGTGCCATGGCAAAACAGGCGCCTGACTGCCGCGCGCCAAATCAATCGGTGCACCCATCTCAAGGCTGATTGCCTGCGCCATTTCCTCGGCACGGGCCTCATATTGGGCCAGAATACCTGCAACCGCTTTGCGACGTTCAGCAGGCGGGGTGACGGACCAGCTTTCAAATGCGGTTTTTGCGGCGGCGACGGCGGCATCGGTATCGGCCTGCGCGCCAAGCGAGATTACGGCGCAAGGCTCCTCGTTGGAGGGGTTGATCACCTCACAGTCATTCGCGGTCGACGGGGCGACCCATGCGCCATTGATATAGAACTTGCGTTTGTCGAGCATTACAGCCTCCTGAATTTCCTGCCGCACCGTGGCACCGGAAACGCGCAACCGCAAGCCTTGCGCGAAAGAGCGACACCTCACCATCATGCGAGCCCTGTTTCTTTTTGCCGCGCCCCCCTGCTTGGGGGGTGTAAATATGCGCGCGCTGGCATATGTCTTGGGTAACCAAGACCAAAGATGGAGAAATACATGTCAGTTCGTATCAACGATATCGCGCCGGATTTCACCGCCGACAGCACCGCCGGCAAGCTTAACCTCCATGAGTGGATCGGTGACAGCTATGCCATCCTCTTTAGCCACCCGCGCGATTTTACGCCGGTTTGCACCACCGAATTCGGTGCCGTCGCCCAGCTTGCGGCAGAATTTGCCAAGCGGAACACCAAGGTTATGGGTGTCTCGGTCGATTCGGTTGAAGAGCATGTAAAGTGGAAAAACGACATCGCCGCCGTTGCCGGCGCGCCTGCGGATTTCCCGATCATCGATGATACATCGCTGACCGTATCCAAGGCGTTTGACATGCTGCCCGCCGATTACTACCTGCCCGGCGCTGACCGCACACCTGCCAATACCGCGACCGTGCGCGCCGTCTATATCATCGGGCCGGACAAGAAAATTCGCCTGACAATGACCTATCCAATGTCCGTAGGCCGCAACTTTGCCGAGATTTTGCGTGCTTTGGACGCGGTTCAGGCCACCGATGGCGCACCGATTGCCACGCCGGCCAACTGGCTTCCGGGTGAGGATGTGATCGTCGCCCTGTCGCTGGATGATAAAGCGGCCGAGGAAAAGTTCGGCAAGCTCGACATCAAGCTGCCTTACCTACGCTACGCCAAAGCGCCGAAATAAGCGATCCGGCCCCCGCGCAACCGGGGGCCGCACGTTTCGCTTTCCTTTTGCGCCAATTCCGCCTATATCCACGCGGTCCCGACCCGTTCGGGGCACCAAGGGCCTTGCTGGACGACATCCCGGCCTGTGCCGTCACAATTCACAATGGAGAACCCGATGTCGATTACGCCAGAAGAAAAAGCCCGCCTGATCAAAGAATACGCAACCAAAGAAGGCGACACCGGTTCGCCCGAAGTACAGGTTGCCATTCTGACCTCGCGCATCACGACCTTGACCGAACACTTCAAGGGCCACAAAAAGGATAACCATTCCCGCCGTGGTCTGTTGATGATGGTTGCTCAGCGCCGCAAGCTGCTGGACTACACCAAAGGCAAAGACGATGCGCGCTATCAGTCGCTGATCAAGCGTCTGGGCATCCGCCGCTAAGGCCGGACCCAACAAAGAATACCTCAGCGCCCGTGTCCCAGACGCGGGCGTTTTGGTTTGTGCCGGTATGGTTCACCATGTCACACGACACACACTTTGGAACGAAAACCCGGTTCGGGCGTTGTACCCACAACGAAACGAAATGGAGGTTTCATCATGACAGATCTGAAAAACGAATTCTGGGACCGAATAGAGGACGTGCGCACAGCGATGCTGGGCGTCAAAGGCCAAGGTCGTTTGGTCGCGATGTCACCTCGGGTTGACGACGATATGCCGGGGCACGTGTGGTTCATCACCGCCAAAGGAACCGATTTGGCCAAAGCCACGGCAAATGGCCCCTGTGATGCGCGGCTTGTGGTCTCTAGCGACAGCGAGGGGCTATATGCCGATGTGGATGGCAAATTGACCCATTCCACCGACCGCGAAGCCCTAGATGAAACCTGGAGCTTTGTCGCCGATGCGTGGTTCGAGGGCGGCAAGGCCGATCCGGATGTCCACCTCCTCCGCTTCACGCCCCGGCAGGCAGAGGTTTCCGTGACAGCCACCAACAGCTTGAACTTCTTTTACGAGATGGCAAAGGCCAAGCTAGCCGACGAAAAGCCAAATCTTGGCGCACAGGGGCTGGTGACCTTCTAAGGACCCGAAGACCGCCCAAGCCAACAGGCCCGCGCGGTCTTCGCGATCAATCAGCGGACAACGAAAACCGATATGGTTGCGTGTGATGCAAGGTATCCCGCATTTGATGAAAAGAAATACTCGGCAAAGCCGGGCACGTGGCTTGCCATAACAATCAGGTCAACCCCGAGCGCCTTGGCGGCATTCTTCAGCAGATTATCAAGATCAACCGAAGGATCATGGCTAATCTCGGCATGCGGCGCCAATGTCACGCCAAGTATGGCGGAACGTTCCTTCGCAAAGGCGGCAAGCTTCTCGGTAAATTCCGCTGGTGTGCGCGAAACCTCGTTCGGCACGGTCTGCCCGACGCCAACGACAGTTACCTTCGCGCCGTAAAGTTTTGCCATATCGACAGCCACTGCCAAGGCTTTGTCGGTTTGGTCGACCTGCGCCAGATTTACCGGAATCATAATGTTCGAATACATGCTGTTCTCCTTCATTTCTGCCTTCACCCTAACATACATCCCACGGGCTGCGCTTTGCCATGGATCAAGCCCACCCCTTCCCAAACGCCTTGTTTTCCTGTAAGGGCGACACATCTGTGACGTGAAGGCCTGCCCTCGGCCGCATGCAAAGGATAGAGGGCGGCGGCAATGGGGCCGCTATGCAACGGGGGGCCCGGAACGCCGGGATGCCCCCATATAGGAAACGATGAATGTTTAACGTAACGAAAAAAGAAATCGAATGGGGCGGTGAAACGCTTACCTTGGAAACAGGTAAAGTGGCCCGCCAAGCCGATGGTTCGGTTATCGCCACGATGGGCGAAACCTCGGTCATGGCCAACGTGACTTTTGCAAAAGCGCAAAAGCCGGGCCAGGACTTCTTTCCCCTGACAGTACATTATCAGGAACGCTATTACGCCGCCGGCAAAGTGCCAGGCGGCTTTTTCAAGCGTGAGGCACGGCCTTCCGAAAAGGAAACGCTGACCTCCCGTTTGATCGACCGTCCAATCCGCCCGCTGTTTGTAGATGGCTTCAAAAACGAAGTTCTGGTGATCTGTACCGTTCTTTCGCATGACTTGGAAAACGAGCCTGACGTGCTGGCGATGATCGCCGCCTCTGCCGCGCTGACGATTTCCGGCGCACCATTCATGGGGCCGATTGCCGGCTGCCGGGTCGGCTATGTCGGTGGCGAATATGTGCTGAACCCAAGCTGCGACGACATGATGAAGCTGCGCGACAACCCCGAGCAGCGTCTCGATCTGGTTGTGGCCGGTACGCAAGACGCCGTGATGATGGTGGAATCCGAAGCCTATGAGCTTTCCGAAGCTGAAATGCTGGGTGCCGTGAAATTCGCCCATGACAGCATCCAGCCTGTGATCGGCATGATCATGGACTTTGCCGAAGAATGCGCCAAAGAGCCCTTCGACTTTACCCCGCCAAACTATGGCGACCTGACTGCCCGCGTCAAAGCGGCTGGTGAAACCGCCATGCGCGCCGCTTTCGCAATCCGCGACAAGCAAGAACGCACCACTGCGATTTCAGCCGCTGTTGCTGCGATCAAGGCTGGCCTGTCGGACGAAGACCGCGCTGATGAGAACCTTGGCTCTGCGATCAAAGCTTTGGAAGCTGGCGTTTTGCGTGGCGATATCATCAACGGCTCTGCCCGGATTGATGGCCGTGACACAACGACTATTCGCCCGATTGTTTCGGAAACCGGCATCCTGCCACGGACCCACGGTTCCGCCCTGTTTACCCGCGGCGAAACCCAAGGTCTGGTTGTGACCACTTTGGGCACAGGCGAGGATGAACAGTTCATCGACGCGCTGACCGGCACTTCGAAATCCAACTTCTTGCTGCACTATAACTTCCCTCCCTATTCGGTTGGTGAAGTTGGTCGTTTCGGCCCCCCCGGCCGTCGTGAAATCGGCCACGGCAAGCTGGCTTGGCGTGCGCTTCAGGCGGTTCTGCCTGCGGCAACCGACTTCCCATATACCATTCGTGTGGTGTCGGAGATCACTGAATCCAACGGCTCGTCCTCGATGGCGTCGGTTTGCGGTGGCTCCTTGTCCATGATGGATGCGGGCGTGCCCTTGAAGGCCCCTGTTGCCGGTGTGGCGATGGGTCTGATCATGGATGACGATGGCAAATATGCGATCCTGTCGGATATCCTTGGTGACGAAGATCACCTTGGCG
The DNA here is from genome assembly GCF_005234135.1 of Pseudorhodobacter turbinis. Lineage (NCBI taxonomy): Bacteria > Pseudomonadati > Pseudomonadota > Alphaproteobacteria > Rhodobacterales > Paracoccaceae > Pseudorhodobacter > Pseudorhodobacter turbinis. Next base: position 1,573,032 of record NZ_CP039964.1, read on the forward strand.
ACATGGATTTCAAAGTGGCTGGTACCGAATCCGGGATTACATCCTTGCAAATGGACATCAAAATCGCAGGCATCACGCCCGCGATCATGGAAAAGGCACTTGCACAGGCCAAAGACGGCCGTCTGCATATCTTGGGCGAAATGTCCAAGGCGTTGACATCTGCACAGGCGTTCTCGGCCTATGCGCCAAAGATCGAAACCATGACCGTTCCAACCGACAAGATCCGTGAAGTTATCGGTTCCGGCGGTAAGGTCATCCGTGAGATCGTCGAAGTATCGGGCGCAAAAGTCGATATCAACGACGATGGCGTGATCAAGATTGCCTCCAACAACGCCGAGGCCATCAAGAAGGCCTATGACATGATCTGGTCGATCGTGGCAGAGCCGGAAGAAGGCAAAGTCTACACCGGTAAGGTTGTGAAACTGGTTGATTTCGGGGCGTTCGTGAACTTCTTTGGCAAGCGTGACGGTCTGGTGCATGTCAGCCAGATCGCCAACAAGCGTTTGCAGCACCCGAATGAGGCGCTGAAAGAAGGCCAGGAAGTGAAAGTGAAGCTTTTGGGCTTTGACGATCGCGGCAAGGTTCGCTTGGGCATGAAAATGGTTGACCAAGAAACCGGCGAAGAGATCACGGAAGCCCCCACCGAGGGCTAATCCCAACTCTATCTGGTTCCCCCCAGCTGTTATGCTGGGGGGGCCACCTTTCCGCGGCCACATTGCGCGCGCCGAATCGTCGCCCTAGCGGGTAGAACACGGCCACGGGTTACGCCCCGACAGCCTGTTATCGCATGTCTCTCTCTGGAAATGACTAATATGATCAACAAACGCTTCACCAAGGGCGATGCTGAAAGCGTGGCCGAGTATTCGCCTTGCGAGGGATATCGCTATGCGCTGACACGGGTTTGGGACCCGCAGGGGGACAAGGTGACATTTGTCATGCTCAACCCGTCAACCGCGACCGAAGTGCAAAACGATCCCACGGTAGAACGTTGTGAGCGCCGTGCGCGGACGCTCGGGTTTGGTGCATTTCGGGTGGTGAATATTTTCGCCTGGCGCGCAACGGACCCAAAGGTAATGCGTGCGCAAGAAGACCCTGTTGGCCCGGGCAATGACGCCGCAATTGCGCAGGCTGCAAGCTGGGCTGACCGTATTGTTTGTGCGTGGGGCACACATGGTGCACATCTGGATCGCGGGGCAAATGTTGAGGCCATGCTGCGCGGCTTAGGGCGGCCCCTATATCAGCTTGGGTTGACCAAGGCCGGCCATCCCAAACATCCGCTGTACATCAGCTATGACCGCCAGCCAGAGCTGTGGGACTAAGCCCTAGAAAATATTTGAAGGTGTCAGCTTCAGCGCATCAACCGTAAGATTGGCGCCATTCGCGATAACGGCCAGCGGAACGCCATCCAGCACGATCGTCGCGTCGTCAGAATCCTCATCCGTAAGCAGCTCGACATGCGGATCAGGGTGCGCATTGGCATCATAAAGCACAACGATCTCATCCTCTGACGGCTCATAATCCATAATATGGGCCAAATCATCCGAACCGATCCAGCTGTTCAGGGCAAAACTGTCCTCCCCCTCACCGCCATGGGCCCAGTCCCCCGCACCAATCATCAGCGTATCGTCGCCGGTACCACCGTTCAGAAAGTCGCTGCCTTGGCTGTCCTCGGGGTTCTCCGCATCTACGCCCCAAAGCGTATCATCACCGGCGTTTCCATCCAGCGTATCCTCGCCCTCATCACCGAACAGCTCATCATCATCAAAGCCGCCCGCCAACCAGTCGTTCCCGGCACCACCCGCAAGCGTATCCGCACCAGAGCCGCCCACCAGCGTGTCGTCGCCCTCATCACCATTCAGGTAATCATCATCCATGTGGCCCGACAGGGAATCATCCCCTGCCCCGCCAGTCAAAAGATCATTGCCATCATGACCATCGACGACATCATTACCGGCACCGCCGCGCAGGTCATCATCGCCCGCACCACCGCCGATGTAGTCCTCGCCATTGTCGCCGTTGATCACATCGTCACCATCGCGCCCGTCCAGCAAATCATCCCCGTCACCGCCATCTATGGTATCTGCCCCGGCCTCACCGGTCAAAATATCATCATCGCCGCTACCGGTTAATTCTACATCAAGCGGAGTTGGAAAAGGGGAATCACTGGATTCTGTACCAGAGGCGTCGACATCGGGAGCCTGATTTTGGCTCGCGACATCCAAAAGATCGACAGTATCACCTGTCTCCTCATCAGACTCGGTCACGTTGTCTTCAGCTTCGGCGGTATCATCGCCATCAAGCTTTGTTTTTGTCGCTATAACGCCATCCGCCATAAACCCGGCGAAAACAGCACCAAACAGACCCAAAATTCCCAACATGACCAAAGCCCTTGATTCCCAATCCTAATATACTCATCGCGGGCGTTAACCAAGTGACTGGCTAAACCGCTGTAAGCATTAGGATTATAGGAAGATCGTGGCACAAAAGGGCGTGCAAAGCCATCGAATCGGTGCGGAAGTGCGGCTAATTATTCCAATTTGGTTAAAACAGCACGCAAAATGCAAAGGCACGGCCAAGGCGCGTGGTGGGGCGCAATGCCCACCACGCGGCGGTTCTAGTCGTTAAACACCCGGGAAGGATGCAATTCGCCGGCCTTATAAATGCCCACGGCCACGGCCTTGCCCATATAGCTGGCCCAAGCCTCCTCACCGTATTCCGCGTCAGAGGTCAGGACCATTCCGGGGTTGCCGTTCTTTAACCGAACCACCCCCTCGGGTGTGGTCGGCAATTCGGGCAGGTCGGTCAGCCCAAGCTCCAGCGGCAACAAATGGGCATCCAGTGCTTCGGTCTTGGCGCCTGCGTCCAGCGTCTCAAGGCTGACCCCTTGCTCTGCCTGAAACGGGCCGGACCATGTGCGCCGCAACCACAAAACATGCCCAAGACAGCCCAAAGCCTGCCCCAGATCCCGCGCGATAGAGCGCACATAGCCGCCCTTGCCGCAGACCATCTCCAGCTCTACATGGTCGGCATCGGGACGAGCGATCATCTTCAGGCTTTCGACCCAAAGCGGACGGGCGGCCAGCGCCATCTCGCCGCCGGCACGCGCGATATCATAGGCGCGCTCGCCTTCGACCTTCACGGCAGAAAACTGTGGCGGAACCTGCATGATATCGCCCCGAAAGGCGCCCAGTGCATCCGCAATTACCTCGTCCGAGGGACGGTCGTCGCGCGTCTCGATCACTTCGCCTTCGGCATCATCGGTGCGGGTGGAAACACCCAAGCGCATCACAAAGCGGTAGCATTTCAACGCATCGGTGATGTAGGGCACAGTCTTTGTCGCCTCACCCAGCGCCACGGCCAGAACACCGGTCGCATCGGGATCAAGCGTACCTGCATGGCCCGCCTTTTGCGCATCAAACGCCCATTTCACCTTGTTCACAACAGAGGTGGACGTAACGCCCGCAGGCTTATCCACCACCAACCACCCAGAAATCGCGCGGCCCTTGCGTTTGCGTGCCATGATGCCCCCAATTGGAAAAAGCTGTGGCTACCCCGCACGGCACGGCGCGTCAAGCAGCGCTATTTCGGAACGGCAAGCCCCACGATCGGCCCCATCTGAAACCCGAAATCATTGCGCCCCAATTCGGGCGAGAATAACCGGCTGATCTTGCCATCAAAATAAAGCGCATTCGGCACGCCCAGCCCATCGCGGAACAACCGCCCGAAGGTGTCAAAATTCACCGCCCGCCCCGAGATCGCAAAATAAGCCGTCTTGCCGTCCCCCGACACGCCAACCCCGTTGCGAATAAAGCGGCTGTCGCTGTCAGGCAGAAAACGTGGGTGCAGGGCACCGTCGATCACCAGCATCGGGCCGGATTGTGTTGCAAAGCGACACGCGGGGCGCGCGGCCTTGAACGCCCGCGATTCGACCACCGAAAAATCCTTGCCAATGCAAAACACACCGTTAGGCAGCAGGCCAAAATTGCCCGGCCCCTCTCGGGTGACAATGCCTGCACGTTCCTGCCCTTGCGTCACCAGCAGGCCAACGGGCGCGCGGTCATCGTGATACATTCCGGCGTTCATCGCGAATTTCAGTGTTTTGCCCTCAGTGGCAAGAACCTCATCCACCTTGGCAAAGCTGCCAAGCACAGCGCCTTGCGCATCGGCATGGAACAGCCGCAGATCGGCATCTGCGCCGACCTTGCACACCGTAAAGGGTAGATCGTCAAAGGTTGTATCAATGCAGGAAGCTTGCGCAGGCAGCGCATAGGCCAGCGCAAATGCGCAAGCCGCAAGCAGCCTAAGCATCGTCATCCGGCGCGGCATCAACATCGCGGCGCACGCGCTCATCTTCCAACAGACGGCGGGTTTCATCCAGCTGATCAAAGGTGATATCGGGGCGAAAGCGCAGCTCCGGTATATGTTTGATGATCATCTGCTTGCCGATCAGGTGGCGCAACTCGCCCTGATGCTTGGCCAAAAGGGCAATCGCCCCCTTAACATCCTTACCGCCCAAAGGCATCACATGCACGGTGGCGACGCGCATGTCCTTGGACATCTGCACCTCCCCGACTGTGATGTAGAAACGGTTCAGATCCGGGTCATGCACTTCGCCACGCGAAAGCACTTCGGATAAAATCCGGCGGATCAATTCGCCAACCCGAAGTTGACGCTGCGAAGGGCCCTGGGCCGAGGTGTAGCTTTTCTGTGCCATCCTTCCCACATAGGCGTTTCCAACCGCGCCCGCAACGGGCATCACAGCAAAATGGGCGCTTGGGCCTTTGCGGCACATACGATAAGCAGGCGCAAAAGCATTAGAGGGGATTGAGAACATGGCCGACCTTCCGGGACTCGTTGTAACCGGCGCATCAGGGCGCATGGGGCAAATGCTGATCCGCACGATCACCTCATCCGACCGCGCACGTCTGGTCGGCTGCGTTGAGCGTAGCGGCCACGACTGGGTCGGCCGCGATGTGGGCGAATGTATGGGCGGGCCCGCGATGGGCGTGATCGTAAGCGATGATGCGCCCACGGTCTTTGCCAAAGCCCAAGCCGTGATCGACTTCACCGCCCCCACAGCCACCGTCGAATTTGCAGCACTGGCAGCACAGGCTGGTATCGTTCATGTGATCGGCACCACAGGGATGGAGGGTGATCACATCGCGCAGCTTACCCCCGCCGCGACCCGCGCAGTAATCGTGCGGGCGGGGAATATGTCACTGGGTGTGAACCTTTTGACCCGCCTAACCCAAAAAGTCGCCGCAGCCCTAGATGCCGATTGGGATATCGAGGTGGTCGAGGCCCATCACCGCATGAAGGTCGATGCGCCCTCGGGAACCGCCCTGATGCTGGGTGAGGCCGCCGCCCAAGGCCGTGGTGTATCGCTGACGGATGTGCGCGATTCCGGGCGGGATGGCATTACCGGTGCGCGCAAACGCGGTGATATCGGTTTTGCCGCCATTCGCGGCGGGGATGTGGTGGGGGAACATGACGTGATCTTTGCCGCTGATGGCGAACGCATCGTGCTGCGCCACCTTGCAACCGATCGCGCGATCTTTGCCCGTGGTGCGCTGCGCGCAGCCCTGTGGGGCATCGGCCAAAAGCCGGGCGAATATGACATGATGGACGTGCTGGGCCTGTAATTAGCAGATAAAGCGCCGGTAGGCCTCGGATGCCTCCAAGAAGCCCTGCTCTACCAAGGCTTCCGGTCCAGCGTAAACATATGCTGATTGCGGGGCGATCCTGAAGGCATCGCCCCCCGTGGCGGCTGCCAAACGCTTGGCATCCTCGGAATGTTCCCATGTTCCATTGGCGACCGAGGCCCGATCCCGCGCCAGATAATCCCCTGCAAGCTTGTAATGCCGCAAGAGGCCGGTCACATCGGCAACGCGGACCTTGCTGGCACAATGCGGATGCACCATCGGCTGCACCGTTGGGATATTGCGCACAATCGAATGTTTGGACAGGAAGCACGCCTCACCAAAGACTTCGGCACGAACACCGCCGATTTTCAGGGCAACATCACCTTCATTCTGATCCAGAAACCAACTGAATCCGATGGCATCATGCTCATGATAAGCCACCGATTGTACCTGCCCCAAACTATAGTGATCCGCCTGCTGCAAGACGCGGCTATAATCCCAATCCTTGCCCTCACCATAGGAAAGCGGCGAGAACAGGTCGAGCATCTGCGACACCATCGCCGTATAGTCATGCTTGGTCAAATACCCCAACAGCTGCGGCAGTGAGGCATCCAACGGCACCTCGAACATCTCATCCGCGTCGGCAAACAAGAACCAACCGCCCTGTATCACCTGCCGCGCGGCCACCACGCGCAGCAATACCTCATACTGTCGGGCGGGGAGCGTGTTTTGCAGGACCGTCACGCAGTCAAACCGTTTGGCGACCGCAATGGTATCATCCGATGATCCGTTATCCACCAACACAATGTGGCGCACACCAAGAGCTTGATGATGTGCCAAAAACGCTTCGATGAAATAGGCGGCGTCCTTGACAAGACATATCACTGCGGCCTCATCCTCGGCCAACTCCACGCGGGCCGGACCATGGATCAACGCCATCCCTTTCGCCACAGCGCGCCGCGTCGAAAACTCATCCCAACGACGCGTCACCGCATCAAACATCCGCCCAATCACGTCGTACCTACCCCTTAAACCAAACCATTTTCACCAAAATACTCTTCATCCACGGATTTGAGGACATAGCGCATCCGCCCCCGAACCCCAATATCGTAGCGGATCATCAAGCGCGCCAACTCTTGCCCATTGATCAAAACGATCCGGTGCTGCACCTTGTTCAAAAATCCTTTTGCCTCGGCTGAAAAATCCGAGGTGGTGACGAAAACCCCTTTTGTTGCCCCTTCGCCGTTCAATGATCCGACAAATTGCTGAATAGCCGGTCGCGACACTTTGTTGTCCGCCCCGTAGCGTTTGGCCTGAATATAAACAGCGTCCAGCCCCAACGCATCCTCATAAATGATCCCGTCAATCCCGCCGTCACCACTGGCTTTGGTCATATGGCTGTTGGACAGATCGCCCTTGCCATAGCCCATCGCCGTCAGCAAATCGAGGATCAGCCGCTCAAACCGGATCGGGTTCATCTCATAGAGCAGTGCCAAAAGTTCATCGCGCAGGGCGGCCGAAAGGACTGCATAGGCCGTCTCGATTGTATCCTCGGGGGTTTTATCCGCCACAAGTACCGTGGCTGAGGCCAAGGAGGTGTCGCTGCTTTCCTGCTTTCTGCTGTCTTGTTTCCATTCAACAAAGGCCGGAAACTGTTCGAGCGTTTTATTGGAAATCTCATCCGGATTGCTTGCCAAAACCTTGCGGCCAAGGTCCGTAATCTGATGAAATCCCCTTTTAGGGGACCGCAACAGCCCTGCTTTGCCCAAATAGGTGCGCGCCCAATTCGCACGATTGCTAAGTAGGGGGCCACCGTTTGGCAAAAGCTCTTCCGCCTCCGCCTCGGTGATCGAAAACTCCCGTCGCAAAGCCGGAAGGCACTCCACCACCCGCGTTTTACCCGCCGCGAATTCCCGCAGCAGTGGCAACATCATCGTTTGATAGTCAGGAATGGCCATTCAAATCCCCCCGCGATCTGAAACTCTAAGAAAATGCCGAAAAATGGCTTCGGCCTGCCCATGTCGGATACTCTGGCGGGCAAGCACCCCTCACGCCCGTTTTCCCACAACGGAAACGCCCAGAACCTCCAGAACCTTGCCCTCGATCTGCGCGGCATCCATTCCGGCGACCTCATACATCCGTTCGGGGCTGGCTTGGTCAATAAAGATGTCCGGCAGCACCATAGAGCGGAACTTAAGGCCGCTATCAAACACGCCCTCTTCGGCCAAAAGCTGGGCAACGTGCGATCCGAAACCGCCAATCGCACCCTCCTCAACCGTAATCAGAACCTCATGCCGTGCGGCCAGATCCAGGATCATATCGCGGTCCAGCGGCTTGGCGAAACGGGCATCGGCAACCGTCGGGTCAATGCCCTTGGCGCTTAGGTTTTCCGCCGCTTTCATCGTCTCGGACAGTCGGGTACCAAACGACAGAATCGCCACGCGCGCGCCTTTCCGCATCATCCGGCCCTTGCCGATTTCCAGTGGCACGCCGCGTTCGGGCATCTCGACGCCCTCACCCTCACCGCGCGGAAAGCGGAAGGCGATCGGGCCGTCATCATGGGCCGCGGCCGTGGCGACCATATGGACCAGCTCGGCCTCATCGGCGGCGGCCATCACCACCATGCCAGGCAGGTTGGCAAGGAACGCCACATCAAACGCACCGGCATGGGTTGCGCCATCAGCGCCCACCAGCCCCGCCCGATCAACAGCAAAGCGTACCGGCAATCGCTGGATCGCGACATCATGCACAACCTGATCGTAACCGCGTTGCAGGAAGGTCGAATAAAGCGCGCAAAACGGCTTCATCCCGCCCGCCGCCATCGCCGCCGAAAACGTCACGGCGTGTTGCTCTGCGATCCCCACATCGAAACACCGGCGCGGAAACCGTTCGGCAAAAAGGTTCAACCCCGTTCCATCCGGCATCGCCGCAGTGACGGCCACGATCTTGTCATCACGCGCGGCCTCATCCACCAGTGCTTTGGCGAAAACCGAGGTATAGCTGGGCGCGTTTGATGGGGCTTTTTTCTGCTCGCCGGTCAGCACATTGAATTTCGCGGTGGCATGGCCCTTATCGCGCGCAGCCTCGGCTGGGGCATAGCCTTTGCCCTTTTTGGTGATCACATGGATCAGCATCGGCCCCGTCGCGCGATCATGAACCGCGCGCAGCACCGGCAACAACAGGTCAAGGTCGTGGCCATCAATCGGGCCGACGTAGGAAAAGCCAAGCTCCTCGAACAAGGTGCCGCCGACCGTCATGCTTTTGAGCACCTCTTTGGCCCGTCGCGCGCCTTCCTGAAACGGGCCGGGCAAAAAGCTGACAGCGCCTTTGGCAACGGCCTTGAGATCTTGGAACGGCGCGCCGGCATACAGACGGCTCAGGTAGGATGACATCGCCCCCACCGGCGGCGCGATCGACATCTCGTTATCATTCAGGATCACAAACAGCCGTTTTTTCAAATGGCCCGCGTTGTTCATCGCCTCATAGGCCATGCCCGCGCTCATCGAACCATCCCCGATCACGGCAACGGCATCACCCGCATCGCCGCCCAGATCGGCCGCCACGGCAAAGCCCAGCGCCGCACTGATCGAGGTCGAACTATGCGCCGCGCCGAAGGGGTCAAAGGGGGATTCGCTGCGCTTGGTGAACCCTGAAAGCCCGCCCTCGGTACGCAGGGTGCGGATCCGGTCGCGCCGCCCCGTCAAGATTTTATGTGGATAGCATTGGTGCCCGACGTCCCAGATAATTTTGTCGCGCGGCGTATCGAAAATCGCATGCAGTGCCACGGTCAATTCCACCACGCCGAGACCCGCGCCCAAATGCCCGCCGGTGACAGAAACGGCAGAAATCGTCTCTGCCCGCAGCTCATCCGCGACTTGCCGCAATTCGCGATCAGACAGGGATTTCAAATCCGATGGCAAAGCCACGCGGTCAAGCATCGGGGTTTTGGGCCTGTTATCCGTATGATCTGTCATGGTGCCCCCTTGGGCCTAGCTTTCGCGCGCGATCACGAAACGTGCCGCCGCTGTCAGATTATCTGCCTTTGCACCATAAGGGGCAAGGGCGGTGGTCGCCTCATCAATCAAGGTGGCAGCGCGGGCCTTGGCACCGTCGAGCCCCAAGAGGGAAACGAAGGTAGCCTTGCCCGCATCGACATCCTTGCCCAGCCGCTTGCCCGCCTTGGTCGCATCCCCCGTCACATCCAGGATGTCATCCGTGATCTGGAACGCAAGCCCGATGGCCGCGGCAAAACGTGCAAGCGGGGCCGGATCAGCACCCGCCAGAACCGCGCCCGCGGTGGCCGACCACTCAAACAAGGCGCCGGTCTTGCCGCGCTGAAGGCGGGTGATCTGTTCCAATGTCAGCGGAGTGGTCGCAGTCTCTGCCGCGATATCCAACGCCTGACCCAGCACCATGCCGCGCGCACCGGCCGCACGGGCCATGCCCGCCACCAGCACAAGCCGGTTGGCACCAAGCGCGGGATCGGTCAACAGCTCAAACGCCAGCGATTGCAGCGCGTCACCGGCCAGAACGGCAACCGCCTCATCCCATTTACGGTGAACGGTGGGCAAACCACGACGCAGGTCGTCATTATCCATGCAAGGCATATCGTCATGCACCAGCGAATAGGCGTGCAGCGCCTCAATCGCCGCCGCCGCCGCAACCGCATTTTTCGGCGCAATCCCGTGCAACGCCGCCGATTCCAGCACGAAAAATCCGCGCAAGCCCTTACCGCCGGTGCAGGCATAGCGCATCGCATGGATCACAGGCTCATCATCAAGCCCCGCCAATGCGGTATCAAGTCGGGATTGCACGCGGGCCGAAGAGGCCGCAAGCAAGGCGGGAAAGCTCACATCCCCTCCGCCGGGGTGGTGCCGATGGCTTGGCCGTCCTTGGCGCGGATCATTTCGACCTTATCCTCGGCCTCTTTCAGCTTGGCTGCGCAATGCGCCTTGAGGGCAGCGCCACGCTCATAAAGCGCGATCGAGGCCTCAAGCGGAACTTCGCCCCGTTCAAGCGAGGTGACGACCTGCTCCAGCGCGCCCATCGCTTCTTCAAAACTCATCTCTGCCACTGGCTTATCGGTCATTCCCGCGTTCCTTCAATACTGCCACATGTGCGGCGGCAGAGGCCGCCAGCGCATCCAGATCATAACCGCCCTCTAGGGCCGATACCACCCGCCCCGCGCAATGCGTGTCGGCAAGATCACAAATTCTATGGGTGAGCCATGCGAAATCATCCTCGGCCCAGCGCAGATCGCCCAATGGATCGGCATGATGGGCGTCAAAACCGGCCGAAATAAGGATAAGGTCGGGCGCAAACGCATCAATCGCAGGAAAAAGCTGCGCCTCATAAGCCGCGCGCATTTCCGCCCCCGTACAGCCCGCAGACAGGGGCAGATTGTGGATCTGGCCATGCGCTCCTTTTTCCGATGCCGCCCCCGTACCGGGATACTGCGGCATTTCATGGGAAGAGGCGAAAACCACGCGCGGCTCATCCCACAAAAGGCTTTGGGTGCCATTGCCGTGATGCACGTCGAAATCCACAATCGCCACACGCGAAAGCCCGTGATGATCCAACGCATATTTGGCCGCAATCGCTATGGTACCAAAGAGGCAAAACCCCATCGCGGTTTCACGTTCTGCATGATGGCCCGGCGGGCGCGTGGCCACAAAAGCATTCGCCGCCCCGCCTGACAGCACCAGATCCACCGCCCCGCAAGCACCGCCCACGCCGCGCAAGGCCGCGTCAAAACTGCCGGGGGCAAGATAGGTATCGCCCGTAAGCCCGATCCAGCCCTGCCTGGGGATCGCGGCACGCAGCCTGTCGATATGGCGCGCCGAATGGCAGCGCAGGATATCCGCCATACGCCCCCGATCCGCATCACACCGCCGCAAATCCATCCCCGCAAGCGCAGAGGTAACCGCATAAAGCCGTGCGACCTGCTCGGGGTTGCCGGGCGGCTCGATGTGCAGATCGCAATCGGGATGGGTAAAGAATGCAGTTGTCATTCGGGGCCTTCACGGCTGCACGACGGCTGCTTCAAATTCAGACGCCCTTTGAAAAATTGCTAGTCCGGTGCCAACATATACCCCTCGCCGCGCACGGTCTGGAGATACCGCGGCTGCTTTGGGTCGCGCTCTATCTTGCGGCGAAGACGGGTGATCTGCACATCCACCGCACGTTCCTGACCGCTGGTTTCCTCGGCACCGTCAGTGCGGCCCAGATCACCGGCAAGGGTTTCACGGCTGATCGGCTGCCCCGGCTGTGCGGCGAATACGCGCATCAACTGCGCCTCGGTCGCGGTCAGGCGCACGGGATCGCGACCCTGCCACAGCTCTGCACGGTCAACATCATAGCGCACAGTGCCAAGATGCAGCACTTTTGGCCCAACCTCGGCCTGCGCCTGCGGGACACGGCGCAAAATGGCATTGATGCGCAACAACAGCTCTTTTGGCTCAAAGGGTTTAACGAGGTAATCATCGGCCCCTGCCTCCAGCCCGTCGATCTTGCTAGAGGATTCGCCCCGCGCCGTTAGCAGCAGGATCGGCACCGAGAGCCGTTCGCGCAACTCGCGCGTCAGGGCGATGCCGTCAATGCCGGGCATCATCACATCCAGCACAACCATATCAAAATCCAGCCCGTCCAGCAAACGCCGCGCCTGCGCGCCATCTCGGGCGATGGTGACCAGAAAACCATTGCGCATCAGGAACTTTTGCAAAAGCCCGCGAATGCGTTCGTCATCATCAACCACCAAAAGATGGGCCTGCGGATCGGGGATCATATGTTCGCCTCCTTCAGGCTTTGATACTGGCGATTGGCCTCTTCGTCCATCATCGCCTCCAGTACCAGACGAAATCCCTGCACTGCCCCCGGCCCCGCAGCACGGTAGGCGGCCCGCAAACGTGCCCGCTGCGCGTCGGACAAACGGCGTTCCAGCGCGGTACCCTGTTGGGTCAGGTGCAAATGGCGTTCGCGTTTGTCAGAGTGGCCCACACGGCTTTCCACCAGCCCATCCGCAATCAAGCTGCGCAAAACCCGGTTGAGCGATTGTTTCGTCACCCCCAGAATCGCCAAAAGGTTATTCACCGTGGTGCCGGGACTGCGATGGATGAAATGCAGCGCACGATGGTGGGCGCGGCCATAATCCATCCCCTCCAGAATACGGTCAGGATCGGCGGTAAACCCGCGATAGGCAAAAAACATCGCCTCAATCCCTTTGCGCACCTGATCGTCGGTCAGAAACAGCAGGTTTTCACCCGTTTGCAAATGATCCATAGCCTGCCCCCGTTTATTGCTGGCTGGATTTTATGTCAGCCTTGTTGACTTTCCAACCCTTGAATGCTAGCAAATCGACGTGATTTACGCAACTTTATGACCGAAGCGGCCCTAAATTGCGCAATTAATGCAAATTTACTTACGGAGAGCGCAGATGGCCGGATATGATGATCGCGATGGAAAGATATGGATGGACGGGGAATTGGTCGATTGGCGCGATGCCAATGTCCACATCCTGACCCACGCGTTGCACTATGCCTCCTCGGTGTTTGAGGGGGAGCGTTGCTACAACGGCAAGATTTTCAAGTCGATTGAACACTCCGAACGGCTGCGCAAGTCGGGTGAGCTGCTGGATATGCCCCTGCCCTATTCGGTTGCCGAAATCGAAGCCGCCAAGGAAGCCACGCTCAAGGCAAACGGCTTTACCGATGCCTATGTGCGCGTAATCGCTTGGCGCGGCGCGGGTGAGGATATGGGCGTCGCCGCCAAGCGCAACCCGATCCGCATGGCCGTGGCTGCATGGGAATGGGGCAACTACTATGGCGATGCAAAGTTCAAGGGTGCCAAGCTGGACATCGCGAAATGGAAGCGCCCAAGCCCCGAAACCATCCCACATAATGCCAAGGCCTCGGGGCTTTATATGATCTGCACCATGTCCAAACATGCGGCAGAGGCGAAGGGCTGTTCAGATGCGATGATGTTCGACTATCGCGGCTATGTGGCCGAGGCGACGGGCGCCAATATCTTCTTTGCCAAGGACGGTGTGGTTCATACACCGCTGGCAGACGGGATCTTGAACGGTATCACCCGCCAGACCGTGATTGGTATGCTCAAGGCCAAAGGGGTTGAGGTGCAGGAACGCCGGATCGAAGCGTCCGAACTGGCAGACATGCAGCAATGCTGGCTGACCGGTACTGCGGCCGAAATTACCCCCGTGGGCCAGATCGGCGATTACACCTTTGAGGTCGGGCAGATGATCAAAGATCTCTCCTCTGAATATGAGGCATTGGTGCGCGCCTAATTGCCGCCCAAAGCCCAAAACAAAAGCCCGGTGCCAAGCGCCGGGCTTTTCGCGTTTCAGGCCATATGGCCGCGCGCGATTCGCAGGTAATGCTGAAGGCGCGTACCACTGTGACCTTGCGGGCGTTGCACCAGCGCGCGAATGGCCGGATGCGGTGCCTGCTCTCCCGAACGTTTCTCCATCGCCCAAAAGTGCTTTTTGCGCGGCGTGTCCGAAGTCGTACGCTTGTCGGCGATATGCTTGGTCATACTATCCTCCCACAGGGTTACTTCAGGGAAGCATAGCACATCTGGTGGTCTGCGTCACGACAGACGGGCGATCGCCCAAGCAGCAGCATCGGCCACGGTGGCATCCGGATCAGCCAACAACGGCTGGGCCGCCTCGCGCAGAGTCGGGTTGCCGGAATTGCCTATGGCATAAAGAACATTGCGAATGAAGCGGTTGCGCCCGATCCGCTTGACCGGGCTGCCGGAAAAGCGGGTACGAAAGCTGGCATCATCCAGTGCCACCAGCTCTGCCAATGGCGGCGCGCCGACGCGGTGGGCATAGCCGTTTTCGGAGGCCGTCACCGCGAATTTATTCCACGGGCAAATCGCAAGACAATCATCACAGCCATAAATACGATTCCCCAGCAACGGGCGCAGATCAGGATCAATCGGGCCATTATGTTCAATCGTTAGATAGGAAATGCAGCGCCGCGCATCCAACTGGTAAGGCGCGGGGAAAGCCTTGGTCGGGCAAATATCAAGACAGGCGGTGCAATTGCCGCAGTGGCTGGTTTCCGGCGCATCGCGCGGCAATTCCATCGTGGTAAAGATAGAGCCAAGGAAAAACCAGTTCCCCAGATCGCGCGACAAAAGATTGGTGTGCTTGCCCTGCCAGCCCAGACCCGCCGCCTGCGCCAAGGGTTTTTCCATCACAGGGGCGGTATCGACGAAAACCTTGATCTGCGCGCCGGTCTGATCAACCATCCAGCGGCCCAGCCGTTTCAGACGTTTTTTCACCAAGTCATGGTAATCACGCCCCTGCGCATAAACCGACACAGCGGCCTGATCGCGCAGCTCCAGCACCGGCAGCGGGTTTTCGGGGGGGGTATAAACCTCAGCCAACATGATGACCGAACGCGCCTCAGGCCAAAGCGCGGCGGCCGAGCCGCGCCAGCCCATGCGCTCTGCCATCCAGCCCATCTGCCCGTGACGACCCAGATCAACATATTGCGCCAGCCGTTCGGCCGTGTCGGACGTGGCATCCGGCGCGCAAATGCCCATGGCCGAAAACCCCTCGGCCAGCGCGCGATCGTGCAGCACGGCGCGAAAGGCAGCGGCATCCATGGGTCAGGCAGCTTTGGAGGTGCGTGCTTCGGTCAAAATGGCGTGCAGCTTGGCCGGATCGGAATTGGCGCGCAGCTTGGCCACAACGCCCGCATCGCGCATCGTCCGCGAGACCAGCGCCAGTGCCTTGAGGTGGTCCACGCCGGAATCCTTGGGCGCAAACAGCGCAAACACCAGATCGACCGGCAGCCGGTCAACCGAATCATATTCCAGCGGTTTTTCCAGCCGCAAAAAAACACCGATGATCTTATCCAGCTCTTGCAGCCTTGCATGTGGCAAGGCGATGCCATGGCCCACACCTGTCGGGCCAAGGCTCTCGCGTTCCTGAATGCCATCCACCGCGATAGAGGCATTCAGGCCATGGACAGAAGCCACCACCTCACCGATCTCTTGAAAGAGACGTTTCTTGCTGGTGAGATGGTTGATGATGCGAACAGCACCGGGCTCCAAAAGGCTTGATATGTCCATGACCCGCTTTATCCCGCGCCAAGGTTGGGCGCTTTACTTTGTGTGCCGCGGGTCAATCCAGCCGATATTACCGTCATCACGACGATATACGACATTCACCCCGCCATGTTTCGAGTTCCGAAAGACTAACATGCGTTGCTCTGCCAGTTCCAGCTGCATGACCGCTTCACCAACCGAAACTGTGGGGACCTTCGTCTCCATCTCGGCGATGATCATGGGCTGGAGTGACTCGGGCTCCGCGTCTCCGTACTCTTCTTTCGAGGCGAGGATATAGGACGAACCGCCGTCGAACTCAACCGGGGTCACGCGATCACGGTGATGGTCGCGCAAACGCCGCTTATAACGGCGCAATTGTTTGTCGAGCTTTTCACGGCAGGATTCAAAAGCGGCATAGACTTCGGTCGCCTGCCCACGGGCTTGCGCGGTCAGGCCGGTCGAAAGATGGATTGTTGCCTCACAGACCAGCTCGTGTGCGTCGCGCGAAAATATCACAAGGGCATCCGTCGGGCGCAGGGCATATTTTTCCACTGTCTCGCCAAGTTCGGCCTTCACATGGGTTTGAAGCGCCTCGCCAATTTCAATTTGTCTACCGCTGATCTGATACCGCATAGTCCCTCCTTCGTGGTCCGGCATAGGGGTGGCCCTGCACTGTGCAAGACGCCTTGCCGATGGGTTTTCGGCACCGGGACAACCGGTTAATACCTTTTATTAATGGGTAGTTAACCCTTGGCATTACTGAAATCCGATTGGTCCGGTTCACGCTTGTATCAAAGGTATTTGGCGACACAGACGGGCAGCTTGTCAATGGGGTCGTAGCAAAACTGTAAGAATTATCGCGGTTTCGGCGCACCGGTCGCGATAAAAAATTTTCAAGGGGGGCGCGATCAGGAAATCTTGAAGTTTTGGCCTAAATAGACGCGGCGCACGTTTTCATCGCGCACAACCTCATCGGTGGTGCCACTCATCAACACGGTGCCATCATGCAAAATATAGGCGCGGTCCACGATCTCCAGCGTCTCACGGACGTTGTGATCGGTGATCAACACGCCAATGCCGCGCCGCTTCAGATCGCTGACCAAATGGCGAATCTCGCCCACGGCAATCGGGTCCACCCCGGCAAAGGGTTCATCCAACAGCAGGTATTTCGGATCGGCCGCCAAACAGCGCGCAATCTCTACCCGCCGCCGTTCGCCGCCCGACAGGGCCAGTGCAGGCGCACGGCGCAGGTGGGTTATGGAAAACTCTAACAACAGCTCTTCCAGCCGCTCACGCCGTTTGTGGCGGTCATCCAGCGTGATTTCCAGCACGGCAAGGATATTGTCCTCGACGTTCAAGCCACGAAAAATGCTGACTTCTTGCGGTAAATACCCGATGCCAAGCCGCGCACGGCGGTACATCGGCAGGCTGGTCACATCCGCCCCGTCGATCGACACGCGCCCGCCCTCGGGCGACACAAGCCCCGCAATCGCGTAAAAGCAAGTGGTCTTGCCAGAACCGTTCGGCCCCAGCAGGGCAACCACCTCGCCACGGTTCAGATGCATAGAGACATCGCGGATCACGGGCCGCTTTTTATAACTTTTGCGCAGCCCCTCGATATGAAGGCCGGCCGTGCCGTCGGTCACAGCAAGGTCAGGTTTGGACGCCATCAGTTCTTGGCCTTGCCCGACTGGAATACGGTTTGCACCCGCCCTTCCATCACGCCGGTCCCGACCTTCAAATCAATCACCAGTTTTTGCCCCGACAGCGCATTCCCGCCTTGGGTCAGCAAAACATCGCCAGTCATCACCACAGTGCCGCTGTCGATGGTATAAACAGCCTCACGCGATTCGGCGGCATCCGTGGTGTTGACCAGCGTCACACCGTTGCTGGCGTAAAGCTTGGAGATGCCACTGCCATCGGCGGTATATTCCACCTTCACCTGCCCCGCAGACAGGCGCATTTCGCCCTGACCCACCAAAACATTGCCGGTGAACATCGCAGAGCCGTCGGCCTGATTGACCGCAAGCTGATCGGCAGACACCTCAACGGGAAGGGTGGTGTCTTGCTTTAACTCGCCAAAGGCCACGCTGGCCCCCTGTGCGGTGGCCATTGCCGGAAACAGGGCAAGCGATGCCAAAACGACGGTAACCTGAAACACCTTCAACATGGCTTGTCCTGAACTTTATTTACCTGAGGGAGTATATAGCAGCCTAACACCGTCCTTGAAAACAAGAAGATATTGGCCGGGCGTGTCGGGTTGCTGGGAAATCTCCATCGCGCCTGCGGTGATTTGCCCTGCCGGGGCCGTCCCCGACACATTTGTTTCGCTGATAAGCGAGGTCCGATCAAGTGCTGCGCGCATCGCATCGGTCGTCACCTCATAGCCGGTCGAGGTGGTCACCGTCACGCCCCCATCCACCAACAGCACGCCCTGATCGGTGTCAAGCATCCCGCGCCCCGCAACCAATTTGGCACGCCCCCCGTCAGGCGTCAGCAGGTCCAGCACCAACGCATTTGCACTGGCGCCGGCTGTACCCCCCTGCTGCGGGCGGGCCTCATCGGCGGCGATGGTCAGGGCGGCGCCGTCATCGGTGACACCGGCCCATGTCGGTTGGGTCAGGCGCGGTTCGCGCACACGCTCCGCAATATCCACCTCGGCAAAGGGAATCGCGTCGGCCGGGTCAACTGTGCGGGCCACCAGAAACAACGTCGACAAAATCGCAAGCGCCAGCAAGGGCAAGGCCACCTTAAGCCATGCCACCGCGGTCGAATGGAAGTTGTCGTGTTGGCTCATCGCGCCCTTTCTTTCGGCATTATCTGCCGCCTAGTGGTGATAAATATCCATCGGCGTGTCATATCCCATCAGGTCCAGCTCTGCCCGTGTGGGCAGGAAATGGAACAGGCGGTTGGCAAGATCCATCCGGTCCTCACGGATCAATCGCGCCTCCAGCGCCTCTTTAAGCCGGTGCAAATACAGCACATCCGAGGCCGCATATTCTTTTTGCGCAGCGGTCAGTTCCACAGCCCCCCAATCAGAGGATTGCTGCTGTTTGGAGACATCAACCCCCACCATTTCCGACAACAAAATCTTTAAGCCGTGCCGGTCGGTAAAGGTACGCACCAGCCGCGAGGCAATCTTGGTACACCAGACCGGCGCCGTCACCACGCCAAAGGCATTTTGCAGCGCGGCAATATCAAATCGACCAAAGTGGAACAGTTTGGTCACATTCGGATCGATCAGCAATCGCTCCAGATTGGGTGCCGAGGTTTGCCCTTTGGCGATCTGCACCAGATGCGCATTCCCGTCCCCCGACGAGAGCTGCACCACACAGAGCCGGTCACGACGCGGGTCAAGACCCATCGTCTCGGTATCAATCGCCACGAGGTTGCCAAGGTCAAGCCCGTCAGGCAGGTCGTTGCGATGCAGGTGAATGGTCATCGGATCATGCTTTCGGCTTTTGCGGTTGGAGGTCGCCTTATAGGCGGGCCGCCCCCATAATGCCAAGCCATAGCTGCCGCTTTGTGATCGCCCTTTAGCCACCCTGTAGCGCCCATGGCCCGTGGTGATCCGCGCCACCATCAATACGTTCAAACCCGTGGGCCCCGAAAAAATCCCGTTGTGCCTGAATCATATTGGCGGTGGAACGCCCCGTCCGCATCATATCAAACCACGCAAGCCCCGAGGCCAAGGCAGGCAACGGCAAACCGCAAAGGGCCGCCTGCGCCACCAGCTTGCGCAGCGCCTTGTGGCTTTTCTCCAGATGGTCGGCAAAGAAGGGCGCGAATATCAGGTTGCGGCCCGGCTCCTCGGCCAGGGCCTGCGCCATATCATTCAGCATGGCCGACCGGATGATGCACCCTTCGCGCCAGACCTTGGCAATTTCCGGCAAGGGCAGCGCCCAGCCAAATTCATCGCTGGCCGCTGAAATCAGCGCAAAGCCCTGCGCATAACACAGGATCTTGCCCGCGATCATCGCCGCCTCCAGATCCTGCGGCATCAACGCGCCCTCGGGCAGGGTTTGCGGCGCCGCCCCAAACCGCGCCTCGCCCTTCAGACGTTCCTCGAGCCGGGCCGAGGTATTGCGCGCCATCACCGCCGCCTCGATCACCGGAATCGGTGCGGAAAGGTGCTGTGCCTCGATCGCGGTCCAGCGGCCCGTGCCTTTTTGACCCGCGCGGTCAAGGATCACATCCACAATCGGCCTGTTGGTTTTCTGATCCACCACCGCCGTCACCGCTGCCGAGATCTCTATCAGATAGGATTGCAGCGGCCCTTTGTTCCAGCCGTCAAACAAGCCCGAAATGGCGGCGGCAGGCATCGACATGCCGTCGCGCATAACGCCGTAAACCTCGGCGATCATCTGCATATCGGCGTATTCGATGCCGTTATGAACGGTTTTGACAAAATGGCCCGCACCCGCTTCGCCCATCAGGGTGGCGCAGGGGGTGCCTTCATATTTCGCGGCAATCGCCTGCAAGACCGGCTCTATGCGTGCCCAATCCTGCGCACGCCCGCCCCCCATGATAGAGGGGCCGTGACGCGCGCCTTCCTCGCCGCCCGAAACGCCGATGCCCAGAAACTGCGGGCCACCCTTGGCCGCATCTTGAGCACGGCGGTTGGTATCACGAAAATTCGCATTGCCCGCGTCGATGATCATATCGCCCTCGTCCAGCAAAGGCGTCAGTGCCGCGATCTGGTCATCCACCGGCTGACCCGCAGGCACCATAAGGATAATCGCGCGGGGGGCCTTCAGGCTGCGCACCAGTTCGGCGAGGCTTTGGGTAGCGGTGATCCGGGGGGCCAGATCGCCTGCATTGGCAACAAAACGCTGCGTTACCTCGGTTGTGCGATTCCAAACCGCAATGGCAAAGCCCTTTTCCGCAATGTTCAGCGCCAGCATTGCGCCCATCGTACCAAGGCCGATCAGGCCGATTTCGGATTGGGTCATGGCGTTTACGCTCCTTGCCGAATGGTTTGGGCCGAATGGTTTGGACGGATAGGGGCTTGGCAATGGTGACAGGCCTCTGACCCATTGCAGTTTCCCTGCAGGGCTGCTTTGGTAGCGGTAACCTGCCGCTCGGCATGGGTCAAGTAGAGGGATGGATATGGGTTTTACCGAAGACACAAAGGCGCTCAGCAACGCTGCGATCATCACGATGCTGGACGCAGGCTGTGCCAAGGCCGATGCGATGGGCCAGCCGCAATGCCTCGTGATCGTCGACGCCTCGGGCGTTGATCTGGGGGCTTTGCGGATGCGCGGGGCCAAGTTTCTATCGCTGCGATCGGCCCGCGCCAAAGCGCAGACGGCGGCCAGCACCGGCGCCCAAAGCGCCAAGATCCCCGAAGGCATACGCATGGCGATTGCACAGGCCAGCGACGGGGCCGTAACCGGACTTGCAGGCGGCTTGCCGATTTACATGGGCGGGGTGTTGGTTGGCGGTATTGGCGTCGGCTCTGGCAGCGGTATTCAGGATATCGAGGTGGCAGAGACGATGCTGGCCGCGATTGGCGCAGATCCGGCCTAGGTATTGCTATGACGACGTCGGCAAGCGAACTGGCACAGGGCCGCTACGTTCTGATGGGCGTTGCGGGCTGTGGCAAATCCTCGGTCGGGGTGGCGTTGGCAAAGGCCATTGGCACGAAATATCTTGATGGTGATGATCTGCACCCCGCCACCAATATCGCCAAGATGGGCCGGGGAGAGGCGCTGACGGATGCCGACCGCTGGCCCTGGCTGGCCAAGGTTGGCACTGCCTTGGCAAATCCGGGGATCCTCGGCTGTTCGGCCCTGCGCAAAAGCTACCGCAACCGTATTGCCGAACATGCAGGCGGGCCGGTTTGCTTTATCTATCTGGCAGGCAGCCCCGAAGTGATTGCCACGCGTATGGCCGCGCGTTCAGGGCATTTCATGCCGCCCAGCCTGCTTGAAAGCCAGTTCGCCACGCTGGAGCCCCCAACCGCCGAAGAACCAGCAATTAAGGTGGGCATTGACCAGCCAATCCCCCTGATCATCGCGGAAATTATCGAAAAGCTGCGCGGGTAAGGCCTGACGCCGCGATCACAGCCCCATCCGGTCAAAAGCCGCGTCCAGCCCCGCCCAATCGGCCAAGCGCAGCCGGACAGGCAGCGTCAGCACCTTGGGCCGGAAGGCTGCGGGCAAGCGCACCGCGTCTTTCTCCGTGGTCACAAGCTGAGCCTTCAATGTCGCCGCATCATGCGACAGCCGCCGCAGCAGCGCATCGGTAAAGGGCTGGTGATCGCTTAGCGCCTCGGCGCGCACCAAGTTCGCGCCGGTCGCGCGCAGGCTGGCAAAGAATTTCTCTGGGTGGCCGATGCCCGCAAAGGCCAGAACCTTTTCGCCGGTCCAGTCCATGCCCATCTGCAACACCTCCAGATGCCCCGTCACATGCGGCACCCCCAATGCATCGCCCCATGTATCCGCAAAACCGGTTTGGGCATCCTTGGCCCCGATGGACACAACCATATCTGCGCGGGCCAAACCCACTGGCACCGGCTCTCGCAACGGGCCGGCGGGCAAGCAGCGGCCATTGCCAAAGCCCCGCGCGGCATCGACCACGACCAAGGACAGATCCTTGGCAACCGAAGGGTTTTGAAACCCGTCATCCAGCAAGATCACCTGCGCGCCCGCCGCCTGTGCCGCCATAACCCCCGCCGCACGATCCCGCGCCACCCATGTTGGCGCAAAGGCCGAAAGCAACAGCGGCTCATCACCCGTGTCGTTGGCGGTATGATGCCGCTCCGCAACCTGCACCGGCCCCTGCAACCGCCCGCCATAGCCACGAGAGACCACGTGCACCACAGCCCCGCGCGCCGACAACCGTTCAATCAGCGCGATGGTTGTGGGCGTCTTGCCGGTCCCGCCAGCGTTTAAATTGCCCACACAAATCACCGGAACCTGCGCATGCACCCCCGCACCCTTGCGCAACCGCCGCGCCGTGGCGGCACCATAGGCCCAGCCAAGCGGCGCCAACAGCCGCGCACGCCATCCCGGCGCATCGGGCGCATTATACCAAAAACCGGGGGGCTGCATCAGCGTCGCCCCTCAACCAGATCGCAAATCACCTTGATCGCGGTATCGGTGGCCTCTGCCCCGTCGGATTCCACGGCCCAAGCGGCTTGCGCCAATCGGGCGGAACGGTCCGGCGACAGCAGCTCTATCAAACCGCGGCGCAATTCGGCGGCGTTGCGCACAAGGCTGGTGGCCTGCGCCGAGGCAAGCCGCCCCAATGTGGTCCCGAAACGCCCGGCGCGCGGGCCGTGCAATATGGCAGAGCCAAGCGCCGCCGCCTCCATCGGGTCGCGGTTGATGCCACCATCCCCCATGCCACCGCCCAGATATGTGACGGGGGCAAGCCTGTACCACAGCCCGTATTCCACCCCCGGCTCGGTGATATAGACCTGCACATCGGCCTCCAGCTCGTCATCACGGCAACGGCAGGCGACCACCCATTGTTCATCCTGTTCCAGATGGGCCACCAGCGCCGGTATGCGGACCGGATCTTGCGGTGACAGGATCAGCAACAACCGATGCGCCAGCTTCATGGCCCCACGGTGGGCGGCGATCACAGCGGCTTCCTCGTCTTCGGGCAGGCTGGCGGCGAACCAGACGGGACGGGTTGCCAGCTGGGCGGCGATAAAGGCGCGCTCTGCCTCGGCGCAGGATAGAACCGCGCTTGGGGATTCCATGCGACCCGTCACCTGCACGATTTTGGTCGGCGCCCCCGCCCGACGAAAGGCGCGCGCAGCAGGTCCGTCAACTGTCAGTACGGCATCAAGCGACATCAAAGTCCCGCGCATCAAACCCGGCCACCAGCCCTCATTGCCTTCCATGATGGTGGGGGTGCGGGCATCAACCAGAACCGAAGGGATGCGCCGTTCATGCGCCTCATGCAGCAAAGCGGGGCGCAATTGCCCATCGGACAGCACAACAACATCGGGTTGCCAGTGATCAAGCATCCGCCGCGCTTCGGCCGGGGTATCGGCAGGCGTTGGTTGCCATGTGATCCCCGGATGGAGCAGGTCCGGCGCAACATCACTTGTCAGCAGAATATTCAAGCCGTGGTCTTCTTCCAACCGACGAGCAAGCCCGGCGATCTGTGGCAAGCTGTTGCGCGTGGGCGCATGCAGCCAGACCAACCGCCCCGCAGGCCGGGGCGGGCGCGCGTCGTCAGAGACCGCCCGCCGCCGGTTCGCGAGGTTATAAAGCGTCAGGCCAAGTGAATAGGCCATGGCCTGCCATCACGCGCCAAGTTCTTCGGTAGCAGAGGCTGGCTGTGCCTCATCCCGCAGACGGTGGATATGGGCGATGAAATAACGGGTCTGCGCCTCATCCACGGTGCGCTGCGCCTCGGCCTTCCATGCGGTATAGGCCGTCGCATAATTGGGAAACATGCCGACAATGTGAATATTGTCAGGATCTTTGAAGGTGGTGCCTTCGGTGCTGATCAATTCGCCGCCAAAGACGAGGTGAAGACGTTGGGTCATTTCGAGGCTCCGCATGCGTTATTTTGATAGGGCTACGCTAGTTTGTTTGGACGCAAGGGGAAAGGGGGTGCGTTTCGTGATCGGGCGAAACCCTGCTTGGTCAATAGTTTTCATGGACTCTTGGTCCGTTTGCCGCTATCAGACGCGCTTGGCCCAAAGATATTCCGGTGCTGTCAGGCGAGGAGGCCTGTGTCAGTCAGGGGTGTGGCGGCCGTTTAACGGGCAATATCGCCCCTCTGATTAGGCAGAATACATGATCGAAAATATGAATATCGCCGCGCCATTGGCTGCGGCGCTGGATGCTAAGGGCTATGCAAGCCTTACCCCCGTGCAAGAGGCTGTGCTGGCCGACGAGGCCGCAGGGCGCGACCTTTTGGTTTCGGCGCAAACCGGCTCGGGCAAGACCGTGGCCTTCGGGATCGCCATCGCGCCGGATTTGCTGGCCGGGGCTGACCGCTTTTTGTTCGCCGATGTGCCCGCCGCGCTGATCATTGCGCCGACACGGGAACTGGCATTGCAGGTCGCCCGCGAACTGGAATGGCTTTACGCTGATGCCGGTGCCAAAATCGCGACTTGTGTGGGTGGCATGGATTACCGCACCGAAAAGCGCCGTCTGGATCAGGGCGCGCATATCGTTGTCGGCACACCGGGCCGTTTGCGTGACCATATTGAACGCCGCTCGCTTGATCTGTCGGGCTTGAAGGCCGCCGTGCTGGATGAGGCCGATGAGATGCTGGACCTCGGGTTCCGCGATGATCTGGAATTCATCCTGTCCCAAGCCCCGGAAGAGCGTCGCACGCTGATGTTTTCGGCCACCGTGCCAAAAGCAATTGCAGCCTTGGCCAAAGATTTCCAATCTGACGCCCTGCGCATCCAAACCGCCGGTGAGGCCAAGCAGCACGTCGACATCGAATACCGCGCCTTGTCGGTGCAGGTGCGTGACCGCGAACATGCGATATTCAACCTCTTGCGTTTCTATGAGGCCCAAACCGCGATCGTGTTCTGTAAAACCCGCGCCAATGTGAACCATCTGATGGCACGCATGGGCAATCGCGGCTTTGCGGTTGTCGCCCTTTCCGGCGAGCTGTCGCAGCAAGAACGCACCAACGCGCTGACCGCATTGCGGACCGGGCGCGCACGGGTTTGTATCGCAACGGATGTGGCGGCACGCGGCATCGACCTTCCGGGGTTGGAGCTGGTGATCCACGCCGATTTGCCAAGCAACTCTGACACATTGCTGCACCGTTCGGGCCGGACGGGCCGCGCCGGTTCCAAGGGTGTATCGGCGCTGGTCGTTGCCCCGAGCGAGTTCCGCAAGGCGCAGCGTTTGTTGCAGGGTGCCAAGGTTGTGGCCGAATGGGGTGCCGCCCCATCCGCCGAGGAAGTGCAGGAACGTGACGACCAGCGCATTCTGGAACACCCCGCACTGGGGCCGAATGACGGCGAAAACGCCGAGCTTTCGACCATGTTGCTGGAACGTTTCGGGCCAGAGCAGGTTGCCTCGGCCTTCGTGTCGATCTGGCGTCAGGGCCGGTCCTCGCCCGAAGTTTTGTCCGATGTGGCAAAACCCGGAGAGCGGCCAGAACCAAAACCACGCGCTGAATTTGGTGCTTCTATCTGGTACACGATCTCGGTTGGCCACACAGGCCGCGCCGAAGCACGCTGGCTGCTGCCTAAAATCTGCGAAGCGGGCGGCATCACCAAGGACGGCATCGGCGCGATTCGCGTGCAGCATGACCTGACCTATGTGCAGATCGGCAAAGACGTGGCCGATAAATTCGGCAGCGGTCTCGCGCTGGAAGAAGGCGTAGAGATGACCCGCATGGACGGCGAACCCTCGCTTGAGCGCGCCGAACGCCCTGTTCGCGCCCCACGTGAAAAACCGGCCTATAAGCCAAAGCCCTCGCGCTTTGTCGAGGATGACGCCCCGCTGCCAGAGCGCAAACCCTACACCAAGCGCGAGTCCGCCCCCAAGCCAGAAGGCGGGTGGAAATCCGACAGTGGCGCGCCGAAGGGCTACGAATCCTATAAGGACGACAAGCCAAAGCGTGGGCCAAAACCGGATGGGGCCAAGAAACCCTATGCCGCCGATGGCGCGAAGAAGCCTTGGGTGAAACGCGAACCGGGTGACGGCAAGCCGTGGGAAAACCGCGATACGGCCCCGCGCAAGCCCTATGCCAAACGGCCAGATGCCGCTGACGGCGCAAAGCCCTATGCCAAAAAGACCGAAGCCACTGATGGCGCAAAACCCTATGCCAAGCGTGCCGATGGTGCCAAGCCCTACGCACCACGCGGTGCCAGCCCCGAAGCCGGCGGCGAGCGCAAGCCACGTTGGAAGCCCGAAGCAGGGGCGGCCAAGCCGCGCTCGGCAGGGTTCAAATCGCAAGGCGGCAAGCCCGGCGGTAAACCAGGGGCAGGCAAACCTTTTGCCAAGCCAAGCAAGCCAAAGGCAAACGATACCAGCAAACGTTTCGTCCCGCCGAAAAAGGGCTGATTGAACGGTTGGGGCATATAGCAGCCCCAATATGAAACATCGCACATTCCGCGCGGCAATAGCTGCGGGTATGTGGGCCTCTTTCAAGAATGGCCGCGACCCAACCGTCGCGGCCATTTTTTATTGGGCCTTCGGCCATGCCCCGCAGGCACAATACGCCGAAATCGGACAATCCGGCCTTTCCAATCGGTTGGCTTAATCGTACCACCTTTTGCAATGCACCTGCATAAGCTATACGAGATCAGTCTAAATCCGGGATGACGCGGGACGAAAACCGGCCGCTCCCCCTGCTGCACGATAAAAAGGGCTCTGCCATGAAATTCACCCTGTCCTGGCTCAAGGATCATCTGGAAACCACCGCATCGCTTGACGACATTCTATATGCCCTCACCGATCTGGGGCATGAGGTGGAGGGCGTCGAAAACCCTGCAGATACGCTGGGGGCCTTTCGCATCTGCCGCGTGATCGAGGCGGTTCAGCACCCTAATGCCGATCGTTTGCGCCTGTGCCGTGTGGAAACCTTCCCCGGTGGTCCCGGCTCTGCCCCCGAAGAGGTGCAGGTGGTTTGCGGCGCGCCCAACGCCCGCACAGGTCTGGTCGGCGTATTTGCCCCGGTTGGCACCCATGTGCCCGGCACCGGTGTTGACCTGAAACCCGGCAATATTCGCGGCGAGGATAGCAACGGCATGCTGTGTTCCGAGCGCGAGCTGATGCTGTCCGATGATCACGACGGCATTATTGACCTGCCCGAGGATGCACCCTTGGGCGAACGCTTTATCGATTATCGCGGCCTCAACGATCCGATGATTTATGTGAAGATCACACCGAACCGCCCCGACGGGTTGGGGGTGCGCGGCCTGGCACGCGATCTGGCGGCGCGCGGGCTGGGCACACTCAAGCCGATGGATGTGCTGGAAACCAAGGGTGATTTCCCTTGCCCCGTCACCGTCACGATTGATGCGGACCTAAAGGCCAAGACGGCCCCGCATTTCACCGGCCGGTTGATCCGCGGCGTCAAGAATGGCCCCTCGCCTGCATGGTTGCAGGCACGGTTGCGCGCCATTGGCCTGCGCCCGATCTCGGCTTTGGTGGATATTACCAATTACTTTACTGTCGGCCTCAACCGTCCGCTGCATGTGTTCGATGTGGCAAAACTGTCAGGCGGGCTGCGCATCCGCGCGGCGGCTGAGGGCGAAACCTTGCTGGCGCTGGACGGAAAAACCTACACCCTAAGCGCGGGCCAGATGGTCATTGCCGATGATAACGCGCCGGTATCGCTGGCCGGTATTATGGGCGGCGAGGCCTCTGGCTGTACCGAGGAAACCACCGATGTATTCCTCGAATCCGCCTATTGGGACCCGATCACCATTGCCACCACAGGACGCGCGCTGAAAATCAATTCCGATGCGCGCTACCGGTTTGAGCGGGGCGTAGATCCGGCCTTTACCCTGCCGGGCTTGCATCTGGCGACCCAGATGGTCCTCGATCTGTGTGGGGGTGAGGTATCGACCGTTGTCAGTGACGGGGCCGCGATCAACACTGCGCGTTGCTATAAGTTTGATCCTGCGCGCACGGCCTCGCTCGTCGGGATGGAGATTGCGGAATCCGCACAGCGCCAAACGCTTACGGCACTGGGATTCACCTTGAACGGCAACCTTGCCACGCCGCCCACATGGCGCCCTGAT
The DNA here is from genome assembly GCF_005234135.1 of Pseudorhodobacter turbinis. Classification (NCBI taxonomy): domain Bacteria; kingdom Pseudomonadati; phylum Pseudomonadota; class Alphaproteobacteria; order Rhodobacterales; family Paracoccaceae; genus Pseudorhodobacter; species Pseudorhodobacter turbinis. The sequence continues at coordinate 1,601,436 of NZ_CP039964.1, forward strand.
GTGCAGGGTGAGGCCGATCTGGTTGAGGAAATCGCCCGCGTTGCCTCTTTGTCGAAACTGGTGGGCAAGCCGCTGCCACGCATCCAAGCGGGCATCCCGGCCCCCATCCTGACGCCCGAGCAGATCCGGGAGCGGAGCGCGCGGCGCACCCTTGCGGCTTTGGGCTATAACGAATGTGTGACCTACAGCTTTATCGATCATACCTCGGCCACATTGTTCGGCGGCGGTACGGATGCGGTGCGTGTGGACAACCCGATCTCCTCCGAGATGTCGCACCTGCGCCCTGACCTGCTGCCCGGCCTTTTGCGCGCCGCGGCCCGCAATCAGGCGCGTGGCTTCATGGATATGCAACTGGCCGAGGTTGGCCCTGCCTTTTCGGGCGGTGAACCCGGCGAGCAGCACACCCAGGCCGCCGGTATTCTGGTAGGCCATAACGCGCCACGTGATCCCTATGGTTCGCGGCGGCCGGTCGATATCTATGATGCCAAGGCCGATGCCGAGGCGGTTCTGGCCGCCCTCGGTGCGCCTGCTCGTGCGCAGATCAACCGCAAGGTTCCCGCATGGTTCCATCCGGGCCGTGCCGGTACGATCGCGCTGGGGCCGAACGCCTTGGCCACTTACGGAGAGGTGCATCCAAAGATCGTCACCGAGATGGGGATCAAAGGTCCGGTCATGGCCTTTACCGTCTATCCCGCCAAGGTGCCGCAACCAAAAGCGAAAACCACCACGCGTCCGGCCCTGACGATCAGCGATCTGCAAGCCGTGGAACGTGATTTCGCCTTTGTCGTCGATAAGGGTGTCGAGGCATTGGTTGCCCTGAATGCAGCGCAAGGTGCCGATAAGGCCCTGATCGCCGAGGTCCGCTTGTTTGACCAGTTCACCGGCGAAAAGGCCGAATCCCAAATGGGCGAGGGCAAGAAATCTATCGCCCTGACCGTGCGCCTGCAACCGACCCAGACCACGCTGACCGACAAGGATATTGAGGCGGTAAGCGCCAAGATTATCGACAAGGTTAGCAAAGCGACAGGCGGCACCCTGCGCGGATAACCATTGGGGGGGCTATGAAGCCCCCCTATTCCGGTTGGAACCCGCCGATCAAGCGGCGCAAACCAAACACAGCCCCCAGTGCAATCGCGGCCAAAGTGACCGGTCCGGACCATGCCAGTGTGGCAAAGGCCGAAACGCCTTGCCCGACCGAGCAGCCCAGCGCCGTCACGCCGCCCACGCCCATCATCGCAGCGCCCGAGACCTGACGGCCCAATTCGCGCGGGTCTTCACAGGCCTCCCAGCGGAACAGCCCGCGCCAAAGCGACCCGGCCAAAGCGCCCAGCATCACCCCGCAGACAGCCCCGACCGAAAAGGAAATCCCACCGGCGGTAGAGGTCATTAGCCAGATCAGCGTCCGGCCCAGCGGTGCGGTAAAGGACAGCCCCTCAACCTGCACGGCGCCAAAGCTTTCCACCGACAGCCATGTCGTCGCCGCAAAGGACCAGACCACAGCCGCCCCAGCCGCCACGCCCCACATCAATTGTCGCGGTGATCCCCGCAGGCCCGGATGCGCCAATGCCCAGATCAATAGCCCCAAGGAAATCACCCCTGCCGTCACCAGTGGCGGCACATTCAAAACATGGGCAATGCCCTGCAGGCCGGTCGCATCCACTTGCGGGAATAGCGCATTGCGGATCGGGGCCAAGGGGCCAGACAGCGCCACAAAAGCAAAAATCCCCATCACAACAACCACAACAAGCGACCGCAAATCCCCACCGCCAAACCGCACCAGCGCGCCAAAGCCACAGTTCCCCGCCATCGCCATGCCATAACCAAACAGCAGCCCCCCCGCGATAGAGGCAAGCGGGTTCCACGCGATCTGATGGTAAAATGTGCCGCCGATATCGATGACACCCAACATGTCGCCCAGATGGGTGCCGAAAATCGCCACCGCCAGAACCACGCCCCAAAGGCGCAACCGACGCTGATCCTCGCCGTAAAGCGCTGATTCAAGCGCCCCTAGCGTGCAAAAATCGCCCAATCGTGCCGATAGGCCCAGCACAACGCCCGCAATCAAACCTGCAAAGGCCGCCCAAACACCGAATGGTACCTCTTCCATGTCACAGCCCCTTTAAGATGCGGGGCTCAGCCCGGATTGCAAAACATATCATAGACGAGGGCCACGGCCCGAATAACCTTGGGATCTTGCAAGGAATAAAAGATCGCCTTGCCATCGCGCCGCGCAGAAACCAACCCCTCCAGCCGTAACCGCGCGAGTTGCTGGCTAACGGCGGCTTGGCGCGATGAAAGCAATGTCTCCAGCTCTGTCACGCTTTTGGGTCCCGATGACAGGTGACACAAAATCATCAAGCGCCCCTCATGCGCGAGCGCTTTCAGAAAATTGGCTGCCTCATTGGCGTTTTCCAACATTTTCTCAGGTGGGATTGCGGCACAGGGAATGTCCTGCGCTTGGGTGTCGTCTGATCTGGCTGTGTCAGGTGGCACCCCAGCACTCCTCGCCCTCGGGCCCGTGTTTATCATGGGCCGTTATTTTCTGCTGCGCTTATTGCACAAGGTGTACGACAGCGTCACGCTGTAAACCGCCGCTGTTATTCCAATGTCGCACCGGCCTTAGTCAGCATTTCTTCCAGCAAGACCCAAAAGAAGTCCTCACCGGCATAGCCTTCAAGGCGGCCAACCTCTTGCCCATCTTCTACCAACACGAAGGTCGGTGTAAAGGCGGGGCGGCGGACAAAGGTCACACCCTCCGGTACTTCTGCGCGCAGATCGATCCGTTTCAGCGGGGCGGCGCGCCCTTCGGCGGTCAAGTGATAGGCATCGCCAACCTCGGCGTCCCAACGCTCACAGTAAATACAGCCCGCCTGTTCCACCATATAAAGCGTAAAAGACCCCGCCCAAGCCGCAGTGCCGACACCGCAGACGCCCAGCGCCAAGACGACGGTCATCGCGAGGCGGCGAAAGCGGGAAAGAAAGGGTCGTGTGGTGATGAGCATGATTGACGGCCTGCTAAAATATATTCACATTGTAATATGAATTACTATTGGCGCAAGCCCCATGTCGGGCGTCGGGTGGTATCACACCCCGCGAACCCGCCGCGGGCCGTTTATGCCAAAGATCAACCGGGTGGAGCCGCATATGTTTGAGATCAGTTACGGTGGGGCGGCCTTGGCCGGAATATTAAGCTTTTTATCGCCCTGTATTCTGCCGATGGTGCCGTTTTACCTGTCATATATGGCAGGCATCTCAATGCAGGAATTGCGCGGCGACGGTGAAATCGCGCCCGGTGCGCAAAAACGGCTGGTTGCATCGGCGATTGCCTTTGCGCTTGGCGTGACCTCGATCTTTGTGCTTTTGGGCTTGGGGGCGACGGCGCTTGGGTCAGCGTTTATTCAGTGGAAAGAGCAGCTTTCCTATGTTGCGGCGGCGGTGCTGTTTGTGTTTGGCCTGCATTTTCTGGGCATCATCAAGGTGCCATTCCTATACCGTGAGGCGCGCATCGAGGCGAAAACCGAACCCTCCAGTCTGATCGGCGCCTATGTGATGGGGCTTGCCTTCGGCTTTGGCTGGACGCCTTGTGTGGGGCCGGCCTTGGCTGCGATCCTGTTCATGGCCTCGGCATCAGGGGACCTGTGGCAGGGCGGCAGCCTGTTGCTGGTTTACGGGTTGTCGATGACCTTACCCTTTGTGATCGCCGCCCTTTTTGCCAAGCCGTTTCTGGCGTGGGTCGGGCGCAATCGCAAATACCTTGGCCATGTCGAAAAGATCATGGGGGCGATGTTGATCCTGTTTGCGATTCTCATCGCGACCAATTCGGTTAACTATATCGCAGATTTCATGATCCGACATTTCGACTGGTCCGCCACGCTTAAATAAATCAGGAGGCTTTTATGACCCGCATTTTCGCCACGCTTGCAACCATGCTTGCCCTTGCCATGCCAGTTTCGGCGACCGAATTGGGCGACGACGGGCTGCATAAACCCGAATGGCTGCGCGATACCTTCAAGGATTTGCGTGATGATTTGGCCGAGGCAAATGCCGACGGCAAGCGCCTGATGGTGATCTGGGAGCAGCGTGGCTGCATTTATTGCAGCAAAATGTATGAGGAGGTCTTTCCCGACCCCGCAATCGATGCGCTGATCCGCGATAACTATTTTGTCGTGCAGATGAACCTTTTCGGCGATGTGGAGGTGACGGATTTTGACGGCAAGGCCCTACCCGAAAAGGAAATGGCGCGGCGCTGGGGCGTGGTCTTTACCCCCACGATGATGTTCTTTCCCGAAAAGGTGGGCGAAGACCAGACCGCACAGCAGGCCTCCATCGTCACCATGCCCGGCGCATTTGGCAAAGGCACGACCGGTGCGCTTTTGACTTGGGTCAAGGACAAAGAGTACGAAACGGGCGAACATTTCCAGAAGTACCTCGCTCGCACACTGGTTGCCCCTGGCCAGTAACGCGCTGCCTCGCAGCCGCGCGCGGTCAAATATGCAATAATTTAAATATCATTATTGCACAAAGCGCCAAGCTTGGTCTATCCTCAGATTCGGAGGAAACAGGGAGGACTTCGAATGAAGCGCCAAATTATATTTGGTATGGTTGCTGCTGCGTTTTGCGCAGGCGCTGCCATGGCAGAGACTGGACCCGCCAACGTGGAATACACGGATGGCGCAATTACACAATCATTGTCCGGCACACCCGGCAACCCGGAAGAGGGCAAGGTAGTCTTTAGCACGGCTTCTTTGGGCAACTGCGTGGCGTGCCATGCGGCTGAAATCACCAAGGATCTCCCGTTTCCCGGCGATGTTGGCCCCGCCCTTGATGGTGCCGCAGACCGCTGGACCGAAGCCGAGCTTCGGGGACTTGTCAGCAATGCAAAGATGACGTTCGAAGGCACGGTTATGCCCGCCTTTTACAAATCATCCGGCTATATCCGCCCCGGCAACAACTATACCGGCAAGGCGGGTACCGAGCCGCTTGCACCGATCCTTAACGCCCAGCAGGTCGAAGACGTTGTCGCCTTTTTGCTGACGTTTAAAGAATAACCCAACACCCCTGTCCGGCATAATCCGGATGTGACTGAGGAGTGAAAAGATGAACTTTTCCAGAAGAGAAGCCCTCGTGCTGGCCTTGGGCAGCGTGGCAGCCGCCGCGATCCCTTCGCTGGCCTTGGCAAGCGTTGATGAGGCCGTCGCCGCCTTTACCGGCGGCGCCGAAATTGGCACCGGCCCGGGCGTTACCCTGACCGCACCGGAAATCGCGGAAAACGGCAACACCGTTCCCGTATCTGTCGATGCCCCTGATGCAATTGCCATTCTGGTGCTGGCCGCCGGCAACCCGACCCCTGCGGTCGCAACCTTCAAGTTTGGCGAATTGGCCGGGGCGCATATGGCCTCTACCCGTATTCGCCTATCCAAGACGCAAGACGTTGTCGCCATTGCCCAACTGGCAGATGGCACCTTCGTGCGCACGTCTTCGGAAGTGAAAGTCACCATCGGCGGCTGCGGCGGCTGATTTAGGGAGATATTGACATGGCAGATAACGTAAAACCCCGTGTAAAAGTGCCGAAATCAGCCAAGGCTGGTGAGGCGATTGTTATAAAAACGCTGATCAGCCACCCGATGGAATCCGGTCAGCGCAAGGACAAGGAAGGCGCTGTTATTCCTCGGTCCATCATCAACCGCTTCACCTGCGACTTTAACGGCAAGAACGTGATCGACGCGACGCTGGAGCCTGCAATTTCCACGAACCCCTACATCGAGTTTGAGGCAATGGTTCCGGAAGCGGGTGAATTCAAGTTCACTTGGTATGATGATGACGGCTCTGTCTATGAAGAGAGCAAGTCAATCGAAATCGCCTGATTTCCGCAGCCACATAGAGGGAGGAGACAATATGAAGCCGCGGACAATCAAGACGGCACTAGCCGCAACCGCATTCTTTGGCCTTGCCGTAACCGGCATGGCCCTTGCAGAGCCTGTTGATGACAAGCTCATCATCGAAGGGGAAGAAATCAAGACCATCGCCGAACCATCGGCCCATTTAGATGGCGCCTTGCCAGAGCTGGTTTCAGGCTGGCATTATCGTGATACCGAAACCCGCGCCATGCAGATGGACGATTTCGACAATCCCGGCATGATCTTTGTGGATCGCGGGCTTGATATCTGGAACGCCGCTGACGGAACAGAAGACAAATCCTGCGCCTCGTGCCATGAAGGCCCCGAAAGCATGGCAGGGCTGCGCGCGGTCACGCCTCGGGTTGATGCGAAAACCGGCGATGTCATGAATATCGAAGGTTATATCAACGATTGTCGCACCACCCGTATGGGCGCCGAAGCATGGAATCTTAAGGGCGATCCGATGACGGATGTGCTTGCCCTTATTTCGTTGCAGTCGCGCGGTGAATTGATGAACGTTGCCATTGATGGGCCTGCCGCCCCCGTCTATGAAATGGGCAAAGAGATCTACTACACCCGCTATGGCCAGCTGGAGCTTTCATGCGCCAACTGCCATGAGGATAACAACGGCAACCACATCCGCTCGGACCATCTGTCCCAAGGGCATACCAACGGGTTTCCGGTCTATCGTCTGAAACAAGCGGCGCTTTTGACCGCACAACATCGTTTCGTTGGCTGTGTCCGCGACACCCGCGCCGAAACCTTCGGGCTTGGCTCGGATGAACTCAACGCGCTGGAACTTTATGTCGCGTCGCGCGGCAACGGTCTGGCCGTCGAGGGCGTTAGCGTTCGTCACTAAGCCTTTCGGGCGCCCTTAGTCGGGGCGCCCGCACACCTTAAACGCTTTTAAAACCATGAAACGACCTCCCCGCCTTTTGGGCGCTTGGCTTGGTCATGTCTGTACGAAAGGATCACATCATGATCTCGCGGCGCGAGTTTCTTCAGGCCTCGGTGGCCGCATCCGCCCTTTATGGCGCGTCAGGCGTTGGCAATTGGTCCCGCCTTGCAGCACAGCAGGCCTTGACCCAAGACCAGCTTTTGCAGTTTGACGCCTTCGGGAATGTCACCCTGATCCATATCACCGACATCCATGCCCAGCTCAAACCGATCTGGTTCCGTGAACCAGAGATCAATATCGGCGTTGGCGATGTCAAAGGCATTCCGCCCCATGTCACCGGCATGGATTTCATCAAGGAATTCAACCTGCAGCCCGGCAGCCCCGAGGCCTATGCGCTGACCCATGAAGATTTCACCGCCCTTGGCAAAACTTACGGCAAGATGGGCGGCATGGACCGTGTGGCGACAGTCGTCAAATCCATCCGCGCCGAGCGCCCCGAGGCGATTATTCTGGACGGTGGCGATACGTGGCACGGCTCCATGACCTCACTTTTGACCAAGGGGCAGGATGTGGTCAATGTGATGAACAAACTTGGCGTCGAGGCGATGACCTCGCATTGGGAATGGACCCTTGGCACCGAGCGCGTGCAGGAAATCGTAGGCGCGTTGCCCTTCCCCTTCCTTGGACAGAATATCTTTGATGCTGAATGGGATGAGCCCGCGTTTGAGCCCTACACATGGTTTGAACGTGGCGGCGCAAAGGTTGCCGTTATCGGGCAGGCCTTCCCCTATATGCCGATCGCCAACCCCGGCTGGATGTTCCCTGAATACAGCTTTGGCATCCGTGATGAGCGTATGCAGGAAATGGTCGAAGAGGTGCGCGCCGCCGGGGCCGATCTGGTTGTTGTGCTGTCGCATAACGGCTTTGACGTGGACCGCAAGATGGCGTCACGCGTCAAGGGGATCGACGTCATTCTGACCGGTCACACCCATGATGCGATCCCCGAGCCGGTGCTGGTGGGTGAAACCATCCTCATCGCCTCGGGCAGCCACGGGAAATATGTCAGCCGCGTCGATCTGGATGTGCGCGACGGCAAGATGATGGGCTTTCGCCACAAGCTGATCCCGATTTTCGCGGATGTGATTACGCCAGATACCGAGATGGCCGACCTGATCGACGCCGAACGCGCGCCCTTCAAGGACCAGCTGGAAGAGGTGATCGGCAAGACCGAAAGCCTGCTCTACCGTCGTGGTAATTTCAACGGCACATGGGATGACCTGATCTGCGATGCCATGCTGTCAGAGCGTGACGCAGAAATTGCCATGTCCCCCGGTGTGCGTTGGGGTGCCAGCGTGATGCCCGGTCAGGACATCACCCGTGAGGATATCCATAACGCCACCTCGATGACCTATCCCAACTGCTACCGCACCGAGATGACGGGTGAATTCCTGAACGTCGTGCTAGAGGATGTGGCCGACAACTTGTTCAACACCGACCCCTATTACCAACAGGGCGGCGATATGGTGCGGGTGGGCGGTCTTGGCTATTCCATCGATGTCTCCAGGCCCATCGGCAGCCGGATCTCCAACATGACCCTGCTGAAAACCGGCGAGGCGATTGACCCCGCGCGGACCTATATCGTGGCCGGCTGGGCATCGGTGAATGAAGGCACCGAAGGCCCGCCAATTTGGGACGTGGTCGAGGACCATATCCGCAAGATCGGCACCGTCAAACTTGATCCCAATACCTCGGTCAAAGTGACCGGCGTCTAAACCCAACCGCTTCAGAAAGGTTTCGTCATGACAAACGAACCCACCAATGGCACAACCCGCCGCGGCTTTCTGGCCGCCAGTGCGGCGACAGGCACGGCCCTTGTTGCGGGCGGTGCGGCTGCGCAAACCCCCGATCCGCTGATTACCGAGGTGCAGGAATGGGCGTCCGGCCTTGGCCTTGGCGTCGATGATGCGCCCTACGGCATGCCCATCCACTTTGAGGCGGATGTGGTACGCCGCAATGTGGAATGGCTGACGGCGGATGTGATCTCCTCGATCAACTTCACGCCGATCCATGCGCTGGATGGCACGATCACGCCCCAAGGCTGCGCGTTTGAGCGCCACCACTCCGGCGCGATCGAACTGGCCAAGGAAGATTACCGGCTGATGATCAACGGGCTGGTCGATACGCCCTTGGTTTTCACCTATGAGGACTTGGAACGGTTCCCCCGTGTCACCCGCACCTTCTTTCTGGAATGCGCGGCGAATTCAGGGATGGAATGGGCCGGCGCGCAGCTGAACGGGTCGCAATTCACCCACGGCATGATCCACAATATGGAATATACCGGCGTCACCCTGCGCACGCTTTTGGATGAGGCGGGCATCAAGCCTGAGGGAAACTGGCTTTACGTTGAGGGCGCGGATGCGTCATCGAACGGACGGTCGATCCCCATGGAAAAGGCGCTGGATGATTGCATGATCGCCTTCAAAGCCAATGGGGAGGCGCTGCGGATGGAGCATGGCTATCCGGTGCGGTTGATCGTTCCGGGCTGGGAGGGCAACCTTTGGGTCAAATGGCTGCGCCGGATGGAAGTGACCGATGCGCCGGTGGAAAGCCGTGAGGAAACCTCGAAATATACCGATACGATGGAAAACGGCACCTCGCGCAAATGGACATGGGTGATGGATGCGAAATCCGTGATCACCGCGCCAAGCCCGCAAATGCCGATCAAGCACGGCCATGGCCCCCTGGTTATCACCGGGCTGGCATGGTCGGGGCGCGGCGCGGTTACGGGCGTTGATGTCTCGGTCAATGGGGGCAAGACATGGGCCAAGGCGCGGCTTGCCGCACCGGGGCAGGAAATGGCCTTGACGCGTTTCTATTTCGATTACAACTGGCAGGGCGAAGAGATGCTGTTGCAATCACGTGTCACCGATAGCACCGGCTATGTGCAGCCGACCAAGGCGCAGCTGCGTGCGGTTCGCGGCCTTAATTCCGTCTATCACAACAATGCTATTCAAACCTGGTGGGTCAAAACCAATGGGGAGGCTGAAAATGTCGAAGTTTCTTAATCTCGCGCTTGCGGCAAGCCTGCTCGCAACCCCTGCCATGGCGGATAAACTGGGCCTTGGCCGTGCCGCCCTGCCCGAAGAGATTGCCGCATGGGACAAGGACGTGCGCCCCGATGGCAAGGGCCTTCCTGTCGGGTCCGGCGATGCGCTGGTGGGTGAGGAGATCTTTGCCGATCAATGCGCCTCATGCCACGGTGATTTTGCCGAGGGCGTCGACAACTGGCCGAAACTTGCGGGCGGCATGAACACGCTGAACCGCGAGGACCCGCTGAAAACAGTGGGCAGCTATTGGCCGCATGTGTCGACCGTTTGGGATTACGTCAACCGCTCCATGCCCTTTGGCGCGGCCCAAACGCTGGCGCCAGACGACGTCTATGCCATTGTCGCCTATATCCTTTATTCCAACGATCTGATCGAGGATGATTTCGTTCTGTCGAATGAGAATCTTGCGGATTTCGAGTTGCCCAATGTGGGCGGGTTTTTCGTCGATGATCGGGAAACCACCGAATATCCGCAATTCTCGGCGCCTGCCTGTATGGAAAACTGCAAGGACAGCGTGGAAATCACGATGCATGCGACCGTGCTGGATGTGACGCCCGATGACCTGACCGATGACGATCCGGTTGAAGAGGCCGAAGCACCGGAACCGGTTGTCGAAGCGGCTGTTGATCCGGCCCTGATCGAAGCCGGCGAAAGGGTGTTCAAGAAATGCGCCGCCTGTCATCAGGTTGGTGAAGGCGCCAAGCACCGCACCGGCCCGACCCTGAACGGGATGATCGACCGGACGGCGGGCACTGTTGACGGGTTCAAATATTCCCCCTCGATGATTGAGGCGGGTGCGGGTGATATGATCTGGGATGATGCGACCCTGCATGCCTATCTTGAAAAACCACGCGACGTCGTGCCGAAAACCAAGATGTCCTTTGCAGGGCTGAAGAAGGCCGAAGACCGAGATGCCGTCATCGCCTATCTCGCGACTTTCGGGGAATAGAATGAACTGGGGGGCGCGCTTCCTCCTGTCGTTTCTCGCGGCGCTGCCCAGTGGCGCCGCGGCACAAACCCTTGGCGATCCAGAATACGGAGCGTACCTCTCGGCGGAATGCGCCACCTGTCACCAGCGCGATGGATCGTTTGATGGGATCCCCTCCATCACCAACTGGCCGGAGGAGGATTTTATGGCCGCCATGTTCGCCTATCGGGCCAAACAGCGGCCCCATCCGGTGATGCAAATGCTGGCCGCCCGCCTGTCGGATGAGGAAATCGCCGCGCTTGCTGCCTATTACGCCACAATCAAAAACTGAAACGGGAGGATTTATGATGGCACTGAACAGACGGCAATTCATTGGCACACTGACAGCAACCCTCACCGCCCCGATGGTTGTCGCCCAAACCCGCCCGCGTGTCGTCATCATCGGCGGGGGTGCCGGCGGGGCTACGATCGCGCGCTACTTGGCCAAGGACAGCAAGGGCGCGCTGGATGTGGTGTTGGTGGAGCCGACGCGCAAATATTACACCTGTTTTTTCTCCAACCTCTATCTGGGCGGGTTCCGCGAATATGAAAGCCTTGGCCACAGCTATGGCACATTGGCTGCGGAGTATGGCGTCAACGTGGTACATGATCTTGCGACCGGCGTGGATCGGGATGCCAAGACGGTCACGCTCGGCTCGGGGGTGGTTGTGCCCTATGACCGTTTGGTCCTGTCGCCCGGCATTGATTTTATCGAAGGCTCGGTTCCCGGCTGGTCGCTGGCGGCGCAAAACGCCATGCCCCATGCCTATAAAGGTGGCAGCCAGACACAGCTTTTAAAGGCCCAACTGGCCGCGATGCCCGAGGGCGGCACCTTTGCCATGGTCGCACCGCCCAACCCCTACCGCTGCCCGCCCGGCCCTTATGAGCGGGTCTCGATGGTCGCGCATCATCTGAAGTCCCACAATCCGACGGCCAAGATCCTGATCCTCGACCCCAAGGAGGGCTACTCCAAACAGGCGTTGTTCGAGGAGGGCTGGGACAAGCACTACCCCGGCATGATCACCCGTATCGGTCCCGATATGGGCGGTAATATGCTAGAGGTGCGGCCCGACGCGATGGAGTTTGTGGTCGACGGGGAGGTTGAAAAAGTCGATGTCTGCAACGTTATCCCCGCACAGCGCGCGGGCAATATTGCCAGCCTTGCGAATGTGACCGAAGGCGGTTGGGCACCTGTCCATGCCGACAGCATGCTGTCAAAAATGGATAAGAATATCTATGTTCTGGGCGACGCCACCAATCAGGGGGATATGCCGAAATCGGCCTTTTCTGCCAATTCGCAGGCCAAGGTCGCGGCCAATCATATCCGCGGCGCGCTGACCGGATCAAAGGTATTTCCGGCGAAATACTCCAACACCTGCTGGTCACTGATCGCACACGAGGACGGTGTGAAGGTGGGTGCCAGCTATGAGCCGACGCCCGAAAAAATCGCCTCCGTGCAAGGCTTCATCAGCCAGCGGGGCGAGGATAGCGCCCTGCGCAAAGCAACCTATGAGGAAAGCCTTGGCTGGTATGCGGGTATCACCGCCGACATGTTCGGCTAGTCGCCGCGTGCTGCCATCCCATCTGCTGAAAAGGACCCCCTATGAAACGACGTGACTTTCTGGCGCTTTCCGCCGCCGCCCTTGCCTTGCCGCGCGCAGGCTTTGCCGCGACCGAGATGACCTTGCCCGATGCAAAGCTGACGATGCTGTCGGATGGCAAGCTGACCCTGCCGGGCGATTTCGTGCTGGGCGGTTTGGACGCGGCAGAAGCGGCGATGATCCGCCAAAAGTTCGGCCTTGATCCCGACAGCTACACACCGCCCTGCAACCTCACGCTCTATCAAGATGGCACGCGCAATGTGTTGTTTGATGTGGGTGCGGGCCCCGATTTCATGCCCTCGGCAGGCAAGCTGGATGCGGCGCTGGATGCGGTCGGGCTGACGCATGATGACATCACCCATGTGGTTTTCACCCATGCACATCCCGACCACCTGTGGGGGCTTTTGGATGATTTTGACGACCCGAAATTTGCCAATGCCGAATATCTGATTGGCCGCGCCGAGTTTGACTATTGGCTGAACCCGAATACCGTCCATACCATCGGTGATGCCCGCGCCAGCTTTGCCGTTGGGGCCGCCCGCAGGCTGGGAAGTATCGCGGAGCAGTTGCAGTTTATCGAGGATGGCGCCGAACCCCTGCCCGGTATTACCGCACGTCTGACCCCCGGCCACACACCCGGCCATATGGCCTTTGTTCTTGGCGGTAAGGTGCTGGTGACGGGGGATGCCATCTCCAACAACCATCTGGCGTTTCTGCGCCCCGATGCGCCTTCGCCGTCGGATCAAGACCCCGATCTGGCGGCCACAACACGGGTCGCGCTGCTGGATCAGATCACCGCGGACGAGCTTGCCATCGCGGGGTTCCACCTGCCCGGCGGCTTGGGCCATGCCACCCGTGAGGGCGACAGCTACACCTATATCGAAGGATAAATCATGCGCTATCTTGCCCTTTTCCTGCTTGCGACACCCGTCTTTGCCTCCGAGGATATTCCCGATCAATACCCGCAATCGGTACTTTATTCCAAACCGGTCGAGGTGATCCCCCATGTGTTTTCCGCCATCGGGGCCACCGCACCGCCCACCTATGAAAACGCGGGCCATAACAACAACCTGTCCTTTATCGTTACCGGCGACGGCGTGGTCGTGGTCAATTCCGGCGCGTCATTTCTTTTGGCCAAGGCCCTGCATGATGAGATCAAAACCGTCACAGATCAGCCCGTCAAACTGGTGATCAATGAAAACGGCCAAGGCCACGCCATGCTGGGCAATAACTACTGGATCGATCAGGGCGTTCCGGTTCTGGCGCATGCCGAGGCCGCCGCCGAATTTACCGATACTGCCGGGCAATCAATGGCCGGCCTTCAGGCCTATGCGCTGGAAAATGCCGAAGGGACCGTCCCGATGGGGCCGACAGAGACCTTCACCGACCGCCGCGACATCACCATGGGGGATTTCAAGATCGAGGTGCTCCACCTTGGCCCAGCACATTCCGCCGGTGATATTCAGGTATGGCTGCCCGAACAGGGCCTGATGATCGCGGGCGATATCGCCTTTCACGAGCGCATGCCGCCGATTTTCCAAGGCACCTGCACAAGCTGCTGGATCGAGACATGGGAAGGCCCGCTGACCGATCTGTCGCCGACCTATATCATCCCCGGCCATGGCCATCCGACCAACTTTGCCCAAGTCACCCGTTATACCCGTGATTATCTAGTGCATCTACGTTCGGTGATCGGTGCCCATATCGACAATGGTGGCGACCTTACGGATGCCTATTACGTTGACCAATCCGCCTATCGCCATCTGGATACGTTTGAGGAGCTGGCCACCAAAAACGCGGGCGTTGTCTATGAGGAAATGGAATTCGAATAGGTGGTCGCGCCCCCCGATTTACACCGTAACGGGGGGCGGTCCGATCAACCGTTCAAATCAATCGCCGCAACAGCCAGCACTGCCTGCGCGGCCTCGGCACCTTTTTTGACAAAGTGCTGGGTGAAGAAAATGATATGTTCATCCGTGGGTTGGAAATGATGCGGCGTCAAAGAGACCGAGAACACAGGCACGCCCGTTTCTAACTGCACATCCATCAACCCGTTGACCACAGCGGCGGCGACAAAATCATGCCGGTAGATGCCACCATCCACCACCAAAGCCGCACAAACCACGGCGTCATACCCGCCCTTTTGCGCCAGACGTTTTGCCAATAGCGGCATCTCAAACGCGCCGGGCACATCATAGGGCACAATATCGGCGGCTTGCCCTGCGGCCTTCATTTCATCGGTAAACCCCGTCAGCGCTTGATCGACGATGCCAGCGTGCCAACGTGCCTTGATAAAAGCGATTTTCAATTTTTTAGTCATAGGAACCTTCCTTTTACATGTCAGGCCCCCAAGGCGCGACCGGGGCGGTAAAACCACCCCAACCGTTGTTCCTTCCATCCGGACTATACCGTCGGCTCCGGAATCTCACCGGATCTGCTGACCCCTTCGAAAAGGGCGCTCGCGGGCTATACCGCCGGTGGGGAATCTCACCCCGCCCCGAGAACATCGTGAACTTAGAATCAAGCAATCCGGCATGCAAGATTGCTTGGGCATCTAAAACGGGCAGGGCGCAGAGAAATTCATCGCAGCACTGGTTTCGGGGTGGCGGATCTTCAGGCTGTCGGCATGAAGCATCAAACGCGGGAAATCAGCCGCAGCACCTGTCGCATAAAGCGGGTCGCCCAAGATCGGGTGCCCTATCGCCTGCATATGCACCCGCAGCTGATGGCTACGGCCGGTTTGCGGGGTCAGCTTCATCCGGGTTTCGCCATTGCCACGTTTCAGCACCCGCCAATCGGTGATCGACGGCTTTCCGGTCTCAAAATTCACATGCTGGCGCGGGCGGTTGGGCCAATCCACGATCAGGGGCAGGTCGACGCGGCCGGTATCCTCGGGCACCTCACCCCATACACGTGCAAGATAGATTTTCTTGGTCAGGCGTTTTTCGAACTGCTGGCCCAAAAACCCCTGCGCCGCTTTGCTCCGCCCGAAAATCATCACGCCGGATGTATCAAGATCCAGCCGGTGTACCAGCAAGATATCGGGATAAACCTCACGCAGCCGACCTATCAAACAGTCCTGCCGATCATCCCCCCGCCCCGGCACCGACAAAAGCCCCGAGGGCTTATCCGCCACCACGATGTGTTCATCCGCGAACAGCACGGAAAGCGGGGTGTCGGGGGGGGTGTAGATAAATCTCATGTGGGCCTGTTATCGCAGCGATGCTCTGTGGGCAATCACACGCTTAGGCTGCCGCCTCAAAAAGCCGCGCCATCAGCTTGGTCAGCGCGTCCACATCGGTTTGGGTAAAGGCGTCAGGCGTGTTGCTATCAAGATCCAACACCCCCAGCAACCTGCCCGCGCCGTTCCACACCGGCAAGACCAGCTCTGACCTTGTCGACGACGCGCAGGCGATGTGGCCGGGGAACGCCTCTACATCCGGGACAAGCTGTGCTTGCCCCAAGCGCGCCGCCGCCCCGCACACCCCCTTTGAAAACGGGATAACAAGGCAGCCGTGACCGCCTTGATAGGGGCCGACCTTCAAGACCTCCGGTTCCGTCACACGGTAAAATCCCGTCCAGTCAGACATCTCATGCGCATGGTGCAATTCGCACGCAATGGTGGCCATCAGTGAAACGGCATCGGTTTCGCCGTGGCACAGGGAGGTCAGCGTTTTCGTCAGCTCGGTGTAATCAGGCATCGGGGTTTTCCTGTTGTTGGGGTTTAAGGGCGTTCAATCGCGATGGCCGTGCCCTCACCCCCGCCGATGCAGATCGCCGCGATCCCGCGTTTGAGGCCGCGGTGTTCCATCGCATGAAGCAAGGTCACGATGATCCGCGCACCCGAGGCCCCGATAGGATGACCCAATGCACAGGCACCGCCGTTCACATTGACCTTGTCATGCGGGATATCCAGCTCACGCATAAAGGCCATAGGGACAACGGCAAAGGCCTCATTCACCTCCCACAGATCAACACTTTCCACGCCCCATCCCAAGGATTTCAACAGCTTGCGCGCAGCAGGCACCGGCGCTGTGGGGAAATCACAAGGGGCATGTGCATGGCTGGCATGGCCGCGAATATAGGCGCGAACTGGCAGGGAATGTGCCTGTGCCGCGTCTTCCGATGCAATCAAAAGCGCCGCCGCCCCATCCGAGATAGAGGACGAATTGGCCGCCGTCACCGTCCCGTCCTTGCGAAATGCGGGCTTTAGCGTCGGGATCTTTTCGGGGCGGGCCTTGCTTGGCTGCTCATCCGTGCTGATGGTGGTGTCGCCCTTGCGGGTGGTCACGGTAAAGGGCGCAATCTCGGCGGTCAGCGCGCCCGAATTCTGCGCCTCCAGCGCGCGGCTCAGCGAGGCCAGCGCATAGGCATCCTGATCCTCGCGGCTGAACCCGAAAGCCTGCGCGCAATCCTCAGCAAAGGTGCCCATCAGGCGGCCCTTGTCATAGGCATCCTCCAACCCGTCAAGGAACATATGGTCAAGCGAGGTGGTGTGCCCCAGCCGCGCACCGCTGCGCATTTTGGGCAAAAGATAGGGGGACTCTGTCATGCTTTCCATGCCGCCGGCCACCATGACCTGCATCTGTCCCAGCGCAATCTGATCATGCGCCACCATCGCCGCCTTCATCCCCGAGCCGCACATTTTGTTCAGCGTCGTCGCCGGAACCGCATCGGATAACCCCGCCGCAAAGCCTGCCTGCCGCGCGGGGGCCTGCCCCTGACCCGCCGGCAAAACACAGCCCATCAGTAGCTCCTCAACCAAGGCCGGATCCGCTTGTCCAAGAGCGGCACGAATGGCAGCCCCGCCCAATTGCGCGGCCGGCACGCCGGAAAAAACGCCCTGAAACCCGCCCATCGCGGTGCGCGCAGCACCTGCTATAACAACTTTATGCATTTCCACCCTCTAAACGAAATTTAGTTACCGAATGCTAACCACTCACAACTTACGCTGCCAAGAGGCAATTTGTGAAGGAGCCGTTTAGATGAACATAACCGCCGACGCCCATGATGACTTGATCGTTGTCACCGTAAGCGAAGACCGGATCGATGCTGCCTGCGCCATTCAGTTCAAAGAACGTATGCGTGAGTTGACGCAATCCCCCTCCTCACGCGTGATCCTTGACCTCTCCTCTGTGGCATTTCTGGACAGCTCCGGCCTTGGTGCCGTGGTTGCAGTGATGAAATTGCTGGGCCCTGACCGTAAACTGGAACTTTCTGGCCTGACGCCAACAGTGGCCAAAGTCTTTCGCCTGACACGTATGGACACAGTGTTTACAATTCACCCCAGTTTGCCCGACGAGCTTCAACAAGCCGGCTAATGTAGGAAACCCAGCTTTTGCCTAAACGACAAGGAAGTCATGAAATTGGTGTTTGAAAGTAATTTGGATGCTGTCCGCACCGGACTAGCTGATTTGCTTGCCAGCGATGCCCTTTGTGCAATGGAACAGGACGCACGTGGCGCGGCGGAAATCGTCTTGGCAGAGGTGTTCAACAATGTCGTCGAACATGCCTACGCCACCAGTCAGGGCAAGATAGAAGTGTGTCTGAAGGACCATCCCGAGGGCGTTTTGGTGACCGTCACCGACAGCGGCATCCCCTTCCCGCAGCAACAATTGCCGCAAGGTCTGCTCCCCGAGGTTAAGTCATCGGACGATCTGCCCGAGGGAGGGTTTGGCTGGTACCTGATCCGCTCTCAAGTTCGGCATCTGGCCTATCGGCGAGAGGGTAAGACCAACCATCTGACATTTTGCCTGCCATATAAAGCCGCGCATTAACGGCTGCACCTTGCACAGGCCGCTACATTCAGCTTTCATAGCTGAATGAGGTTGCTCGCTGGAGGATAGTAATGCGCGATTTTCAAATGCCCGGACGTTCTGCCGTATATGCTGCGAACGGGATGTGCGCCACATCACACCCTTTGGCGGCCGGTGCCGCGATCGATATTCTAAAGGCCGGTGGCAACGCCATGGATGCCGCGATTGCCGGCGCTGTCCTTCTTGGCTTTTGTGAGCCGCAGATGACCGGCTTGGGCGGGGATTGCTTTGTGCTGTTCAAACCGGCGGGAGGCGAAACCGTTCACGCGATGAACGGGTCGGGCCGTGCGCCATTGGGACTGAATGCCGATGCTCTGCGCGCCCGTGGCCTGACCGCGATGCCGCTTTATAGCGTAGAAGCCGTCACCCTACCCGGTGCTGTTGATGCCTTTTGCCAGCTTTCCGCCGATTGGGGCCGTATCGGGCTGGCAGATACCCTCGCCCCGGCCATCCACTATGCCGAAGAGGGCGTTCCCGTCGCCCCGCGTGTCGCCAAGGATTGGGCAGAAGCCGAACATTTGCTGCAAGGGCGCGCCCGCGAAACCCTGCTTTTGAATGGCAAGGCCCTGACGCTGGGCCAAACCTTCCGCGCGCCGGGCCAGGCCGAGGCGCTGCGCCGCGTTGCCGCCCAAGGCCGCGCCGGATTTTATGAAGGTGAGGTGGCACAAGATATGGTCGAATCGCTGCGCGCCCTCGGTGGTACGCACACGCTTGATGATTTTGCTGCCACCAAATGCGCCTATGTCGATCCAATCTCTGGCCCGTACAAAACCGTGGAGTTGTTGGAACATCCGCCAAACGGTCAGGGTGCAACGGCGGTTTTGCTTCTCAATATCCTCTCGCATTTCGACATCGCCGCGATGGACCCGCTAGGCGCCGACCGCGCCCATATTGAAGCCGAGGCGACCAAGCTTGCATATGATGCGCGCAACCGCTTTTTGGCCGACCCGGACCATACCACAAGGCTGTCCCATATGCTGGCCCCCGAAACAGCCATGAAGTTGGCCGCCCTTATTGATCCAAAACGAGCCATGCCCGCCGCCGCCCCGCTGACGGAATCGGTGCATAAGGATACAATCTATATCACCGTGGTGGATAAGGATCGCATGGCGGTTTCATTGATCTATTCCGTCTATCACAGCTTCGGGGCCTGCCTTGCCAGCGACCGTTTCGGCATCAATTTCCAGAACCGCGGCGCAGGCTTTACGCTGGAAAAAGGCCACCCGAATGAGGCCGCTGGCGGCAAGCGCCCCATGCACACCATCATCCCCGGCATGATTGCCGAAGGGGGGCGCATAACTGTGCCCTTTGGCGTGATGGGCGGGGCTTATCAGCCCACCGGCCACGCACGCTTCGTCTCGAACACCGTTGATTTCGGGATGGATCTGCAAAGCGCAATGGATGCCCCACGCTGCTTTTCCGGCGTAGACGGTATGGAGGTGGAGCGGGGCTACGCTGACACGGTTCGCGCCGATCTGGCGGCACGTGGCCATAATGTCATCGCGCCAAAGGTTCCGCTTGGCGGCTCTCAGGCGATCAAACTTCATGCGGATGGCCTGCTTGAAGGGGCATCTGACCCACGCAAAGACGGTTGCGCCTTGGGATATTAGCACCGGCGAGGGGGCAAATGCCCCCTTAGCCGATCTGCCCGCGCTGGCCACCGGTCTGGCCGCGGTCCATCAGGAAATGGTCCAGCAAAACACAAGCCATCATCGCCTCACCCACCGGAACGGCGCGAATACCAACGCAAGGATCATGGCGACCTTTGGTGATCAATTCCACCTCTTCACCGGCGATCGTGATCGTTCGGCGCGGTGTCAAAATCGAAGATGTCGGCTTGACCGAGAAACGGACCACCACATCTTGTCCCGTAGAGATCCCGCCCAAGATGCCCCCCGCATGGTTGGAGGAAAACTCCGGCCCGTCCGGCCCCATGCGGATCTCATCGGCATTGTCCACGCCGGTTAGGCACGCGGCGTCCATGCCTTCGCCAATCTCAACGCCCTTAACGGCATTGATCGACATCATCGCAGCCGCCAGATCAGTATCCAGCTTGGCATAAATCGGCGCGCCAAGGCCGGGCACCATGCCGCGCGCCGTCACCTCGATCACTGCACCAACAGAATTATGGCTGCGGCGCAACCCGTCCAGATATTCCGCCCAATCGCTTGCGGCCTGAACATCCGGCACCCAAAACGGGTTTTCCGGGATTTGGTCCCAGTCAAACTGCGCGCGGTCAATCTTGTGCGGGCCCATCTGCACCATATAGCCGGTTATGCGCAACCCCGGCACCAAGGCACGCAACGCAGCCCGCGCCACGCCACCCGCCGCCACCCTTGCCGCTGTTTCCCGCGCCGAGGACCGCCCGCCGCCACGCGGATCGCGCAGCCCGTATTTCTGATGATACGAAATATCGGCATGACCGGGGCGGAACTTTTGCAAGATATCGCCGTAATCCTTGGACCGTTGATCGGTATTCTCGATCATCAGCTGGATCGGCGTTCCGGTCGTGCGCCCTTCATAGACCCCTGACAAAATCCGCACCTGATCGGCCTCTTGCCGTTGCGTGGTGAACTTGTTTTGGCCGGGCTTGCGCTTGTCCAACCACGGCTGAATATCGGCCTCGGTCAAGGGCACGCCGGGGGGGCAGCCATCAACAGTGGCACCCAAGGCCGGCCCGTGGCTTTCGCCCCAGGTTGTCACACGAAACAGATGGCCAAAGGTGTTAAAGCTCATGCCACGCCGCCCGCCAATTCCGGCACATTCAACGCGGAAAAGCCGTAGTGCCGCAACCAGCGCAGGTCGGATTCAAAGAACGCGCGCAGGTCGGGGATGCCGTATTTCAGCATCGCCAACCGGTCGATCCCCATGCCAAAGGCAAAGCCCTGCCATTCGTCAGGGTCCACCCCTGCCGCGCGCAAAACCTTGGGATGCACCATGCCAGAGCCGAGAACCTCCATCCATCCGTCGCCTTCACCGATGCGCAACTGGCCGTTAACCCATGAACACTGGATATCGACCTCTGCCGAAGGCTCGGTGAATGGGAAATGCGAAGCGCGGAAACGGGTTTGGACCGGCTTGCCGAAAAAGGCGGAAAAGAACTCTTCCAACACCCATTTCAGGTTGGCCATCGAAATATCCTTGCCGATCACCAA
Organism: Pseudorhodobacter turbinis; assembly: GCF_005234135.1. NCBI lineage: Bacteria > Pseudomonadati > Pseudomonadota > Alphaproteobacteria > Rhodobacterales > Paracoccaceae > Pseudorhodobacter > Pseudorhodobacter turbinis. The sequence continues at coordinate 1,622,877 of NZ_CP039964.1, forward strand.
ACCTTCGACCTGATGGAACATCGGCGAATGGGTCTGATCCATATCCATCCGGTACACACGGCCGGGGCAAATGATGCGGATCGGCGCACCCTGATCCAGCATAGAGCGGATCTGCACAGGGCTGGTATGGGTCCGCAAAACATGGGGCGGGCGATCATCGCCCTCGGCACGGTTCATGAAGAAGGTATCATGTTCCTGCCGCGCGGGGTGTTCCGGCGGGATGTTGAGCGCGTCAAAGTTATACCAATCCGATTCCACCTGCGGCCCTTCGGCCACGGCAAAGCCCATATCGGCGAAAATCGCGGTCAGTTCCTCGGTCACTTGGGAAACGGGGTGGATGGTGCCCGCAGGGCGCGGGCGCGCCGGCATGGTCACATCCAGCCATTCCGTGCGCAGCCGTGCATCAAGGGCGGCATCGGTCATCGCGGCTTTTTTCGCACGAAGGGCGGCGTCAATTTCGTCCTTCAGGGCGTTCAGTGCGGCACCGAAAGTGCTGCGATCCTCAGGCGACATGCCGCCCAGCTCACGCATTTTCAGGCTTATCTCACCCTTTTTGCCCAAGGCGGCAAGGCGCACCTCTTCCAGCGCCGCCTCATCCGCGGCCTGCCCTACGGCGGTCAGGTATTTACCCTTCAGATCATCAAGCGCGCTCATCGTCAGCCTCCGAAATTCTTTGCGTTGTTGCTAGCGATGCAGGCCCCCAAATGCAAGACTGCCCCCCGCGCAATAAAAAAGGCCCCGCGGTTTTAAACCAGCAGGGCCTTTCAAAATCGTGTCGCTTTGATCAAGCAGCGGCTTTAGCAGCTTCCGACTTGTCAAACGCGGCCTTGGCGGATGCTGCGATGGCGTTGAACGCCTCCGGCTCATGCACTGCCAGATCGGCCAGAACTTTGCGGTCCACCTCGATACCCGACAGCATCAAACCATTGATGAAACGGGAATAAGTGAACTGGGCATCAAACAAACGCACAGCAGCGTTGATCCGCTGGATCCACAGGGCGCGGAAGTTGCGCTTGCGGTTCTTACGGTCGCGTGTGGCGTATTGGTTGGCTTTATCGACCGCCTGCGTTGCAGTGCGGAAGTTCGTGCTGCGCGCGGCATAATAGCCTTTGGCAGCTTTGATCACCTTACGGTGACGGGCGTGGGTAACGACGCCAGATTTTACGCGGGACATCTTTGGCTCTCCTTACCGGTTATACGGCATGTATTTTTTAACGAGTTTCGCATCCGCATCACACAGGATCATAGTCCCGGCGGTGTCGCGGATGAATTTCGTTGTACGTTTAATCATGCCGTGGCGCTTGCCGGCGGGGCCGGCCTTTACCTTACCGGTTGCGGTGAAGCTGAAGCGCTTCTTGGCCGCAGATTTGGTTTTCATCTTGGGCATTTCCATCTCCTTGATTGAGCGGTTAACACGCGACTCGGCATGCCACTTATGGCCGGTCACGCAGTAATAGAGCGGCGGATATAGGCCGGACAGGCCCCGAACGCAAGCCAAAACCTATCGAAAGTAGCGGCCAATCACATTGTAGAACACATCCGGAATATTAGTGACAGAATAGCCACCATCATTGATCTGAACAGCCCCAAAGACCAAGCCCACGGAAACCAACGCTAAAATCGCCGCGACCCGCGGCGGGCGACTTTCTGCAAAGGCTGCAAGCAGTGATGGAATGGCAAGCAGGCCGATCACAAAGCCAACCACCAATATCAGATCGGGGTCCATGCTGCCTCCACCAAATTGCGGGCGTTATTCAGACTCGGATGAGTAGATCAACCGTTCATCACAAGGTGCCACCCGCAAGATATTGGTGGTGCCCGGAACGTTGAATGGCACACCGGCGGTGACCACGATCTGCTCTGCCTCTTTGGCGAAACCAGCGCTGCGTGCGGCACGAACAGCTGCCAAAACAGCCCCTTTAAAGCGGCCCTGCGGCTCGGTGATGACGCAATGCGCGCCCCAAGTCATGGTCAGACGGCGCGCAGTACGCACCAAGGGCGTCAGCGCAATGATCGGCGTGCGCGGGCGTTCACGGGCCACAAGGCTTGCCGTGGTGCCCGACTGGGTAAAGCAGCAGATCGCTTTGATATCCGTCGTTTCCGCGATTTCACGTGCGGCGGATACAATCGCATCGGCCACGGTGGTCTTATGCGCCTTGCGGCTCGACTCGATCACTTCGCGGTAAAGCTTGTCGGATTCGACGCTGATCGCCACGTTGTTCATCGTGGTTACAGCCTCAACCGGATATTGCCCCGCCGCTGATTCCGCCGAGAGCATAACCGCATCGGCACCCTCATAAATCGCAGTCGCCACATCCGAGACTTCGGCGCGGGTCGGCACCGGCGATTCGATCATCGATTCCAGCATCTGCGTGGCCACGATCACCGGCTTGGCCGCCGCGCGCGCACCACGCACAAGACGTTTTTGGATCGGCGGCACGGCATGAACCGGCAGCTCCACACCCAAATCACCGCGCGCAACCATGATCCCGTCAGACACCGCCAAAATCGAATCGTAAGATTTCACGGCAGCAGGCTTTTCGATCTTGGACAGGATCGCGGCACGACCCCGTGCCAGTTCCCGCGCTTCCAAAACATCCTCGGCGCGCTGAACAAAGGACAGCGCCAGCCAGTCCACGCCCATCTCACAGGCAAATTCCAGATCGGCGCGGTCTTTTTCGGACAGCGCGGCCAAGGGCAGCAACACATCCGGCACGTTCACGCCCTTGCGGTTGGAAATCACACCGCCCACCACAACGGTGCAATTTGCGTGATCCTTGCCACAGCTATCCACCGTCAACTTGATCTTGCCATCATTGACCAACAGCGTCGAGCCCGGCTCCAGCGCAAGAAAAATCTCGGGGTGCGGCAGGTTTACGCGGTTCACATCGCCGGGCGTATCATCCAGATCCATGCGGAAGGATGCGCCCTCGACCAGCTCCTCACCGCCCTCTTTGGCAAAGACACCGACGCGCAGCTTTGGCCCCTGAAGATCGGCCAACACACAGATCGGACGACCAACATCGGCCTCGATCTTGCGGATGATGTCATAGCGCGCACGCTGTTCGTCATGTGTGCCATGGCTCATGTTCAGGCGGAAAACATCTGCCCCCGCCTCGAACAAAGCGCGAATGGTCTCATAGGTGGAGGAGGATGGGCCAAGCGTAGCCACGATCTTTACATTGCGAAGACGTCTCATGCGTGCCACGTTCCTGTCGGTTGAATTGAATACAATGGGCCACCCCCTTTATGGCGGAAATATCTGCCTTGGGCAACGGCTCAATGATAGCGCAAACAAAAGGGAATAAGATGGACAAATCTACCCGCACCGAGCTGGAGGCAGCCGCTTTTCGCCGCCTGATGGAACATCTGCTGGAAAAACGGCCAGAGGTGCAAAACATCGATATGATGAATCTGGCCGGATTTTGTCGCAACTGTCTGTCGCGTTGGTATCAAGAGGCCGCGAACGACCGCGGGATCGAGATGGACAAGGCCACCGCGCGCGAGATCGTTTACGGGATGCCCTATGAAGAATGGCGCGACATGCACCAAACCCCCGCCGATGCGGAAAAGCAGGCGGCTTTCACATCGGCCTTTAAGGACAATGTCGGCTAATCCACTGCGGACATCCCAACGCTGGGCGAAAGATCAACCTTCGCCTAGTATCTCTGCCTGATGCTCACCCAGTTTGGGGGCGGGGCGGTCCAGTGCAAGATCGGTGCCGACGAAGGTCATGGGCGAACGCACGCCCTTTAGCCCCTCCGGCGAAATCTGCAATCCGCGTGCGACCACCTGCGGATCGGCAAAGACCTCTGCCAGATCGTTGATCGGGCCGGCAGGTACGCCAGCTGCCTCACATGCCGCCAAAAGATCTTCTTTGCTGCGCTGCTTGGTGGCGCGGGTCAGCGCCTCGGTCAGGGCGACGCGGTTGGCAACACGGTCGGCGTTGGTGGCAAATTCCGGCGCGGTGCCCATCGCTTGCATCCCCAAAAGGTCACACAAACGGCGGTACTGCCCGTCATTACCGGTGGCGATAATAATCCACCCGTCGGCACAATCGAACACAGCATAGGGCGCAAGGTTCGGGTGGGCATTGCCCATCTTTGTCGGCGGCGTTCCCGTGGTCAGATAGTTCATCGCCTGATTGGCCATAACGCTTGTCGCAACATCAAAAAGCGCCATGTCGATATGCTGGCCCAGCCCCGTGGTTCTGCGCTGATGCACCGCCGCCAAAACGGCCGTTGCCGCATAGATGCCGGTGAAAATATCCGTCACCGCCAGCCCGACCTTTTGCGGCTGGCCATCCGGCTCACCCGTAACCGACATCAGGCCGGACATGCCCTGAATGATGAAATCATAGCCCGCACGATGCGCATAAGGCCCGGTTTGCCCGAACCCGGTGATAGAGCAATAGATCAGCTTGGGGTTCACCTTTGCCAGGCTTGCATAATCAAGCCCGTATTTCGCCAAACCGCCAACCTTGAAATTCTCGATCACCACATCGGCATCGGCCACAAGCTTGCGCACGGCCTCTTGCCCCTCGGGCGTACGGAAATCCACCGTAACAGAGCGTTTTCCACGGTTCGTCGCATGGAAATAAGCGGCAGAGCGGTCCCCCTCCCGCTCCACAAAAGGAGGGCCCCAGCGGCGGGTATCATCGCCTTCGGGGGCCTCTACCTTGATCACATCCGCGCCCAGATCGGCAAGGGTCTGACCGGCCCAAGGGCCTGCCAAAATCCGCGCCAGCTCAATCACTTTCAATCCATTCAGCGGAGCTGTCATATCTATTTCGCCAGTTCAGCGTCAAGAAGCGCCTTAAGGTCGGCATAGTTCATATTGCCATGCTTGGTCCCGTTCAGCACCAATGACGGGGTGGAGTTGATGTCATCAGCCTCGGTATCGGCCTGATATTTATTCACCATCGCCTGCGCCATCGCGCCATCATTCATGCAGGCATCAAGCGCCGCGTCTTCCAGACCGGCGGTCCGGCCAAGGCGGCGCAGGTTTTCCACCACTGTCGCCGGATCATCGGATGCGGCCCATTCATGCACCGTGTTGAACAAGATATCCTGAATGCCGAAATAGCGCATCTCGCCACCGCAACGCGCCACCATAGCGGCCCAAAGGCCATAGCGGTCAAAATACACCTCGCGGAACACGAATTTGATCTTGCCGGTGTCGATGTAATCGCGCTTCAATTCTTTGAAAACGGTCGCGTGGAATGTCGCGCAATGCGGGCAGGTATAAGAGGCGTATTCGGTCAGAACCACTTTCGCATCGGGATTGCCCAAGACCATATCCGGCACTTCGGGCAAATCGGCATCAGCGGTCTGTGCCCAGCTTGGCGCGGCGGTGGTTGCCAACAAGGCAGCCAAGGCGATGGAAAATTCTCTGCGGTTCATGATCTGCCTCTCTGTGATTTGGCACGAGATAAGAAGTTTTGAGTCAAAGTTTCAAGTGCTTCGCGCAACGCGTTATCGTGAACACCCGTAGCGACCCGGCTTGCCTCGGCCTGAATTGCGGGATCGGGGGCGGGTTTCGGGGCCGGCGCATGGGTGAAACTGGCCTGCCCTTCGGCAAAACCCGTGGGCGCGGTTTGTGTCAGGCTGATCCGTGAAATCGCGGCATAGCCATAACAGGCATTCACCTTTTCCTTGATCGCGGGCAATTGCATCTGCACCATCGGCGCATTCACCGAGGTCGTCAGAAGGGTAAGAGAGGCCCCCATGCCGCCCTTGCCATGGCCGATTTTCACAGGGCGGGTGATGGCCGCCAGATCGGGGCCGACAACCTCTGCCCAAGCCGTCAAAAGCCGGGTCACCGCAAAACCGCGCGCCTCACCTGCCGTCCGGATCCGCTCTTTCAGCAGGCCAGAGGCCGCCTCAAACCCGCGCATCCGACGGGATCTTCCCTGAAACTGCCCGCTCTTCGCCTGCTTCATCTGGTCATTCCCCTCACTTGCCCTATCTTAGCGCGCTGTGCGACAGGTGCCAGCAGGAATGTAAAAGGCGACAGAAAATGCGCAAGGAAACGGCCGCCCTTTTGGAGTGGTATGATCACCACGCCCGCGAAATGCCGTGGCGCAGCCCGCCGGGCAGCAGGCACACCCCCGACCCGTACCGTATCTGGCTGTCCGAGGTGATGCTTCAACAAACCACAGTGGCCGCCGTGCGCGCCTATTTCGACCGTTTCACAACACGCTGGCCCACGGTCGCCGATCTGGCCGCGGCACAGGATGCCGATGTCATGGCCGAATGGGCGGGCCTTGGATATTATGCCCGCGCCCGCAACCTGCTGAAATGCGCGCGGGTTGTGGCGCAGGCGGGCGGGTTTCCCGAAACATATGACGGGCTTTTGACCCTTCCGGGGGTTGGGCCCTATACCGCCGCCGCCGTCGCCGCGATCGCCTTTGATCAGCCTGCAACCGTTGTGGACGGCAATGTAGAGCGCGTTATGGCACGGCTGTTCAATGTTGAAAAACCCTTGCCGCTGTCCAAGCCGGAGCTGACTGTGCTTGCCGCCAAGCTGACCCCGCAAACCCGCCCCGGTGACTATGCCCAAGCGGTGATGGATCTGGGCGCCACCATTTGCACCCCGCGCAATCCGGCCTGTGGCATCTGCCCCCTGCGCCCTTTTTGCGCCGCACAGGCCGAGGGCACCCAAAGCACCCTCCCCCGCAAGATTCCGAAACCGGAAAAGCCGACCCGGACCGGTACCCTTTGGCTGGCGCGTCACCCCGATGGCCGCTGGTTAACAGAGGAGCGGGCAGCAAAAGGGCTTTTGGGTGGCATGATCGGATTTCCCGGCATGGGCTGGGACAGCAAGACCGCCCATGATGCCCCGCCCGTCACCGCAAACTGGCAGGATGTCGGCCAGATCCGGCACACCTTCACCCATTTCCACGCGGCCCTCACGGTGCTAGCCGCCACCACAAGCGCGCGCCCAGATCACGGTATGTTTCAGCCGGTTAACCCCGAAAACTTGCCCACATTGATGCGAAAAGCCTTTGACCTTGCCGCCGCGACCCTTTTGCCACGTTGACCGCACCCCACCCCCGCAGCATCATACGGTAAAAAGGGTTCCTCATGTCCATCATCCCCGCTGCCAAGGTCACCCGGTTTGATCAAGCCCTGCCGTTCTGGCTGTCGCTGGGGCTTATTCCCGTCGCTGTTGTCTCGGCGCTGGTCGGTGGCTGGACGGTGATTTTGATGCCGCTTGCCTCTTGGGGATTGTTTTCGCTGCTGGACGCGGTGCTGGGACAGAACCTCGATAACCCCGACCCTGAAACGCCCGACGCGGGGCTGTTTTGGTACCGGGTGATCACGCTGATCTGGTTTCCGGTGCAGTTCGCGCTGCTGTGTTGGCTGCTTTATTATGTCCCGCGCGCAGAGCATCTTGGCACGCTGGAATCCATCCTGATTTTCTTTGGAATGGGTGTGGTTTCGGGCACCGTCGGTATCAATTACAGCCACGAGTTGATGCACCAAAAATCAAAACTGGAACGCTGGATGGCAGATCTGCTGCTGGCCTCGGTGCTTTATTCGCATTTCCGGTCCGAACATTTGCGCGTACATCACCTCTATGTCGGCACGCCGCGCGATCCGGTCACTGCCCGCTATAACGAGGGGTTTCACCGCTTTTTCCCGCGGGTTTTGCAGCAGTCGCTGGTCTCTAGCTGGAAAGCGGAAAAGGCGATGCTGGCGCGACGCAAACTGCCAGTGACACATTCCAGCAACCCGTTCTGGCGCTATGCGGTGCTGCAAATCGCGATGCTGGTGCTGGCATTTGCTTTGGGCGGCTGGGTTGGGCTGGCCTTATTCATCTATCAGGCCATCACCGCCATTTGGCAGTTGGAACTGGTGAATTATGTTGAGCATTACGGCCTGACCCGCCGCCATTTGGGCGAGGGCAAATATGAACACGTCTTGCCGCGCCATTCATGGAATGCGGATCATACCGCGTCAAACTGGTTGCTGATCAACCTGCAACGACACTCGGACCATCACTACAAACCGGACCGCCGCTTTCCCCTGCTGCAAACCTACGGTGATGATGAAGCGCCACAGCTTCCATATGGTTATCCGATAATGACAACGGCCGCGATGTTCCCGCCGCTGTATAAACGCATGATGAACCGGCGGGTGCGGGAATGGCGGCGGAAATATTACCCCGACATCACCGATTGGCACAGCTACAACAAGGCGTTGAATCCCGCACCGCGTTAAACCAAAAAGCCCGCCATGACCAAGCACGGCGGGAGTTTGCATCAGGGGGCTGGCCCCTGATGCAGGCGGTACAAAACTGAAGTTATTAGGATTAGTGCGGGCGGCCTTCGCTCATCTCTGCGCGGATTTGCTGGCGCAGGATATCGATGGAAACCATCTTCCCATCCCGCTTGAAGTGCCAATACGTCCAGCCGTTACAGCTTGGCGCGCCTTCCAATGCCGCACCAACCTGATGGATGGAGCCTTTCACATCATTGCCAATCAAAGTGCCATCGGCACGTACTTTGGCCTTGAAACGGCTGCCAATGGAATAGAGTTCCTCACCGGGGCGCAGCATGCCGCGCTCCACAACCTGCCCGAACGGCACCCGAGGTTCCGCCCGCTTGGAACCGGTAATCTCCAGCGCCGAGGAATCAAATTTGCGCACCTTTGCAATGCGGCGCTCCGCGACCTTGCGATATGCCTCTTCCCGCTCAATCCCGATGAAATCACGGCCAAGCATTTTTGCCACAGCCCCTGTGGTCCCCGTGCCAAAGAACGGGTCAAGCACAACGTCACCGGGATTGGTTGTTGCAATAAGCGCGCGGTGGAGCAGGCTTTCCGGTTTTTGGGTCGGATGCGCCTTATCGCCGGCCTCATCCTTCAGACGTTCATGCCCGGTGCAGATCGGCAACACCCAGTCCGACCGCATCTGCACGCCTTCGTTAAGCGCCTTCAACGCCTCATAGTTGAAAGTGTATTTCGCACCCTCATCACGGCTGGCCCAGATCAGGGTTTCATGCGCATTCGTCAAACGCTTGCCGCGAAAGTTCGGCATGGGGTTGGTTTTGCGCCAAACCACATCATTGAGCACCCAAAACCCTTGGTCCTGCAATGTCGCGCCAACGCGGAAAATGTTGTGATAAGACCCGATTACCCAAATAGCACCATTGGGTTTCAGCAACCGTTTTGCCGCCGCCAGCCAAAGCTGCGTGAATTGATCATATTTCGCAAAACTGGAAAACTGGTCCCAATGATCATCAACCGCATCCACCTTGGAGTTGTCCGGACGATGCAAATCGCCTTTCAGCTGCAAGTTGTACGGAGGGTCCGCAAAGATCAGATCAACAGAGCCTGCCGGCAAGCTGTTCATCACATCAATGCAATCCCCTCCAAGAATTTGGTTAAGCGGTAAAGTTGCCGCCTCTGGCGCTTTTGTTTTGGTTGTCATCTTCTGCCTCTGCCCCGCGCATTTTGCGTCGTTTTGTTAAGGCTAAGGATGAGTCATTAGTGATTCGTCGTCAAATTCTTTATTGAATCAAGGGGTTATATATTTTTCTTGATACAAGATGTTGTGTACCGGCTTGAACGAACGTCTATGATGCGGGGTCACCCCAAGATTTAGGAGCGCCGACTGATGCTCTTTTGTCGGATATCCGGCGTTTCGGTCCCATCCATACCCCGGATACTGTTGCGCCAAACCCACCATCATCCTGTCGCGTGTCACTTTTGCAACAATCGACGCGGCTGAGATCGAAAGCGACAGGGCATCGCCTTTAATAATCGCCTGACCCGCGCAGGGCATGTCGCGCGGCAGCAGGTTGCCATCGATCAGTGCGAAATCAGGCGGAGTCGGCAGGCCTTGCAAGGCGCGCACCATGGCAAGATGACTGGCCCGCAGAATGTTGATCTCGTCGATCTCTTCGACAGAGGCGTGTGCGATAGAAACCTCGGCCATATCCATGATCAAATCAAACAAGGCATCCCTGCGTTTGGCCGTCAGGGCCTTGCTATCCCCAAGGCCGACCGGCACTTTGCCCGGCAGCAAACGCACCGCCGCCGCTGTGACCGGCCCCGCCAAGGGGCCGCGCCCAACCTCATCCACGCCCGCAATGCAGGTTGCGCCCCGCGCTTGGGCCTCTGTTTCATATCTGTCATCTGGTGTGCTTTTCATGCAACCAAGCAAAACCCATCCAGCGGCAAATGAAAAGAGCCATGCCTGCCGATATGTCATAACCGCCCTAATCGCGGGCTTTGATATTGAATATCTTTACCACTTGCGGGCAAGATTGCCGCAGATCAGGAGGGTCTTGTTGTGATCAAAAAACTTGGGGCTGCCGCCCTGCTTGTTCTGGCATTTGCCGGTGCTGCACATGCCGATTGCTATGCCGATTATAAGGCAAAACGCGACGACCCCTTGCGTTTGCACTACGGCGTTGTTGCCTTGCCACAGTCTGCCTGCTCGGCAGATGCCGCCGCACGGGCAATCGCCCCGCGTTTGGCGCAAAAGGGGTGGACCTTGCTGAATGTCCTATCCGTTTTCGGGCCTGAAGGCCTTGCAGAAAGGAAAGCCAATGCGGGCGCTTATTTCCTCTCCCTTTGATAATCTGCGGGCGGGCAACCGCGTGGTTGCAGGCGGGATTGCGGCCATCGTGCTGATCTTGCTGGGGGCGGCGGTGCTGTTGTTCATGAACCTGCCCGATGCGAATGCCTTTAATGCGCGGGTGGAACGGATATTTGTCGAGAACGATGGCTTGACCACGGGGGCCGAAATCAAGCTTCTGGAAATCCTTGCGCAATCGGGCACGGCGTTTTCGGATGTTCTGGCCAGCTACCGTGTTGTGATTTTTGTGCTGCTGGTCTTTGCGACGGCGCTGATGATCGCAGCACTGGTGTTTTTGGTCACGATTGTTGCGCTGAACCGGCGGATATCGGCGATTCAACGGTCGGGGATTCAGGTTTCCAGCCTGTTGATCAGCCGGGAAAGCAATGCGGTCTACATCAATGATCTGGAATTCAAACTGACCGAGGCAGCACTTGAAACGCTGTCGGTTCTGGCCGAGGCGCGGATGGATGACGATGTGATGACCGGCGCGCAGATCGAGGGTGTGATCTCGGGCCGCGATTCGGTTGATTGCGAGGAGGCGGCAGGGGCCACGCGCATCAAACGGCTGCGCGATACTTTGGGAAATCAGCTGGTGTCGGAGCTGCTGGTCAAAACCATTGCGCGGCGGGGTTATGTTTTGGCGGTGGGCAAAGATGTTATCCGTATGATGTAGGGCAAACGCTTGCAGCAGGCGCGCGCTTGTCCTATACGCGCCGCTCTTGGATTTTTCGGGGGGACGCCATGATACCGACGCCTTACTACCTGATCGACAAGACGAAACTCGCCGCCAATATGGCCAAGATGGACCGTCTGCGCGCGCTTTCTGGCGCGAAATGCCTGCTTGCATTGAAATGTTTTGCCACTTGGCCCGCGTTTGACGTGATGCGCGACCATATGGATGGCACCACCTCCAGCAGCCTCTATGAGCTGCGCTTGGGGCGTGAGAAGTTTGGCCGTGAAACCCACGCCTATTCCGTGGCTTGGGCGGATGATGAAGTGGATGAGGCGGTCGGCTATGCCGATAAGATCATCTTTAATTCCATCAGCCAATTGGAACGGTTTGCCGATAAAACCACCGGACTGGCGCGCGGTTTGCGGCTGAACCCGCAGTTTTCGACCTCACATTTTGATCTTGCCGATCCGGCGCGCCCGTTCAGCCGTTTGGGTGAATGGGACCTGCAAAAGCTGATGGCGGTGGCCGATCAGATCACTGGCGTGATGATCCATTACAACTGCGAGAATGATGATTTCGCCCTGTTCGACCAACAGCTGACCCGGATCGAGACCGAGTTCGGCAGCTTTTTGCAAGGTCTGGATTGGGTCAGCCTTGGCGGCGGCATCCATTTTACCGGCGATGATTACCCGCTAGAGGCGCTGGCGAAACGGCTTCGGGCCTTTGCCGATAAATTCGGCGTGCAGGTCTATCTGGAACCCGGAGAGGCCGCGATAACAGGAACCGCCAGCCTTGAGGTGACGGTTCTGGACGTGCTGAACAATGGCAAGGATCTGGCGATTGTGGATGCCTCGGTTGAGGCGCATATGCTCGATTTGCTGATCTACCGAGAACCTGCCAAGATGGATGTGACGGGCGACCACCCGTTCATGATCTGCGGCAAATCCTGCCTTGCTGGCGATGTTTTCGGGGAGTTCTCCTTTGCCGCGCCATTGAAAATCGGGGACCGGCTCAGCATTGCCGATGCTGCCGGCTATACCATGGTAAAGAAAAACTGGTTCAACGGCGTGAAGATGCCTGCGATCGTTTTACGAGAGCTTGACGGCGCGCTGACCGTAGCGCGGACGTTTGACTATAGTGATTTTGAAGGCAATCTGGGCTGAAGGAGGCTTGAAATGAAACGCAATGTTCTGATCATCGGCGCTGGGGGGGTGGCACAGGTTGTGGCGCATAAATGCGCGCAAAACAACGACGTGCTGGGCGATCTCCATATCGCAAGCCGCACGCTGTCCAAATGTGAAGCGATCATTCAAACGGTACATGAAAAAGCCGCGATGAAGGTTCCGGGGCCGTTCCACGCATATACCCTTGATGCCACCAACATAGAGGCCGTGAAAACGCTGATCCGCCAGACCGGCGCGCAGATCGTGATTAACGTCGGCTCCCCCTTCGTGAATATGACCGTGCTGGACGCCTGCATTGATGCGGGGGCTGCCTATATCGACACGGCGATCCATGAAGATCCGACCAAAATCTGCGAGACCCCGCCGTGGTATGGCAACTACGAATGGAAGAAGCGCGAGGCCTGCAAGGCCGCTGGTGTGACGGCTGTTCTGGGTGTGGGCTTTGATCCAGGCGTGGTGAATGCTTTTGCGCGCTATGCGGTTGATGCTTGCATGGATGAGGTGCACAGCATTGATATCGTTGATATTAACGCGGGCAACCACGGCAAGTATTTCTCGACCAACTTTGATCCTGAGATCAACTTCCGCGAATTCACCGGCACGGTTTACAGCTGGCAAAAGGGCGCGTGGCAAGAGAACAAGATGTTCGAGGTGATGCGCGAGGATGACCTGCCAGTCGTCGGCAAGCAGAAATCCTATATGTCCGGCCATGATGAGGTGCATTCGCTTTCCAACCGCTATCCAAACGCCGATGTGCGGTTCTGGATGGGGTTTGGCGATCACTATATCAACGTGTTTACCGTGCTGCAAAACCTTGGGCTTTTGTCCGAACAGCCCGTCACCACCGCCGAAGGGCTGGAGGTTGTGCCTTTGAAACTGGTCAAGGCCGTTCTGCCCGACCCAAGCAGCCTTGCCCCGAATTATACCGGCAAAACCTGCATCGGGGATTTTGTCAAAGGCACCAAGGACGGCCAGCCGGTTGAGGTGTTCGTCTATAACATCTCGGACCACAAGGACGCCTATAACGAGGTCGGCTCTCAGGGGATTTCCTATACCGCCGGCGTGCCGCCCGTTGCGGCCGCGATGCTGATCGCCGAAGGCACTTGGGACGTGGGCCATATGGCGAATGTCGAAGACCTTGACGCCAGACCGTTCCTTGGCTTGCTCAACAAAATCGGGTTGCCAACGCGGATCAAGGATGCCGCTGGCGATCGGGCCTTGGATCTGTAATCTATTGGGGCGTGCCGGTTGGTGCGCCCCAATTTTCTCAGGCAGGGAACCGAATACCCCATCTGTGCGTTGCGTCACATGGCCCCTTACGGAGAGATATTATGAACCGACTGATCCTTGCCGCAGCAGTTGCGCTGTGCACCGCCCCCCTACATGCCGAAGAAGTCGGAGAGGTTGGCGTGGATTGGTTCGGCAACGACATCATCATCGAAAGCATCCGTGACCCCGAGGTAAAGGGCGTGACCTGCCATCTTGCCTATTTCGACCGCGGCATCATCGACCGTTTGCAACAGGGCAACTGGTTTGAGGATCCCTCGAACTCCTCAATCGCCTGCACGCAAACCGGCCCGATCGAATTGGGCGATATCAAACGCGGCAAGGGCGGCGAGGAAGTGTTTCGTGAAAGCCAGTCCATCATCCTGAAATCGATCAGGGTCACGCGGGTCTTTGACGAGGCGAACCAGACGCTGATCTATCTCGCGCATGGCAGCGAGGTCAGTAAAGGGTCGGCGAAAACCTCGCTTTCAACTATCCCGCTCTATCAACCCTAAAGGTCAAAGGTGGCAAAGACGGGAACGTGGTCGCTTGGCTTTTCCCAGCCGCGCACGGGGCGCAAGATACGGCTTGAATGGGCAGATTTGGCAATGTCGCCAGTGGCCCAGATGTGGTCCAAACGGCGGCCCTTATCGGCGGCGTCCCAGTCCTTGGCGCGGTATGACCACCAGCTGTAAAGCAAACCTTCGGGGATATCGGCACGGGTAACATCAGCCCAATCGCCCGCCTCCATCACCTGATTGAAATGCTCTACCTCAACCGGTGTGTGGCTTACGATTTTCAACAGCTTCTTATGGCTCCAGACATCATCCTCACGCGGGGCGATGTTCAGATCACCCACCAAGATCGCGTTGTCGGGCTTTTCCCAGCGGAACCAATCGCGCATCTCGGTCAGGTAATCCAGCTTTTGGCCGAATTTTTCGTTCAGCGTCCGGTCGGGAATGTCACCGCCCGCAGGCACATAGCAGTTGTGGATCGTCACACCATTTTCCAACCGCGCCGCCACATGGCGCGCCTGACCCAGCTGCGCAAAATCCTTATCGCCAGCATCCACAATCGGCAGCTTTGACAAAATCGCCACGCCGTTATAGCCCTTCTGCCCCCGCGCCACCATGTAGCGGTAACCAAGCGCTTGAAACTGCTCCACCGGAATTTTTTCCACCGGACTTTTGCATTCCTGCAAACACAAAACGTCAGGGGCCTCATCGGTCAACAGTTGCGCGACAAGGTTCTCGCGCAGACGGACAGAGTTGATGTTCCAGGTGGCAAGGGTAAAGGTCATCCGGCATCTCTCCTGCTTGCGGGTTGGGCGTACCGTAAGGCGCGGGTGCAATACCCTCAA
Source organism: Pseudorhodobacter turbinis (assembly GCF_005234135.1). Lineage (NCBI taxonomy): Bacteria > Pseudomonadati > Pseudomonadota > Alphaproteobacteria > Rhodobacterales > Paracoccaceae > Pseudorhodobacter > Pseudorhodobacter turbinis. Next base: position 1,637,950 of record NZ_CP039964.1, read on the forward strand.
CCCTTTCTTGGTCAAACCTTGGGGCAAGACAAAAAAAGACCGGGCACGAAGCCCGGCCAAGGTCCAACAGGGAGGATGTCACGCCATAACCCCGACGCGACAAGGGGAATCGAAACTAATACAACCTGTATACGCTATATTCGGTCGTTAACCATGATATTGATGCCGATTTAGTCAACAGTATGGCAGTCAGGCAACAAGTCGGTAACCGCCCGATTCCGTCACCAGCAAACGCGCGTTCGATGGATCGGGTTCGATCTTTTGACGAAGGCGGTAGATGTGGGTCTCCAGCGTGTGGGTCGTAACCCCGGCGTTATAGCCCCAAACCTCATGCAGCAACACATCCCGGGCAACCACGGAAGAGCCTGCACGATAAAGGAATTTCAGGATATTGGTTTCCTTTTCCGTCAGCCGGATCTTCTTTTCTTTTTCGTCCAGCAACATCTTTTGGGCCGGCTTGAACGTATATGGGCCAAGCTGGAAAACCGCATCCTCGGATTGCTCATGCTGGCGCAGCTGCGCACGAATACGGGCCAGAAGCACCGGAAACTTAAATGGCTTGCTGATGTAATCATTCGCGCCGGCGTCAAGGCCAAGGATCGTGTCGGCATCGGTATCATGGCCTGTCAGCATCAGGATCGGGCTTTTCACACCTGCTTTGCGCATCCGACGGCAAAGCTCTCGGCCATCCGTATCGGGCAAGCCCACGTCCAGAATGACCATGTCGTAAAAGGTGGCCTTTGCCTTTTCCATGCCATCCGCACCATTCGCGGCCTCGAATACATCGAATTCCTCAGACATGACCAGCTGTTCGCTCAACGCTTCGCGCAGGTCATCATCGTCGTCTACCAATAGAATTTTTTTCAATTGTCCCATAACGCGCTCCTCTGTGTTGTTAGACAGATGCGTGCGGCGCACGGTTTCGGCAAGATATGCGTCAAACTTCTCACGCTGACGTGTGAGTTTCGGGCGGTATGTTTCAATTTCCATGCGCTGCGGTTACATCTTGCGGCAGCAATAAAGGGGGATGCCATGCTGCTTGGCCTGTCTATCGTCGAACAACTGACCCGCGCGCGGGGGGATTTGCGCATGGGCGTGCCGGTGATGTTGGCGGATAACGGGGCCATTCTTGTCGTCGCCGTTGAGGCGCTGAGCGCGGAACGGCTAGCCGCGCTGCGCACGCTTGGGCCGTTGGAACTGGTTCTGACCGCGCGGCGCGCCGAGACGTTGAAGACCCCCGCTTATGACGGTGATCTGGTGCGAATTGCGGTGCCCGATGATGCAGACATGACATGGCTGCGCGCATTGGCCGATCCGGCGGATGACCTGCGCTTTCCGATGAAAGGCCCGTTCCGCTCATTGCGCGACGGCTCTGCCGCGTTGCACCGCGCCGCGATCCAGCTTGTGAAATCCGCCCCGCTTTTGCCGGCCGTTCTGGCCGTTCAGGTGCCCCCCGATATGCCCACAGCCGGGCTCACCCGCCTGTCCCTACCCGCGATCCTGCCAGAGCTTGGGCGCGCCTCGCCGCTGCATCCTGTCAGCGCTGCACGACTGCCAATGGCTGCGGCTGGGGCGGGCCATGTGCATGTCTTGCGCCCCGAAGATGGCGGCCCCGAGCATTACGCGATTGAGGTTGGCCGCCCTGATCGCACAGCTCCGGTTTTGGCGCGGCTGCATTCGGCCTGTTTTACCGGCGATGTTCTGGGCAGTTTGAAATGCGATTGTGGCCCGCAGCTTCATGCCGCCCTGACCCAGATGGGGGCGGCCGGTGCGGGCGTGCTTTTGTACCTGAATCAGGAAGGTCGCGGGATTGGGCTGGCCAACAAGATGCGCGCTTATTCCTTGCAAGATCAAGGCTTTGACACAGTAGAGGCCAACCACCGCTTGGGCTTCGAGGATGATGAGCGCGACTTTCGCCTTGGGGCCGACATCCTGCGCGGGCTTGGATTTTCTGCCGTTCGCCTGCTCACCAACAACCCCGCAAAGATCGCGATGATGGAGGCGAATGGCATCACCGTGACCGAACGCGTGCCGCTGCATGTCGGGCAAACCGACCAGAATGCGGGTTATCTGGCGACCAAGGCCGCCAAATCGGGACATTTGATATGAGAGTGCATGACCTTGTCCTGACCCCTTCGGGGGTTCGCTTTGCCGGTCGGCGGTTTGCCTGTTCCATCGGGCGGGGCGGCATAACCGCCAATAAGCGCGAAGGGGATGGTGCGACCCCTGTCGGCGTCCACCGGATTATGGGCATGTATTACCGGCCGGATCGCTTGCGCGGCGCGGATTTGCCGGAATGGGCGCAGCCTATCCGGCTGGGGGACCTGTGGTCGGATGATGTACGGGACGCCGACTATAACCACCTTGTGCGGGCGCCGCACGGGTTTAGCCATGAGGACATGCGCCGCGCCGACCCGCTTTATGATCTGGTGATGATCACCGATTGGAACTGGCCCGATGCGGTGCCGGGGCGGGGATCGGCGATCTTTTTGCACCAGTGGCGGCGGATGGGCTATCCGACTGCGGGCTGTGTGGCCTTTGCGCGGGCGGATCTGTTGTGGATTGCCGCGCGGGTACGGCTGGGCACCCGGCTGATCGTGCGGCAATAGCCCCTAGCTATAGTCGCGCGCGCCGAAAATAGCAGAGCCGACGCGAACATGGGTGGCCCCTGCGGCAATAGCAGCCTCAAAATCACCGCTCATCCCCATCGAAAGGCCCGTCAAGCCGTTACGGGCGGCCAATGCGGCAAGGGCGTTGAAATGTGGCGTACTGTCTTCGCCTTCCGGTGGGATGCACATCAAGCCGGTGATGGGAAGGTCAAGCGCGCGGGCGGTGGCGATGAAAGCATCGGTATCGGCGGGCAAAACACCGGCCTTTTGCGGCTCTTCGCCTGTGTTGATCTGGATGAACAGCTTGGGGCAACTGCCGCGTTGCTGCGCAAGATTGGCAAGTTTTGTCGCGAGTGAGGGGCGATCAAGCGTATGGATCGCATCAAAAAGATCCATCGCAACCTTGGCCTTATTGGTTTGCAGCGGGCCGATCATATGAACCTCAAGCGGGCCGAATTCCGCGCGCAGGTCGGGCCATTTTCCTTGCGCCTCTTGCACATAGTTTTCGCCGAAAACCTTTTGCCCCTCGACCAGAACCGCGCGCACCAGTTCAAGCGGCTGAACCTTGGAGACAGCGATAAGCGTCACATCCGAAGGGTCACGGCCAGCGGCCTTGCAGGCAGAGATCAAACGGGACTGAATGGCAGGAAGGGACATAACGGACGGCCTTTTTGGCGGTTTTACAATGCGATGGATGAAGGTGATCGGCCGCAGCCATCACTTCTAAATCTTTGATTTCAGTATATTAGCCACTCAATAGCCCAGCTTGCAACATGGCGCATCCGAGATTGAGGGGCCTTGCAGCGATGTGACAGCACTTTTCACGCCGGTGCCTGCGCGCAGATTGTGCCCCCCCGAAGAGATATACACTTGGGCGCGGGGATCATCGTCGCGGTTAAAGTTGCTGACGTCCATATCCATGATAATGCCGTATTCCAGCCCACCATCGGTGGTGCCGTAAGCATGGGCGGTGACTTGTGCGCCGCTTAGGGCCGCCAAATCCTGACCGTCAAAGACAAGCCCCATCTTAGCCTCGCCTGAAAGTTTCAGCTCTGCCATGGCGGGGCTGGCGAGCAAAACAAGGGCTGTTGCAAGGGTGTTGAAAGACATGACCTGCGCCTTTTATCCGGTCGGTAGAGGTTCAGGGTGCCCCAAGGAAAGCGCATTGGCAAGCCGGTGCCTTGGTTTGGGCAGAATCGGCATAACCCTATCGCAAAAAAGAAAAGAGCGGGCACAAGGCCCGCTCTTTCCCCATAAACTAATCGGTTAGATTAGAATGTGAAAGTTACGCCGAAGTCAGCGCGGACTTCTTTGTCGTCAGCAAGAGCTTTAGCACCGTCTGGGAACGCTTCGAGGTTTTCGTCGCCAGGAGATTTAACCTGTGCGAGACCAGCGTGTACGGATGCACCGCCACCGAGGTCATAAGCAGCACCGATACCAACCGAAGTGTGGTCAGTAACGCCGTCGTAGTCAGCTTTGCCAAGACCCAAGGACAATGTCAGTGCGTCCATGGTGTAGGAAGCGTTCAGACCGTATGCTTTTGCGTCAGCTTTGCCGCCCAGACCGTCTTTGAGCGACGCGTCGGAGTAGAGAGCTGCAACTTTAACACCGGAGAATGTACCACCAGCGAATACGGAAACAACGTCTGCACTAGCAATGCCAACGCCGTGGTCAGCGTAGCCGAGGCCAACATATGCGTCGCTGAAGCTGTACTTGATGCCAGCTGCATAGCTGTCAACGTTGTCAGCGCCGTGGCCGCCGGAAGCCAACTGACCGGACAAGGAGAATGTCAGGGCGCCAGTTGCGTATGTGTAGTTTACGTTGTGGCTCAGGTCTACGTCAAGGATGTCTTCCAGCTCGTCGCCAACCAGGGCTTCTGCAACGTCATCAACGTCCAGACCTTCCCAGCCGATGTCGGACAGGCCAGCAACTTCGTCAGCTTCAGCAACGGAACCGAAGGACAGTTTGCCGAATGCGCCGGACAAGAACACAGTGGTGTCGTCGTTTGCAACGCCGCCATTGTCTTCGATGATGATGTTGGTGTTGAAGCCAAACTGCAGGCCACCATCAGTTTCGCCAGTGCCGTCGAATGTCAGCAAGACTTCGTTGTGTACGCGTGTGCTTTCTTCGCCTTCGCTGTTGTAGATCAAACCAGCTTTTGCAACGCCGGAGATTGCAATGTCAGCCTGGGCCAGGCCAGCAGTTGCGATGAGTGCGGTTGTCGCGATAAGGATTTTTTTCATCGTCTTCCCTCGTGTGTTTTAAAGGTGCTGCCCAACTCGGGGAAATCCAAACTGGGTATGCATGCTTCATCACCGTTTCCCGCACTTTTTGCAACGCTGACCAAAGGCGCGGCGGGAAACACGTGTCTTGTGGTGCGTCAATGCCACAGTTGATGCGGGCGGCTGCAGGATTCGGGCGGGATTGCGGGCCGCGGGCAGCCTTTACCGCCAGATTGCGTGGAATTGGGGCGGTAGACCGGCGGAATCGCTGGGGCGGGCGATTCTCCGGTGGGGGCATATATAAGGGGTGCAAAATGGGGGTTTGCGCCTGTTTCTGGCGCGCCCTATAGCAGATGTATTGAAACCCCTTGTTCCAAAGGGGTCGCTAAGCTAGACAAACGGCTATCAGAGCCGGGAGATCCGTATGAGCCTTTTTCTTCTTCGCGCCACAGTGATGGCTGTGACGGTCGTAGCAACCGCTTCTTGTGGCGGAGGGTTTATGGGTGGCCCCAGCGACCCTGAAGCGGTTCGTGACGCCGCACAGCGCAACAATGACGCCGAATACAATATGCGCGCAGAGCAGGACGACCTGCCACAAGTGGGCAAATCGCGGGGCGGAACCGTCTGGGACTTGTTCCGCAATGCCGATGATCCGAACACCACGGTTGAGGTGAACAAGTACATCTGGAACGCCTCGCTGGATATTCTGAACTTTTTGCCGGTACAGACGGTTGATCCGTTTACCGGCGTGATCGTGACCGGATACGGTGTGCCGCCGGGTGGCGGGCGTGCCTATCGCGCCACGGTTTACGTGCAAGATCCGGCGCTTGATGCGCGGTCGTTGAAGCTTTCGTTGCAAACGCGGGGCGGGGCGTCGGTTAGCCGTGACACCCAGCGCGCCGTGGAAGATGCGATTTTGACCCGTGCGCGCCAATTGCGGATCAGGGACAGCAAGCTTTAACCCCATATGATTTGGGCATTACGGCTGGACGTTATGGGGCCTTGTGGGTTAACTGCTCGGGATATTTGATCCCCTGCTAAGAGGCCCGTCGTCATGCCCTATGATCCCGCTGTTATTGAATCTCGTTGGCAAAAGGCCTGGGCTGATGCGGGCGTGTTCACCGCCAAGCGCGACACCACCCGCCCCAAGTATTATGTGCTGGAGATGTTCCCCTATCCATCGGGGCGCATCCACATGGGGCATGTGCGCAACTATACCATGGGCGATGTTGTCGCGCGGTATAAGGGGTCGTGCGGGTTTAGCGTGCTGCACCCGATGGGCTGGGATGCCTTCGGGATGCCCGCCGAGAATGCCGCGATGGAGCGGGGGGGCCACCCCAAGGACTGGACCTACAGCAATATCGCAGACATGCGCGGGCAAATGCAGCCCCTTGGCCTGTCGATCGACTGGAGCCGGGAATTCGCGACCTGTGATGTCGAATACTACGGCCAGCAGCAGGCGATGTTCATCGATATGATGGAAAAAGGGCTGGTCTACCGCAAGAATGCCGTGGTGAACTGGGACCCTGTGGATATGACCGTGCTTGCAAATGAGCAGGTGATTGATGGCAAAGGCTGGCGGTCTGGCGCGGCGGTGGAGCGGCGCGAGCTGACGCAGTGGTTCTTCAAAATCTCGGATTATTCTGCGGAATTGCTTGAAGCGTTGGACGGGTTAGAAAACTGGCCCGAGAAGGTGCGCCTGATGCAGGCAAACTGGATCGGCCAATCGCGCGGCTTGCAATTTGCCTTTTCCACCGTGGATGCCCCCGAGGGGTTTGACCGGATAGAGGTTTACACAACCCGGCCCGATACATTGCTGGGGGCCTCCTTTGCAGCGATCTCTCCGGATCACCCATTGGCCAAACATCTGGAACGTCATTCCCCCGAGGTTGCAGCCTTTGTCGCGGAATGCCGCAAGATCGGCACCTCGGAAGAAGCGTTGGAAAAAGCCGAGAAGCGCGGGCTTGATACCGGCGTTCGGGTGCGCCATCCGTTTGATACAGCGGTGGAGCTGCCTGTCTATATCGCGAACTTTGTGTTGATGGAGTATGGCACCGGCGCGATCTTTGGCTGCCCGGCGCATGATCCGCGCGATTTCGAATTTGCGAGCAAATACGGCCTGCCGATTCCCCCCGTCTTTGTCCCCGAGGGCGCCGAGGAAGAGGTGCTGACCGAGGCCTTCGTGCCGATGAAATCCGAACCCGTCCGCTATATCCGCGGCTTTGCGGGCGAAGAGGTGCAGACCGGCGCCGATGCCGTTGATGCCGCCATCGCCTTTTGCGAGGAAAAGGGCGTGGGGCGCGGCGTCACCAATTACCGTCTGCGCGATTGGGGGGTCTCCCGTCAGCGCTATTGGGGCTGCCCGATCCCCGTGATCCATTGTGAGAAATGCGGCGTGGTCCCTGAGGCCAAAGAAAACCTGCCGATCGAGCTGCCCTATGATGTGACCTTCGACATCCCCGGCAACCCGCTGGACCGGCACCCGACATGGCGCGATTGCAGCTGCCCGAAATGTGGTGCTGCGGCACGGCGGGAAACCGATACGATGGATACCTTCGTGGATAGCTCTTGGTATTACGCGCGCTTTACCTCGCCACATGCCGCGACACCGACCGATCCGGCCGAGGCCGAATACTGGATGAACGTCGACCAATATATCGGCGGGGTGGAACATGCGATTTTGCACCTGCTTTATTCGCGCTTCTTTGCACGCGCGATGCATAAAACCGGACATCTGCCCGCATCCGCGATTGAGCCGTTCAACGCGCTGTTTACCCAAGGCATGGTGACCCATGAAACCTATGCCACAAAAGGGGCCGATGGCCGCCCTGTCTGGCAAATGCCCGAAGATGTTGAGAAAACCGACAAAGGCGCGCGCCTGAAAGACGGCACGCCGGTTGAGGTTGGCCCGATCATCAAGATGTCGAAATCCAAGAAGAACGTGGTCGATCCGATGAATATCATCGCGACTTACGGCGCCGATACCGCACGTTGGTTCGTGATGTCCGACAGCCCGCCCGAACGTGATGTGGAATGGACTGCCTCGGGCGCAGAGGCGACGGCGAAATACCTCAACCGAGTTTGGGTCCTAAGCGAACGGATCGCACAAATGCCCGATGCCGAGGGCAAGGGCGATGACGACCTGTTGCGCGCCATGCACCGTATCGCACAGGATGTGACCCAAGCGATTGAGGGCTTTGCCTTCAACAAGGCAATCGCCAAGCTTTATGAGTTCACCAATACGCTGTCGAAATCGCAAGCGGGCAAGCCTGCGATGCAAGAGGCGATGCGCACCCTTGCGCAGTTGATGTCCCCCATGGTTCCCCATCTGGCCGAGGAAGTTTGGGCGCAGCAAGGCGGCACCGGCTTGGTCGCAAAGGCCCCGTGGCCCCAGCCGGATCCGGCAATGCTGGTGCAGGACACGGTCACCTTGCCAATCCAGATTAACGGCAAGCGGCGCGGGGAAATTACCATTCCCGCAGATATGCCCACATCCGAGGTTGAAAAACGGGTTCTGGCGGATGATGCTGTGGTAAAGTTCCTTGCAGGCAAACCTGTAAAGAAATTGATCGTGGTGCCGGGGCGTATCGTCAATGTGGTTATCTAAAGCACTTTTGTTCTGTGTTCTGGCCCTTGCGGCCTGCGGCTTCACCCCGGCCTATGCGCCGGGGGGGGCCGCCTCCAATCTGCAAAACGCGATTCTGGCGGATGAGCCGCGCGACAAACCCGCCTTTGATCTGGTGGAACGGCTGGAAGAGCGGCTTGGCCCGTCCGATGTGCCGCGTTTTGCGCTGTCTTATACGATCAAGCTGACCACCGATGGTGTCGGCATTTCGACCGATAACGCCACCACCCGCTATCATCTGGTTGGCACCGTGGATTGGCAACTGGCCAATGTGGCAAGCGGTGCGCAGGTGACGGGCGGGCAGGCCAGAAGCTTTACCGCCTATTCTGCGACCGGATCGACCGTGGCGGGATTGGCTGCCGAGGAAGATGCCTCCCTTCGTTTGATGCGGATTCTGGCGGATCAGATCGTCAGCCAGATCATCGCAACCTCGGCAAACTGGTCCGGCGCGCAATGAACCTGAAGGGGCAGCAGGCGGCGAAATATCTTTCCGCGCCCGATGCCACAAAGGCCGGGCTGCTGATTTTTGGCGCCGATGCGATGCGGGTCGCGCTTAAACGGCAAGAGGCGATTCTGGCGCTGGTTGGCCCGGAGGGTGAGGCCGAGATGCGCTTGACCCGCCTACCCGCCGCCGATCTGCGCCGTGACGGGGCGGCCTTGTCGGATGCGATCCGCACGCAGGGCTTTTTTCCCGGCCCGCGCGTCGCCTTTGTCGAGGAGGCGACCGACGGGCTTGCCCCGATGCTGGCGAATGCTTTGCGCGAATGGCGGCCCGGCGATGCGGTGATCGTGGTCACGGCGGGTAACCTTACGGGGAAATCGGCACTGAAGAAGGTGTTTGACGATTCGGGGTCGGCGGTCTCAATCGGGCTGTATGATGATCCGCCAAGCCGAGAAGAGATCGAGGCCGAACTCAAACGCGCCGGCTTGCGCGCAATCTCACCCGAGGCGATGACCGATCTGGGCGTGTTGGCCCGTGCGCTGGACCCCGGTGATTTTCGCCAAACGCTTGAAAAGATAGCGCTGTATCATTGGGGCATTGATACGCCGCTTGGGTCCGATGCCGTGGCCGCCTGTGCGCCCGCCACAATCGATACCGAGGTGGATGACGTGATCCACGCCGTGGCAGAGCGTGACCAGCGGCAGGTCGGTGCCTTGATGCGGCGGCTGGAGGGGCAGGGCGTCGCCCCCGTAACCCTGTGCATCGGGGCAATGCGGCATTTCAAAGCGCTACACGCGGCGGCGACCGATGGTGGCGGGGCGGCCAATGGCTTGCTGCGGGCGCGGGTATTCGGACCGCGTCGAGACAGGATGCTACGGCAGCTGCAAGGCTGGCGGGTGCCGGTGCTGGAATGGGCCTTGGGGGAATTACTGGAAACCGATTTAACCCTCCGCTCCTCCAGTCGCGCCCCGACTATGGCCGTGATGGAACGCGCGTTGATCCGGCTTGCGATGGCGCCGAAGTGACACGCTGGCGCCGCATAATGCGGGCGCTTGGCCCCTCCGTAGGTCGCCCGCCCACCCGCGAGATGCTGCGCGCCTGTATCGGGGCCGGCGTTGGCCTGACCTGCTGCACCTTCCTTGTGCGGTTGACCATGACCCCCACAAGCACGACCGGGCTTGACCCGACATTACTGCTGATCGCGCCATTGGGGGCCACGGCGATGCTGGCTTTTGCCGTGCCTTCCAGCCCCTTGGCACAGCCATGGTCGGCGGTGGTCGGCAATACGGTTTCGGCGCTTGTCGGCGTGATTATGGTGATGCTGGTGACCGAGCCATGGCTGGCGCTTGGCCTGTCTGTCACCTGCTCGATGATTGCGATGATGCTTTTGCGCGCTACACATCCCCCGGCTGCGGGGGTGGCCCTTGGCGCGGTGCTTACAGCAGATGCGGTGCGCGAGGTCGGCTTTTCCTATGTCTTCAGCCCGGTCTTGCTTGATACGGTTTTGCTGCTGGCGGTCGCCGTGGTTTATAACCGCATGACGGGGCGCGTCTATCCGTTCCGCCAGCCTGTTGATCACGCCCCCCGTGCCGTCGGAGAGGCTGGCCTGCGCCCGATGATCGAAAGCGCAGATCTGTCGGCCATCCTGCAACGGCTGCGGCTGGACGTAAACATTGGCCCCGCAGACCTTGCCCGGCTGATCGACGCTGCCCATAACCTTGCCGCTGAACACCTGTTTGACGGTGTGCAAAGCGCCCAGATCATGACCCGCAAGCTGGTGACAGCCCATCCGCAAATGCCGGTCAGCCAGATTGCCGCCCTCTTCCGGCAGCACAAAGTGCGGACCCTGCCGGTGATCGGTTTTGATGGCATGTTCCAAGGCCTTGTCAGCGAGACGGATTTGGTCCGCACCCTCCAAAAGCCGGAATCCGAAGACGGCGTTCTATCGCGCTTTTTGCGGGCCAGTCGGGATGTGGTTGAACCCGTCGCGGCAGAGGTGATGGTCACAACAGTCGGCACCGTGACCGAGGAGACGCCTCTGGGTATGTTGATTGATCTGTTGGCCAAGGGCGGGCAGCAAGCCGTCCCCGTTCTGGACGCGGGGCGCATGGTCGGGATTGTCACCCGCGCCGATCTGGTTGCCGCCTTGGCAAAGGCGCAATCGGTGGCCGAGCTGCCCGACGATACAGAAAGCGACAGCGACACCACAGCTGCGGTTTCTCCAGTTCAGCAAAAGACAGCATGACCGATACGGTTACCATAGATGCCTTGGTCATCGGGGCCGGTCCCGCCGGTTTGATGGCCGCCGAGGCGCTGGCCGCCGTCGGCCACAAGGTCTTGGTGGCAGAAGCCAAACCAAGCCCCGCCCGCAAGTTTCTGATGGCCGGAAAATCCGGTCTCAATATCACCCATGCGGGGGCGAATTTTAATGCGGCCTTTGATGCCCCTTGGCTGGCCCCGATGCTGCACGACTTTGGCCCTTCGCAAGTTCAGGAATGGTGCCGCGACTTGGGGCAAGAGCTGTTTACAGGGTCATCAGGGCGGGTGTTTCCGGTGGCGATGAAGGCTTCACCGTTATTGCGGGCATGGTTGGGGCGCCTTTCAGGGGCGGGGGTGGATCTGCGCACGCGGTGGCGCTGGACCGGATTCGAGGGCGAGAATTTCGCCTTTGACACCCCTGATGGGCGCGTAGCCGTAAAGCCTACGGTCACCGTTCTGGCCCTTGGCGGGGCAAGCTGGGCGCGGCTCGGCTCCGATGCGGCCTGGGTGCCGATGCTGGAGTCACGCGGCGTGAAGGTCACCCCGTTCCAACCGGCCAATATGGGCTTTGGCATAGATTGGTCAGCCCATATGGCCCGCCATTTCGGTCAGCCGATCAAGGGGGCTGCACTTTGCCTGTCAAATGGTCCGCGTGAGCGGGGAGAGTTTGTTGTTTCAGCCAAGGGGTTAGAGGGTGGCGGGATCTATGCGATCAGCCGTGACCTGCGCCAAGGGGCCAGCTTGCATCTGGATCTGATGCCCGATCTGGCACCCGAAACCATCCGTACTCGTCTGGCAAAGGGGCGGCGTGGTGACAGTGTGTCTGCACGGTTGCGCAAGCTGGGCCTTTCGCCTGTTGCGGTCGCTTTGGTGCAAGAATGGGGCCGCCCGCTGCCCGATGATCTGGCGATACTGCTCAAGGCGCTGCCCGTGCCCTTGGCGGGCCCGCGCCCACTGGATGAAGCAATTTCCTCGGCCGGTGGAATTGCGCAGGAGGCCTTGACCGAAGGGTTGGAGCTGCGCGCCCTGTCCCGTGTTTTCGTCTGCGGAGAGATGCTGGATTGGGAAGCGCCGACGGGCGGCTATTTGCTGACAGCTTGCCTTGCGACCGGCCTTTGGGCGGGGCGTGCGGCTGCCTGATACGCGATAATCACATCGCTTTTGCACCGCAGTTTTTTGATCTTGGCGCGATTATCTGCTGTTTCCAAATTCTTGGTTACTGATTGGAAAGGATTTGACCCTACTGTCGGGTATGTGGGTGCAGAATGCCCCTCGATATTGATGGGTTGCCAATGCGAATGTTGCTATCCGCGCTTTTTACCTTCCTTGCGGCGCATGGGGCCTTTGTCGGGCGTGGCGTTGCCTCCCCCTCGATGCTGTGTGAATCGGCGGCGCAATATGCGGCGACAGAGACAGGGGTGCCGCTCTCCATTTTACGGGCCGTTACGCTTGCCGAAACCGGGCGCACAAACCAGCAGGAAGATCGTTTTGCAGCATGGCCATGGGCGGTGCAATCCGGCAACAAGGGCAACTGGTTCGCGGATGCGCCGTCGGCGATTTCCTACGTCAACGGGCTGATGGCACAAGGCACACGCAATATAGACGTTGGCTGCTTCCAGTTGAATTTCCGTTGGCACGGCCAAGCATTCCCGAATATAGAAACGATGTTCTCCCCGCGTGATAATGCACTATATGCAGCGCAGTTTTTGCAACGCCTATATGCTGAAACGGGTGATTGGCGTCAGGCCGTCGGCCATTATCATTCCCGCAGTGAGCCACGCGCGCAGGCCTATGTCAGCCGCTTGAAAACGCTGTACGAAGCCCATCTTGCCGCCGCGCCACCGGTCCGACAGCCCCAAGTACGTAAGGTTGCGCCGGTACCAAGTCGATATGGCTTGGTCGGGGCACGCGGTCCTCTTATCAATTTGCGCCGAAAAGGGCGCCCCATGATCGGAGGTCTGCAGTGAACAACCTTAATCTGCGCACGATTTTTCAGCCGACGATCCTGCTGGCACTGGCGCTGATGGCCGTCATTGTAATGATGGTGCTACCCGTGCCCTCATGGATGCTGGACATTGGGCTGTCGATCTCTTTCGCTTTGGCGATCTTGATGTTCACCGTAACGCTATTCATCCAACGCCCGTTAGAGTTTTCGGCGTTTCCCACCATTTTGCTTGCATCCCTGATGCTGCGGCTGGCACTTAACGTATCATCCACGAAACTGATTATCGGCCAAGGACATACCGGCACTTCCGCGGCCGGGAACGTGATTGAGGGCTTTGCCAATTTCATTATGGGCGGCTCTGTCTTGCTGGGCGTTGTGACGTTTTGCGTGCTTTTGATCGTGAACTTCATGGTTATCACCAAAGGCGCAGGCCGAATGGCCGAGGTTGGCGCACGTTTTGCTTTGGACGGGATGCCCGGCAAGCAGCTTGCGATTGACAGCGATATGTCAGCCGGTGCGATTGACCACGCCGAGGCAAAACGCCGTCGTGAGGATGAGCTGGCCGAGACGAATTTCTTTGGTTCCCTCGACGGCGCCTCGAAATTTGTAAAAGGGGATGCGGTTGCAGGATTGTTGATTACCTTGCTCAACATTGTCATGGGTCTGGTGATGGGCACCTTAGTCCATGGCATGCCTATTGGTCAGGCCTTTGAAACATATGCAATTTTGACGATCGGCGATGGGCTTGTCAGCCAAATTCCGGCCGTTGTCATCTCTATCGCGGCGGCCCTTTTGTTGGCGCGGGGCGGGGCGGTCGGTGCGGCCGACGTTTCTTTCTTTGCGCAATTGGGGCGTTACCCGGGCGCGTTGGCAACTGTTGCATTCCTGCTGGCACTGTTCGCTCTTGTTCCTGGCTTGCCGTTTCTTCCCTTCATGGCGGGTGCGCTGATACTGGGCGGGTCTGCCTATTGGGTCGCAGGCGCCGCAGCAAGGCAACCAGCAGAGGAAGCCAACACCCCTGCACCACCCCCAGAAAAGCGTCTTGGCGATGTCCTTGATTTTGATGATATCCATATTGAATTTGCACCCGACCTTGTCGCGATGGTACTGGATCCCGCAACAGGTCTCGACGTCCGAATTGCCAATATGCGCAATCATATCGCCAGTTCTTTCGGTCTGATCCTGCCCGAAATCCGCCTGACAGATGAGGCGTCATTGCCGCCTGGCACCTACCGCATTCGTCTGCAAGGCGTAGAGCAGGTACGCGACCGGTTGTTCCCTGATCGTGTCCTCGCCCTGCTATCCGACGATCTACCGCCGCCCGAAGGTATGGATGTGCGCGAACCGGTCTATGGCGCGCCCGCCCGCTGGATCCCGCCTGACGCGCAAGAGGATGCGTCGATCATTGGCTTTACCGTTGTGTCCCCGACAGAAGTCTTGGCAACCCATTTGCTGGAGGTTCTCAAGAACAACCTGTCGCGTCTGCTTAGCTTACGTGGCCTGCGCCGGTTGATGGATGAGTTTGTCAACCTTTCTGACCCTGTTCGGGCAGAGGCAAACCGCCGCCTGCTGGATGAGCTTGTTCCCGACAAGGTGCCTGTTGATCTGCTGCTCGCCGTTTTGCGCTTGCTGCTGGAAGAGCGTGTATCCATCCGGAACCTGCCGCTGATCCTTGAAGCGATCGCCGAGGCTCGCGGCATGGGCCCTCCGGAAACGATCGTTGAGCATGTTCGTCAACGACTGGGGTTCCAACTGGTTGCCGCCTTGCGTCGTGAAGATGGAACTGTCCCCCTCATCCAGCTCGCGCCAGAGTGGGAAACCCAATTCACGACTTATCAAATTGATGGCGAAAAAGGGCAGCGCGACGTCGCCCTTCCGCCAGATCAATTTAACCGTTTGGCCAATAACCTTGCTGAAAAGCTTAACAAGGCTGCAGAAACCGGGGTGCAACCCGCCCTTGTCACCTCCACCCTGAGGCGACGGTTTTTGCGCACGGTCTTGGGGACAAAAGGATTGACGACTCCGGTTCTTTCTTACGATGAAATCGGGTTGGAAGTCCGGGCCGCGATGATAGGGCAAGTCCCCGTATGAACGATCTGCTGAACGGTTTGCTTGCAGCGACGAACCAGACAGAAAGCTGGCTTTGGGCCACCTTACTGGTTTTCGTACGGGTTGGCGCGGTGATGGCGCTGCTTCCCGCATTTGGTGAGCAATCCGTCCCACAACGCGTTCGCCTCGCCCTGACTGTTTGCTTTACAATGATCATCGCGCCAGCCGTTGTCGCACGCGCCCCCGGCATAGAGGAGGGGTTCGCACTCCCCCTTGCGACCGAGGTTGCTGCCGGATTGGCCCTTGGTATCGGGTTTCGGATGTTTGTCTTTGCCCTACAAATTGCCGGCACATTGGTCGCACAGTCGACCTCTCTGTCGCAGCTTTTTGGTGGGCAGGGTGCAGAACCGCAGCCTGCAATATCCCATGTTTTCGTGATGGCCGGTCTGGCGTTAGCGGTCGCTTCAGGCCTGCATGTCCGCGTGGCCGAGGTTTTAATCCTATCCTATAACGTGCTTCCCTTCGGCATCTTTCCCGATAGCTCCATCCTGTCAGATTGGGGTGTCGCGCAGATACGCGCGGCCTTTTCCCTAGCATTTTCAATGGCAGCCCCCTTTCTCGCCGCGTCGTTGATTTACAATATCGCGCTTGGCGTCATCAACCGCGCGATGCCGCAGTTGATGGTGGTCCTTGTGGGGGCGCCTGCGTTGACATTGGGCGGCCTTGTTTTAATGGCGATCGCCACCCCCCTTATGTTGAGCCTTTGGATGACAGCGCTTGATGCATATCTTGCCAATCCATATGTAGTCGCGCCATGAGCGACGACCAAAGCCCATCAGAAAAGGAACACGAGCCGTCACAGAAGAAACTGGACGACGCCCGAAAAAAGGGGGAAATCCCGCGATCAGCTGATCTAACGACCGCAGCATCCTATGCAGGTTTCTTATTGGCAGGTGTGACCGTTGGTGGTGCATCCCTGATCAAGGCAGGCGAAGCAGGCGCTGTACTTCTCGGGCAATCTGACCGCCTGTCGACCATGATGAAAAATGGCGCGGGCGGTAGCATCGGCGGCATCATTCTGACTTTTGCCACCGCTCTCTCTGCCTTCTTTTTACTTCCCTTCATCACAGCTGTTTTAATGGTAATTGCCCAACGAGCCATGCTGTTCGCCCCGTCAAAGCTGGTACCGAAGCTGAACCGTATCTCGATGATATCTGGCGCCAAGAATAAATTTGGCCGAAAAGGCCTGTTCGAGTTTGCGAAAAGTGCTGCCAAACTATTTGTGATCGGCTTTTTGTTGTTCACCTTTCTCAAGTATGAGGCAGAGGGGATCTTGCGCATGATGTATCTCTCTCCTGCCTTGGCCACGGCGATGCTGATGGAAAAAGTACTCCGCTTTTTGGCTTTGATTGCGCTAATTGCATTTTCCATCGGCGGCATCGATTACTTCTGGCAGCGGGCAGAGCATATGCGATCCAATCGCATGTCCCGAAAAGAGATGATGGACGAGCATAAAAACTCGGAGGGCGACCCCCACATGAAGGCGAAGCGCAGACAAAAAGCGCAAGAGATCGCCACCAACTCTATGCTGGCCGATGTCGCAACTGCTGATGTTATCGTGGTCAACCCGACCCATTTCGCTGTTGCTTTGAAATGGGATAAAAACTCTCGTCGGGCTCCGATTTGTGTGGCGAAGGGTGTTGACGAAATTGCGGCCCGTATCCGGGAAAAAGCGACCGAGGCGGGCGTTCCCCTCCATTCAGATCCACCAACCGCGCGCCTGCTTTATGCCAATTTGAAGATCGGGGAGGAGGTTCATCCAGAACAATTCCGCGCCGTTGCGGCCGCCATCCGCTTTGCCGAAGCCATGCGCAAAAAGATGCGCGCCAATCCTAGGACGCCCCGATGAGCGATTTGAAACGGCTGGCAAAACTGAAGGCGCTGTCGGATATGATCGTTGATCAGCATCTTGGTAAGCTACAAGCCTGCGCCGCCGCTCGTACGGTAAGCCAACAGCGTCTGGAAGGTTTGCGCGTAACGGAAAAGCCGGAGATGGAGCCCATCGCCCAAGCCCAAACCATGCTGCGATATGAACAATGGGCAGATGCACGGCGGGCAGAGATCAATATCACACTCGCCCGCCAAACTGCGGAATGGATGGAGGCCCGCAAAGAGGCACAGCTAGCGTTCGGTCGGGCGCAGGTTTTGGGCCGCTTGCAACACAAGCTTAACAAAAAAAGCTAGGCCGGAGCCTGCGTTACGCGCTCTCAAACCCGGTCAACGTGCTGGTCAAATTATCGCCAAGCTCTTTACACAGATATCCACCCTCTTGGACAAAAAGGGTTGGCAGGCCCAGACCCGCAATTGCAGCACCAATTCGGCCAAACCCCTCGGTCGTGACCGCAAGACCTTTAAACGGATCGTCAATAAACGCATCAAGGCCCAAGGCAACCACCACCACATCCGCACCAAAACTGCGAATTTGTTGCAATGCAACATCCAGCCCCGCCAGAAAACCCGCATCATCCGTGCCACGAGACAGGCAAAGATTAAGGTTATACCCCAGCCCTGCGCCCTCGCCTCTCTCATCGGTGTGGCCCCAGAAGAACGGGTAAAACCGCGCCGGATCCGCGTGGAGAGAGACCGTCAACACATCCCGACGATTATAAAAAATGCCCTGCGTGCCGTTGCCATGATGAACATCGACATCCAGAATCGCTGGCCGTTTTCCTTGCGCCAAAAGCCGTTCGGCGGCGATGGCGGAATTGTTCAAGAAACAAAAACCCCCTGCAAGGTCGCCAAAGGCATGGTGTCCCGGCGGACGCGATAGCGCATAAACCGCACGCTCTGTCGTCAAAAGATCAGCACCGGTTATAGCACTTTGGGCAGACCAGTAAGCGGCCTCCCAAGTGCCGCTTGCGATCGGGCAGGCGGTATCAGCTTGGTGAAATCCAGCCTGTCCGATCGCGGATTTCGGGTAGCTGTCGGTCCTATTTGCGGGGTGTATATTGGGGATAACCTCTTCCCCAGCGCCATCAATCCGCCGCCATCGCGTATAGATATTTTGCAAAAACGTCAAATATTCCGCCGAGTGGATTGCGGCAATCGGGCCAAGCCCCGCATCATCCGGCGCCTGCACCGTGCAGCCTGCAGCCTTTGCCCCGATCAACAGCCGGTCAATGCGCTCCGGCTGTTCGGGGTTGGGCAAAAGCGCGCCGTTGGCCATAAAATTCTTGGGCTGATGCTTCCATTGCCGTTCGTCAAATATCGCCTTCATGGCTGTCCTTTCAGGCGATCCAGCGCCACCCCGTTCAAAATCATGTTGGTTTCATCTTGGGCAGAAAACCCTACGCGTTCATAAAACTGCTGCCCGCGTAAATTGGCATCATAGACAGATAGTTTCACAAAAGCCGGGTCCCATTCCTGCAAAGCTGCCGCTAACAAACGCTGGCCGACCCCCTGCCCGCGCGCCTCTTCTGACACCCACAGATCGGAAATATAAAGCCCCATGCCGCCCCGCGTCGTCGAGAAAAGCGGCGTCGCCAACAGCGCGCCAATTGGCGAATGATCCACAGCCAAAAGTGCGCGCCACGTTGGTGCAGCAGCCGTCAGCGCGGAAAGGCTGGCCAAATGCTGATCTCCCAGATCTTGCGAAAGCCGGGTAAGCGCTTCGTGCAGAAGGGGAATATCCGCTGTGGTGACAGGAAAGATACGCATCTACATCGTCGTCCGGTCAGCACCCTTCAGATGCAACATCGCGCGCGCTTCTGTGGGCGTGGCGACTTCGCGGCCCAGCTCTTCGACGATCCGGCGAATTTTTGCGACTTGATCGGCATTGGATTTTGCCAAAACACCGCGCGAGATCATCAAGTTATCTTCCAGCCCGACACGCACATGCCCGCCCATAATCGCCGACATGGTGATCAGCGGGATTTGATGACGACCCGCTGCAAGCACCGAAAACGTATAGTCCTGCCCGAAAAGCTTATCCGCGATCAGCTTCATATGCGTCAGGTTTTCCGGGTCCGGCCCGATGCCCCCCAAAACGCCAAAGACAAACTGGATAAACAGCGGCGCCTGCACCAATCCGCGATCCACAAAATGGCGCAGCATATAGAGATGGCTTACATCATAGCATTCAAATTCGAACCTGGCACCGCGCTGCGCACCCATCTGCTCCATCACATGGGCCATATCGCGGGGGGTGTTCTTGAACACCAGATCGTCGGAATTCTCCAAGAACGGCTTTTCCCAGTCAAATTTCCACTCGGTAATCCGGTCAGCCGCCGGATAAAGCGCGAAATTCATCGTGCCCATATTAAGCGAGCACATCTCTGGCGCGGCCAGTTTCGGGGCGGCGAGCCTTTGATCCAGCGTCATCGTGGCGCTACCGCCGGTCGAGATATTGATCACCGCATCTGTGGCCTGCTTGATCCGTGGCAGAAAGGCCATGAAATGCTCAGGCGCGGATGACGGGCGACCATCCAGTGGATCGCGAGCATGAAGATGCAAAATCGCGGCACCGGCAGCGGCGGCATCCACCGCATTTTGTGTGATCTCATCCGCCGTTACCGGCAGATAGGGCGACATCGAGGGGGTGTGGATGGAGCCGGTCACAGCACAAGTGATGATGATTTTTGACATCTTAGGCCACCTTTGCGGGCAGTTCCGCCATATATTGCGCAAGGGAACGGTCGAGGATCTCGGTGATCTCATCAACCTGCGCCTCGCTTGTGATCAGCGGCGGGCAGACAAGGAAGTGGTCGCCAGAAGTGCCGCCCCGTGTGCGCCGCGAATAGATGATCAACCCGTTATCATAGGCGATATCAACCAGCCGCGCATGGGCGTTCAGCGCCGGATCAAGCGGCGCTTTGGTCGCGCGATCGGCCATCAGCTCAAATGCTGTCAGCAGGCCTTTGCCTCGCACATCCCCGATCAGGGCGTAGCGTTGCATCAAGCCTTCCAGCCGCTCTTGCAACACCGCACCTACACGCGCCGCGTTACCGACAAGATCGCGCTTGGCGATTTGGTCCAGCACCGCCGCCCCCGCCGCACAGGCCAAAGGGTTGCCGGCATAGGTGAAACCGTGGATGAAACCGCCGTTTTGCATTACGGCCTCAACGATATCATCCCGTGCGATCATCGCCCCCAAAGGCACATAGCCAGAGCCAAAACCTTTGGAAAGCGCGATCAGATCCGGCACCGTGCCCCAATGTTCCGCGCCGAAAAACCGCCCCGTTCGGCCTCCGCCTGTCATCACCTCATCATGGATCAATAACACGCCATATTGTGTGCATATCTCACGGATCCGCTGCATATAGCCCGCAGGCGGCACTAATGCCCCGGTAGAGGCCCCGCCGACAGGCTCCACCACAAAGGCCATAACGGTCTCGGAGCCTTCTTGCAAAATCGCCGCCTCCAGCATGTTGGCGTAATGCAGGCCCGTCGCTGGATCATCCGCATCCAAACCATCAAGATAGGCGCGCGGCGCCGGTATTTTCGGCATCCGTTGCATCATCGGATCAAAGGGGGCCGCCATCGGCGCATAGCCGGTGATGGCCAAAGCGCCCAAAGTACAGCCGTGATAGGATGGATAGCGCGAGATCACCTTGTAGCGCTGCGCCTGACCCTGCGTCAGTACATATTGCCGTGCGAGTTTAAGCGTGCTTTCCACCGCCTCGGACCCGCCGGAAACAAAGAAAACCTTATTCAGACCCTCGGGCGCGAGGGCGGCGGTTTTACGCGCCAGTTCCTCAGAGCTTTCGGTCTGGAAATGCAGCCGGTAGCCGAAGGTGGATTTATCCATCTGCGCGCGCATTGCCGCCAGCACGTCAGGGTCGGAATGCCCGAGGTTCGACACCATCGCCCCCGAGGACCCGTCGATATAGCGTTTGCCATCGACATCCCACATATAGATGCCCTGCGCCCTGTCCAGCAAAGGGCGGGGCGATTTGGTCTGATAGAACAGGTTTGACATCTTAGTCCCCGTTGCGTGCAAGATGTTTGCGCAGGAAGTTGCGTGTGCGTTCCTCTTGCGGGTTTTTGAACAGCACACTTGGCGGGCCTTCTTCGACCACCACACCACCGTCCATAAAGATCACCCGATCACAAACCGAGGCGGCGAAATCCATCTCATGGGTGACGATGACCATGGTCATATGTTCCTCGGCCAGCTGCTTCATGACCTGATTGACCTCTTCGACCAGCTCGGGGTCAAGCGCAGATGTCGCCTCGTCAAACAGCATCACTTTGGGTTTCATCGCCAAGGCGCGCGCGATGGCGACACGCTGCTTTTGACCGCCCGACAGGCGCGAGGGGTATTCGTCGATCTTCTCCAACAAGCCAACCTTAAGCAGTTGCTCCTCGGCCAGCGCATCCGCATCGGCCTCGCTGATGCCTTTCAACATTCGCGGCGCAAGCGTGATATTGCCGCGCACGGTCAGATGCGGAAACAGGTTGAAGTGCTGGAACACCATCCCGATATCCTGACGCACCTGGTTCACATGCTTTTCATACTGGCGCGGCGGCAGTTTGCGGTTGATCTGCACACCCTCCAGCCACACCTCACCCGAGGTCAGCGGGTCCAGCTCATTTATCGCGCGCAGAAGGGTGGATTTACCCGACCCCGACGGCCCGATAATGGCCACGATCTGCCCGCGTTCAACGGTCAGGTTAATATCCCGCAACACCTGCAAATTGCCAAAACTCTTGGCGGCGTTCTTGATTTCCACAAAGGCGGATGATGTCATCTTTGCCTCCTTTCCTTAGCGCGAAGCGGCTATGCGGCGTTCTAGCCGACGCAAGCCAGCCTCCAGCGCGAGGTTGATGATATAATAGCAAAAAGCAGCGGCGAGGTAGAATTCAAAGGGCCGGTAGGTGCGGCTGATAGATTGCTGTGCGGCCAGCGTCAGCTCCATCACGCCGATCACGGACACCAGCGCGGAATCCTTGAGCAGGGCGATCATATTGTTGCCCATCGGCGGGATAACCGCATGAACCGCCTGCGGAATAACGATCCGGCGCAGGGTTTGCCCGCGTGAAAGACCAAGCGTGCGCGCGCCCTCATATTGGCCCTTATCCACCGCCAAGATCGAGGATTGGATCAGTTCCGAATTATAAACCGCAAAATGCAGCCCCAAGCCGATGATGCCGGCAACAAAGGCAGGCAGGTCGATCCCGATCTGGATCAGCCCGAAATAGATCAAGAACAGTTGCAGCAGCAGTGGTGTGCCCATGAAAAGCCACGCAAACAAGCGCATCGGCAGGCGGATAAACCAAGGTGCATAAAGGGCCGCCACGGCGAACATGATACCGCCGAAAAACGACAGAATACCGGCACCTAGAGTGATGGCCACCGTCCATGCCATGCCTTGCAAAAGCACGCCGAAGTAGCCGGGCACGACGCTAAAATCAAGTCCCATAGCGGTTCTCCCCTTGCCCGGTCATACGATCCGCGCCTTGCGGTCCAACCATGAAATGCCTTGGCCGACGATATAAATGATGACCATGTACAAAATGCCCGACAGCAGGAACATCTCGAACGGTTTATAGGTGGACCCGATGTAGCGCTGCGCGGTGTAGGTCAGCTCCACCACCGAAATGGCGGCAACCAGGGCCGTGCCTTTTATCAGCGCGTTGATGTTCACGCCCAAGGGCCGGATCATCATGCGCATGGCTTGCGGCAGCACAACTTTGCGCATAGTTTCCCAACGCGACATGCCAAGCGTGCGCGCGGCCTCTGTCTGGCCCTTGTCGACGGAAACGATGGCGCCCCGTATGGTTTCGGTCATATAGGCACCGATATTGACGCCCAGCCCGATCACCCCGGCATCAAAGGCATCCAGATTGATGCCAATCTGCGGTCCCCCGAAATAGAGGATGAACAGTTGGATCAGCGCAGGCGTGCCGCGAAAAATGCTGACGTACACCGCCGCGATCGCACGCAACACCACGTTACGCGACAGCCGGGCAGCAGCCCCCAAGGCCCCGCACGTAAGCCCTAAAATCGTGGTCAGAACTGACAATTCAATCGTGACCCACGCCGCTTCCACAAAGAAGGGATAGACGCGAAGGATCAGGTCAATATCCATTTTAGTCCCTTTGGAGATAGTTTTGCGCGCTTAAAGCCCGCCGGAACCCCCGGCAGGCTTTTCACGAAGTGGATTTAGCGGATGTCGCCGCCGACCCATTCGTTCGCAAGCTCCATATAGGTGCCGTCTTCCATCATCTCATCCAGCGCGGCCTGCATTGCGGCTTTCAGCTCTGGGTTGCCCTTGCGAATGGCGATGCCTGCGGGGAATTTTTCGGCATCTGGCGCCGGGATTTCAGCCAGATCATACTGCCCGCTTTTCATCGCCAACAAAACCGGGATGGAATCGTTGATCACCACATCAATCCGGCCGTTTGTCAGCTCCATAAGCAGCTCTGGCAGGCCTTTGTAGGTTTTTACGTTGTAACCCTGCGCGCGGGCCCATTCATCATGGGTTTCGCCCAAAGTCAGGCCAATAACGGCATCGTCCAGCTGTTCCAGCGTGGTGATATCGGAACCGGCCACGGTGAAAAACGCGCGCTTGGTGTTATAATAAGGACCGACAAAATCGATCACTTTTTGCCGCTCTGCCGTGATCGACATAGAGCCTACAACCGCATCAAACTTATTGGCCAGCAACCCACCAATGATCCCGTCCCAAGCGGTCGTCACCACCTCGACCTCGATGCCCATACGCTTGGCGATCTCTGCGCCGATCGCAGGGTCAAAGCCGACAACTTCGTTCTGGTCGTTCACGAAGTTGAAAGGCGGGTATTGCCCCGTCATGGCGATCTTCATCACGCCGCGTTCCTTCAGGCCTTCCAGCTCATCCGCGAAGGCGGCGGGGGCGAGGGTCAGACCCAATGCGGCAATCCCGCCTGCAAGGACGCTACGGCGAAGGATGTTAGTGATCTTTGTCATGTGCAAATCTCTCCCGGTTGTTTGCTTGGTATTGGGTCATTATCGCGCCCAAATATGTTTTCCACAAGCAGAGTTGCATTGCATGAGGTCATAGGGCAAATAGATATTGAAAATATTGAAAATAGATTTCATCTATGCTTAGAAAATACGAACAGCGCCTGCCCTGGCAATTGGATTGGAACCTGCTGCGCACTTTTATGGTGGTCGTGGACGAAGGTGGCATCACGCCCGCCGCAAATTTTCTGGGGCTAAAACAGCCCACCATCTCCGCCGCGCTCATGCGGCTGGAGGACAGCTTTGGCTGCAAGCTCATCAACCGCTCCCCCACACATTTCAGCGTCACACCCCGCGGGCAGGTGCTCTATGCCGAGGCACGTTCGGTCTTTGGCACTGTCTCACAGCTTCCCAACCTGATGAGCGGGCTGGATGACGAGGTGAGCGGCCATATCAGCATCGCCGTGGCCAGCCATGTTGTCTCCTCTCATTTTGATGCGGTGCTGGAACAGTTCAACGCGCACCACCCGCAGGTCACCTATAGTTTTTTAACCTTAGAAAGCGCCGAGGTGCTGGCAGATGTGCAGCAAAACCGCGTCACATTGGGGGTCTGTTTGCTAGAGGATAACAGCCGCAAGCTGGATCAACGCATCCTCTACCGTGAATATTTCGGGTTTTATTGCGGGCCAAAGCATCGGCTCTTTGGCCGCAAAGATATCCCCGTGTCAGAGCTGCGCGACGAATATGCCGTGTCATTTGAGACGGATGAGACGACTGGCCCGCTGTTTGGTGTCGCCGCCTTGCGGGTGCAATTGGGGTTACAGCCGGGGCTTAAGGGGATCTCGTCCAGCTTGCTAGAGGTACGGCGGATGATCATCTCCAACATCGGTATTGGTGCGCTGCCGGTACATGTGGCCCGCCGCGATGTGGCTCAGGGCCTTTTGTGGCAACTGCCGCCCTATACCGCCCTGCCCGCAATCGATATCCATGTTGTGACCAACCCAAAACGCACCATGAACCGGGCCGAAGTCGGGATACTTTCCTTGCTGCAAACCACGTTGGAAGAGACATCTCTTTCTGCGCGCACCTATAGCTGACTGACGTGGTCCGGCCCGTTAATCACCTTATTCCGCACAAAGATGCGGCCTAGGGCTGTTCCCGTTAACGGGTTGGCCATATGGTCGGCCCAAAGGGCGACAACGCCATTCCACCGCCCGACGGAGACGAAATGACAGACGAGAGCTTTACCCCCGACGCCACCAACGCGCGCGCTTTTCGCGATGCTTTGGGCTGCTTTGCGACCGGCGTGACGATTGTTACGGTTGCGGGTGACCACGGGCCGATGGGGTTTACCGCCAACAGCTTTGCCAGCCTGTCGATGGACCCGCCGCTGGTGCTTTGGTCGCCTGCAAAGCGGTCCTCTCGGTTCGAACAATTCGCGGGGGCGCGGCACTATGCCATTCATGTTCTGGCCGATGCCCAAGGCGATCTGATCCAGCGCTTCATTCGTGGCGGGCTGGGGTTTGAGGGCATGTCCTATCACCACAACGCCGAGGGGGTGCCCCTGATCGCGGGTGCGCTGGCGCGGTTTGACTGTGTGCAACATGCCACCCATGATGGCGGTGACCACCTGATTATCGTGGGCCGCGTGCTGCGTTGTGTCCGGAATGCAGGCGCGCCTTTGGTATTCACCCAAGGGCGATACGGCCAGTTTTCTGCGTCCGAATAAGGGTTACAGGAACAACCTTACAAGGATCGGCGCAATGATCGCCGTCAAAACCGCGTTCATGCCCATCCCGATACCGGCAAAAGCCCCTGCCGTTTCATTCACCTGAAACGCCCGCGCCGTGCCGATCCCGTGCGAGGCAACCCCAACCGCAAAGCCCCGTGCCTGCCAGTTCTTAATCCGTATAAGATTAAGCAAGGGCGTCGCCATGACCGCCCCCATGATCCCAGTCAAAATAACCAGCACAGCCGTCAATGTGGGCGACCCGCCAATGGATTCCGACACCCCCAATGCAACGGGTGCGGTGACCGACTTGGGGGCCAGCGA
Source organism: Pseudorhodobacter turbinis (assembly GCF_005234135.1). NCBI lineage: Bacteria > Pseudomonadati > Pseudomonadota > Alphaproteobacteria > Rhodobacterales > Paracoccaceae > Pseudorhodobacter > Pseudorhodobacter turbinis. The sequence goes on from NZ_CP039964.1 coordinate 1,664,098, forward strand.
CAAAAGCACTTCCCCCCGCACGCCCAAGGCATAGGCAATACCCAGCGCCGAAAGCATCGCCGTAACCGATCCCGCGATCAAGGCCCCGATCATCGGAATGGCAGTAGTCTTTATCTTGCCAAGGTTGGCATAAAGCGGTGCCGCCAAGGCCACCGTTGCCGGGCCAAGCATGAAATGCACAAATTGCGCGCCCTCGAAATAGGTCGCATATGGCACGCGCGCGAACCACAAAAGCGATGCCAGCAGGATAACCGCGATCATCACCGGGTTCACATAGGGCTTGCGCCCCGACAGCCCGAAAAGCGCATCCCCCACACCGTAGGCAATCAAGGTCGCCGTCAACCAAAGCAAGGGCTCTTGGGCAAGATAGGTCCAGATTTCGGGCAGGCCGGTCATGGGCTTTTCTCCGTCAAACGGCACAGGCCGACAAAAACCAACGCGCCCACCACAATCGCCAAGGCGGTGCTGCCCATGATCGCCAGCAATATCGCCACCCCGTCAGAGCCGAGCTTGTCCAGATGCCCCACAATCCCGACACCGGCTGGCACGAACAACAAGGACAGATGGGACAACAGGCCTAATGCTGTGGGCTGAATCGCCGCCGCCGCCCGTGGCAGCAGGATGAAGAACCCCAACAGAAACAACATACCAAGAACCGGACCGGGGATAATCAATCCCAGCCCGCGCGACAGGGCCTCCCCCGCCAGTTGGAACGCCAATAGCGTTGCCAGATGGACAATCATATCAACCCTCTACCCTTGCTTTTGGGTAGCTTAATCCATCGCCACGGCAATAGGCAGATTTTTTGACGCGTTGCGATACCATTTACGGATCGCGGTGCGCTCCTCCTCTTCCATGAAGGACAGGTTGGCGGGGGGCATCGCATGGGTAACGCCAGCTTGAAGGTAAATCAGCTTGGCATTTTTCGCGACATCAGAGGCAGTTTCCAGCAAGATCCCCTTGGGCGCGCGGTGGATACCTTCCCAGCCCGGTTCGCGCGCATGACACATGGCGCAACGACCGGGAATGATCCCGGACGCCTCCTCAAACCCCTCGGCATTGGCGAAAACCTGCTCCAGCTTGGTCAGATCGCGGGCCTCAGCCTCTTCATAGCTGTCTTGCATAAGGGGGGCCGTGGACAGCGCCATGATCAGGATGAACAGCACCGTCGTCACAAACCACGTCCAATGCGGCCCCTTACCGGTGGAGTGCATGGTGTTAAAGAAATGCCGGATCGTGACGCCCATCAAGAACACCAGCGCCGCGATCAGCCAGTTGTATTCAGTGCCGAACGCCAGTGGATAGTGATTGGACAGCATCAAGAAGATAACCGGCAGCGTCAGATAGTTGTTATGGGTCGACCGCAGCTTGGCGATCTTGCCGTATTTCGCGGCCGGGGTGCGGCCTTCCTGAAGGTCCTTCACCACAATGCGCTGGTTCGGCATGATGATGAAAAACACATTGGCGGTCATGATCGTGGCGGTAAAAGCCCCCAGATGCAGCAAGGCCGCGCGGCCCGTGAAAATCTGGTTGTAACCCCAAGCCATGATCACCAGCAAAACAAACAGCAAGACCATCAACAGCGTCGGACGCTCGCCAAGCTTGGATTTGCACAAAAAGTCATAGATCATCCAGCCAAGGGTCAGCGATGCCGCGGAGATCACAATGCCCTGCAACTGCGACAGATCGGCCTTTTGCGCGTCGATCAGATACAGCTCTGCACCCGCCCAATAGACAATCATCAATAAGGCCGCACCCGACAGCCAAGTGGTATAGCTTTGCCACTTATGCCAGATCAGATGCTCGGGCATATTCGACGGGGCGACCAGGTATTTCTGAATGTGGTAAAACCCGCCCCCATGGACCTGCCACTCTTCGCCATGGGCACCCTCGGGCATGTTCGGCACCTTACGCAGGCCAAGATCCAGCGCGATAAAATAAAAGGATGCGCCGATCCAGGCCATCGCGGTGATGACATGCACCCACCGTACAGCAAAGCCCAGCCAATCCCAGATGATTGCCATCTCGTACATGTCGATCTCCCTCGTGGTCTATCATACAACCCTAAACCGATGCGCCATTTGATTGCATTACAAAAAGACTTCTAGCTGTTTCAAAATTGTACTATCAATCGACGCATGGCATATCTTGATAATATCAGAACTTTCATCCGCGTATACGAGCTGGGGAATATGTCCTCGGCCGCGCGCGACATGCGGATATCGGCGGCGGTGGCCTCAGCCCGCATATCGCAACTGGAGGAGCATTTGGGCGTGCGGCTGTTTCAGCGCACAACACGGATGCTGAACGCGACCGAGCAGGGCAATATTTTTTACCCCGGTGCGCGCAAAATTCTGGATGCGGTGGATGAGGCCGAAGCAGAGGTGAATGAGGTTACATTGGTGCCGCGCGGCATTTTGCACGTCTCGGCACCCTTGGGGGTTGGCCGTCGCCTTATCGCCCCCGAGGCGGCCGCCTTTCGCGCAGACTACCCGCTGATAAAGATCCGCCTGCGCCTGTCCGACCGCAAGATCGACTTGGCGATGGAGGGGCTGGATGTTGCCTTTTTTCTTGGCATCCCCGAGGATTCCAGCCTGCGCATCCGCAAGATCGCCGATTGCGAACGGGTTCTATGTGCCTCTCCGGACTATATCGCGGCGCGCGGCGAACCGGACAGCATCGAGGCGTTGAGGTCTGCGCATGATTGCCTAAACCTGCGCTATCCCGGCGCGCCAGAGTTCCGCTGGCCGCTGCAAACCAAGGATGGCCCGAAACGGGTTGAGATTTCGGGCCCCTTTGAATGTGACGATGGGGACATTTTGACGAATTGGGCGTTGCAGGGGCAGGGCATCATTATGAAGCCATTGTTTGAGGTGTCCGATTACATCAAGGACGGGCTGCTGGTGCCGGTTTTACGCCAGCACCCGCCTGTGCCAATTCAGATGGCCTGCCTCTATTCACACCGCCGCAAACAAGACCCCAAAGCGCGGCTTTTCATTGATTTCATGGTTGCGCGAATGGCACAAAGTATCGGTGACCTGCGTCTGGAAACGCTTTTGTAAAAACGGCCCCCTTTGTGAAAAAGAGGGCCGGGTTTTAGAAATCCACCTCGATGGCCACACCTTTGGCAATAGCCAGATCAACCACCGCCGCCGCCACTGCCAGATCCTGCAAGCCAACGCCGGTGCCATCAAACAACGTCACCTCTTCGGCGCTGCTGCGGCCTGTGTGGGTGCCGTTGATCACGGCGCCCAGCTCGGCAATATCGGCCTTGTCCAGAAGGCCGTCTGCAACCGCATGCTGGCATTCACCAATGCTGATCGCCTGCGCAACCTCATCGGTGAACACCGTCGCGCGCGCCACCAGATCGGCGCCCACCTCTTGCTTGCCTTTGGTATCAGTGCCCATGCAGGCAATATGCGTGCCGGGCTTGATCTGTGCCGCGCTTAAAATAGGGTCGAAACTGGAGGTAATGGTGATAATCACATCCGATTGCGCGCCCAGCTCGTCTAGGCTGACGGCCTCAAAGGGCAGGCCCAGCTCTTGGGCGGTATTGGCAAGGCGGTCCAGCATTTCAGGATGAAAATTCCAGCCCACCACCTTTTCAAACTGGCGCTGTTCCACTGCCGCACGCATCTGGAAGGCGGATTGATGCCCCGCGCCGACCATACCCAAAACCTTGGCATCCTCGCGCGCCAAATGGCGGATAGAGACCGAAGAAGCCGCCGCCGTACGCAGGGCCGTCAACAGGTTCCCACCCACCAGCGCCTTTACCTTGCCGGTATCTGCATCGAACAAGACAACGGTAGACTGATGATTGGTCAGCCCCTTGGCCTCATTTCCCGGCCAATAGCCCCCGGATTTAAGGCCCAGCGCCAACCCCTGCCGGTCAAACCCCGACTTGAACCCATAAAGCGCATCGGCATGGCCAATGGACTCGCGGATGACCGGAAAGTTATAGGCATCCCCGCGCGACATCGCGGCAAACACCCCTTCGATTGCCGTAAAACAGGTCGCCCGATCCATTAAATCGGCAATCTTCGCCTCTGGTACAATCCACATAGACATCCCTCCTGCAAGGCCACGCCCTGCCCTTCATCTGTTCAAACCATCCCCTTGGGGGCAATCAATAGGCCTTACCGCGCGCCGAAACCGGCCAGACCGTTTCGACCTTGCCGCCGCGCACACCCACATACCAATCATGCACGTTGCAGGTCGGGTCACAGTGGCCCGGCACCAAACGCAGCTTGTCATTGACCTTCAGCACACCATCGGGATCATCAACAACACCATGTTCGTCGCTGCATTTGATGTATTTCACATCGTCGCGGCCAAAGATGAACGGCAGGCCGCTGTCCATGGATTGCGCCTTGAGGCCGGCATCAACAATGGCTTTATCGGCTTTGGCGTGGCTCATCACGCTGGTCAGGATAAACAGCGCATTTTCCCATTCGCCTTGGTCGATACGCTTGCCATCCTGATCGTGGATACGGCCATAGTCAGCATCCATGAATGCATAGGATCCACACTGCAATTCATTGTAAACACCTGAATTGCTTTCAAAATAATAGGACCCCGTGCCACCGCCGGAAACCAGCTCTGTCTCCATCCCTTCGGCTTTCAGCGCGCCCACCGCATCGGAAACCTGTGCGATTGCCGCATCAAGCTTGGCCTTGCGATCATCAAAGCTGTCCATATGCTGCATCGCGCCCTGATAGGCTTGGATGCCACGATATGTCAGCCCCGGCGCGGCGGCAGCGGCCTTGGCAATCTCCACCACCGCTTCGGTTGTCTTGACGCCGCAACGGCCCGCGCCGCAGTCAATTTCGATAAAAATCCCCAGCTCGGTCCCATGTTTTTGTGTGGCTGCTGACAAGTCGGCGATATTGGCCACTTCATCAACGCAGACAATCACATTGGCGCCAAGTTTCGGCATCTTTGCCAGCCGGTCGATCTTGGCCGCCTCGCGCACCTGATTGGAAACGAGGATCTCTTTGATGCCGGCGCGGGCGAAAACCTCGGCCTCTGACACCTTCTGGCAGCAAACGCCAATCGCGCCGCCCATCTCCATTTGCAGCTTTAGAACATCGACCGATTTATGCATCTTGCCATGCGCACGGTGGCGCATACCGTGGGCTTTGGCATAGTCACCCATCTTTTTCACGTTCCGTTCCAGCGCATCCAGATCAAGGATCAGGCACGGCGTTTGGATATCCGCCTCATCCATGCCCGGTTTGGCGGGGATGTCGTAACCGACCTCGAAGTCATCAAAATTCGTCTTGGTGTTCATGGTCCTGCCCTCACTTTTGCTGCCAAGGAAGCATGTCGAGATCGACATTGCCACCGGTGATAATAACGCCCACGCGCTTGCCCGCGAAAACGTCTTTGTTCTTGATGATCGTCGCCAAAGGCACCGCGCTTGACGGCTCCATCACGATCTTCATCCGCTTCCAGATCAATAACATCGCGTCGATGATCTCTTGTTCCGAGGCCGTCAGAATATCGGTGACGTGGTTCTGCACGAAATGCCACGTCAGATCCTTGAGCGGCACCTTTAGCCCATCCGCAACGGTCACCGGCGCATCATCGGCGATGATGTGACCGGCCCTGAAGCTGCGATAGGCGTCATCGGCCTGCTCAGGCTCTGCGGCATAAATCTTGATCTGCGGCATAAGGTTAGACAGCGTCAGGCAAGTGCCCGAAATCATGCCGCCGCCGCCAATCGGGGCAATCACCGCATCGAGGCCCGATACCTGCTCGACAAGCTCCTTTGAACAGGTTCCCTGCCCCGCAATCACACGCGGATCGTTATAGGGATGCACAAATTCCGCGCCGGTCTCGGCCACCACCTCGGCAAAGACCGCCTCACGGCTGGTGGTCGAGGGTTCACATTCCACCACACGACCACCATAGCCGCGCACGGCGTCTTTCTTGGCCTGAGGTGCGGTGCGCGGCATGACCACCGTGCAAGGAATACCCCGCCGACCGGCGGCATAAGACAGGCACGTCCCGTGATTGCCGCTGGAGTGGGTGGCAACCCCTTTGGCGGCCTGTTCTGCCGTCAGACCAAACACGGCATTGGACGCCCCCCGCGCCTTGAAGGCACCGGCTTTTTGCAGGTTCTCACATTTGAAGAACAACTCGGCGCCGGTCAGATCATTAAGGTATTGCGAGGTCAGAACCGGCGTTCGGTGGATGTGCGGCTTGATCCGTTCATGCGCGACCAACATATCGGCGAGGCTGGGGATATACATGCGCTCACTCCGCCGCGATGCGTTTGGATTTACCGGAACCAAGCCGGTAATATTCCTGCGCCGCCGCAACACCGGACCCAAGCCTGATATCAAGCCCCAAATCCACCATCACCATTTCGACCGTCGCCAGCCCCGAAAGCATCATCGCATCCGTCAAGCTGCCAAGGTGGCCGATGCGGAACACTTTGCCCGCAACCTCGCCCAAGCCCACGCCAAAGGCCATGTCGTAATCGCGCGCGGCAACCGTCACGATGTCGGTTGCGTTGAAACCTTCAGGGGTACAAATCGCGGAAACCGTATCGGAATAGACATCAGGCGAGGCCGCGCAAAGCCTCAAGCCCCAAGCATCCACCGCGCGGCGCACCCCCTCGGCAATGCGGCTATGGCGGGCAAAGACATTCTCCAGTTCCTCAGCCTCGATCATCGCAAGGGATGCCTTGAGGCCGTTCATCAAACCAACCGGCGGCGTGTAGGGGTAGGCGTTGTTGGCATAGCCCTTGGCCATATCGCCCACATCAAAGAAAGTGCGCGGCAGGGTCGCGGTTTCCATCGACTTCATCGCCTTTTCGGAAAAGCCGACAATCGCAAGGCCGGCGGGCAGCATAAAGCCCTTTTGGCTGCCGGTCACCGCAATATCAACGCCCCATTCATCCATGCGGAAATCCATCGACCCGATCGAAGACACCCCATCCACAAACAGCATCGCCGGATGGCCTGCGGCATCCAAGGCACGGCGGACGGCCGCAATATCGGACTTCACGCCGGTCGCCGTTTCGTTATGCGTCGCCAGAACAACCTTGATGCTGTGGGATTTATCGGCGCGCAAGATCTCTTCATATTTGTCAGCAGGAAGACCCTGCCCCCAAGGGGTTTCAACGACCTGCACATCCAAGCCGTGACGCTGGCACATATCAATCCAACGGTGGCTGAACATGCCATTGCGCGCGGCAAGAACCTTGTCTCCCTTGCTCAGCGTGTTCGACAACGCCGTTTCCCAGCCGCCCGTTCCCGTCGACGGAAAGATGAAAATCTTGGCGCTAGTCGATTTCAGAACCTTTTTCACGCCCTCAAGGCACGGATGCAGAATCTTGCCAAACACGGGGGAGCGGTGGTCGATCGTTGGCATATAGCAGGCCTGACGGATCGCTTCCGGCATATTGGTCGGGCCGGGGATAAAAACCGGATTTTGAAAGGTCATGACATTCTCCTCCATAGGGTTGGCATCAGATTAGGGGGAGTCGCATGTAGCCTCAATTTTTTTGGAATCGTTTTTCAAAACATTAATATGTCATTTTTATATATATTATTCAGCATGTTGTATTTTTTCATTTACAGAAATCGTTTTTCACTGAAAGGTTCACGCGAATAGAAATATCGCGAAAGATCCGAAAAATGACCGATGAGCACCGCAGCAGAGGCCGCCCGAAACGGTTTGATGGTGACGAAAGCCAGAACATCATCCAATCGCTAGACCGTGCGATTGACGTCCTAGAAACCTTGGCCGAAGGTGGTGCGATGACCTTGTCGCAGATCGCCGCAAACATGGGGCAATCGCCCGCAACGATCTACCGCGTGTTGTCCACATTCCGGCTGCGCGGCATGGCCGAGGTGAACCCCGCCTCACAAGAATGGTCAATCGGGGCAGAGGCATTTCGAATTGGTAGCGCTTTTTTGCGGCGCAGTAACCTCATCACCCGCGCCATGCCTGTGATGCAGCAGTTGCGCGATCAAACTGGCGAAACTTCCAATTTAGGAATAGAGCGCGACGACAATGTGGTTTTTGTTGCCCAAGTTGAAACCCACGAATCCATCCGCGCGTTTTTCCCGCCCGGCACGCAGGCGCCGATGCACGCCTCGGGCATCGGCAAGACGTTATTGGCAATGCATTCCGAAAAGCACCTTGCCCGCTATCTGGCCAATACCCCCCTGCCGTCCTTCACGCAGAATACTATCTGCACCGCCGAGGGTCTCAGGGAGGAACTTGCCCTGATCCGCGTCCAGGGCTTTTCCTTTGACGATGAAGAAAAGGCCATCGGCATGCGGTGCATTGCGGCGCCCATTCTCAATTTTCATGGCGAGGCCGTTGGCGGGATATCCATCTCCGGCCCCTCGCACCGCTTGCCCCCCGAGCAAACCGCCGCAATCGGCAAGCTGATACAGCAAGCGGGGGAACAAGTCTCTGCCAGTTTGGGAGCACAACCGATTCCAACAGATGCTGCGCGATAGGGAACAGCCTTGCCGTGAACATGACCCTAGCTTTTTGGCTAAACGCGCCTCTGCTGGCAAGCCACCCGAGGGCCCCCTCAAAAATAACTTCGTACAAGCGCGCCGGATACCAGCGCCCAACCATCCGCCACAACAAAGAATGCAAGCTTGAATGGCATCGAAACAACGGCGGGCGGCACCATCATCATCCCCATCGACATCAAAACCGCGGCAACAACCAGGTCGATGATCAAAAATGGAAGATAGATAAGGAAACCGATTTCAAATGCCCGTTGGATCTCCGACAGTAAAAACGATGGCACCAACAGCGACAAAGGTGAGTCGATCGGCGCGCTCGCCTCTCCGGGGCGCAGCGCTTGCATAGCCGCAAATGTATCGCCATCCATTCGCGCCGACATAAAGCCCCTGAAGGGGCCAAGTGTGGCATAGAACGCCTCTTCAAAGGAGATCGCATTTTCTGTCAAAGGCTTGACGCCCTGAAGCCAGGCCTCGGTGAAAACCGGCTCCATGACGAACCATGTCAAGAACATCGCAAGGCTGACAATCAGCATATTCGGAGGCGACTGCTGCAGACCGATCGCCTGCCGCAAAATAGACAGCACCGTTACGATAAAGGGAAAACAGGTCACCATTACCGCGATACCGGGCACCAAGCTTAGCACTGTGACCAAAGCCATCAACTGCACGGCACGGCCGGAAAGTGACCCGCCATCCCCCATATCAAGCGTCACTTGCTGTGCGAAACTTGGGGATGCGACGACCGTCAGGAGTAAGGCAAGGCCAAGAAGTCGCTGCATCAAAGCCCACCCTTCAGGTTTGCAACTTCGGTCAGTCGGACAGCCAAGCGGCCCGCGTTTTCGCCCTCCATCTCTTCCAGCTCTCCGCGCGCAATCAGACGATCACCGACCCAAAGCTCAACAGGATCATCGACGCGGCGGTCCAGTGCAAGAACGGCGTCACGTTCCAACTTCAGAAGCTCTTTAACTTGTGGCCGCGCTCGACCAACAGATATGGTTATCTCGATCGGCACTTGGCTGAACGGGTTGTTATCAGCAAGATCATCCATGATTTTGGTCCTTGGTTGAAAGGGTAAAGAAATCCGAAAGCGCGTCCTTGATTTCAGCGATGACGCCATCAAGATCGACCCGTGTTTCGCAGTCACCGAGACGGAGGAATACCTGGCCCTCACCAAGAGTTGGCTCCTCCACCAAGACCAGCGGCGGGGCGTTTTCATGGTTGATCAGGGGCTCGATTACATCGCGCGCTGCGGGGTTGAACAAAAGTTGTATCGGCGTATCGGCGGCTTTTTCTGCCATCGGTAACAACGATTCCTGAACGATGGGCGCCAGCACGGCGCATGCAACCTCTGGCAACAAGCGCCCAACCATATCCATCAAAAGCGGCTCCAATCCTTTCAAGACATGCGAGCGCGCCTCATGATACGTAAAGTTCAAGGATTGCAGATTATGGGCCAGATCGGCGGCCATCTGGTTCCGCTCGCTATCCTGCGCCGCCACGGCATCTTCCCAACCGGCGGCGTATCCTTGCTCATATGCTGCGAGGCGTGCTTCCTCCATCGCGTTCAGATCAGTGACGAGGGTTGCAGCACCTTCATCAGATTTGGTTTCAAAAACTTCCAGCCGAAGGGGTGGCATTACGCATTCTCCTCTTCATCGGTTTCCATCCAACCACGAAGGATTTCCACACTTTCGCTTTGCCGTTCATCAATTAGACGGCGAAGGCGGGCCATTGGATCTGCGTCGACCTTGCCATTCTCATCATATGAGACGACCGCGAGGTCTGGCATATCTTGATCATCAATTTCGCCAGTAAGCACTCTGGGCGCCTGCGCCACGCCTGCAGTTCCCTCACCGGGTGGCAATGCAAGTGCCGCACTTTCCGCCGTCACGGCGTCATTGCGTGTCCCGCTCATCATAAGAGGACGCAGCACGAACAGGCCCAGAATAAGAGCGACAACCCCCAAAACAGCAGCCTGAACCAGCGAGATAATATCAAGCGGACCGACCGCAGACATTATGCTGCTCTCGGCAAGGCTGCCCGTTTCGGCGATCGGCTCAAACGCAAGCGACTTCAATACCAGAACATCTCCGCGCGCCTCGTCCAGACCGGCCGCAGTCGTGACCAACTCGCGCAAGATATCAAGCTCTTCCTCGCTGCGTGGCTCCCATAGAACAGTTCCATCCGGCGCTGTTACTTGCTCACCATCAACCAGCACGGCGACCGAGATGCGGCGTAATGCGCCTGGAGATTTGATTATTTCTCTCTGTGTTTCAGATACTTCATAATTCACCCGCTCACGCGTTTCGGTGGAATTACTTGTGCCTTGCCCACCTGCCCCCGCATCACCTTCAGGCAAGTTCGACGCAACAGTGACATCATTGCTGGGCTGTGTTGCCGAATTGCTGCGCTCTTCCGTGTCCGAGGAAATCGCAACACGTCCTTCGGGGTCAAACCGGCGCTCAGTGATCTGCTCACGATCTGTTTCTACATCGACGGCCACCTCGACAATTGCCTTGCCCGGGCCGACACGGGCCACAAGCAACCGCTCGATATTCCGCTTTAATTCTTCTGCACGCGCATCCCCGCCTTGAACCGGAGAGAATGCCTCATCACCCGAAGGAATGAACCCGGAAACGCTATCGATTACCGAAACATCATCGGGCTGCATATCCGCAACCGCAGCGGCAACAAGGTGGCGCACGGCATTTGCCTGCCCCGCCCCCAGCGCGCCGGATGCAGAGGTAACTGTAACGCTCGCCGTAGGGCGCCTGTCACGTTGAAAAGGTTGGGCCTGCGACTGCGCGATATGGACCCGCGCGGCACGAATCGCCGGGGCTGCGACGATGGTTCGCGCCAGCTCCCCTTCTTTTGCGCGCCAATAGGCCGCATCAAACATTTGGGAGGTCGTCCCAAATCCTGACAGGCCATCAAGAAGTTCATAACCGGCGCCGCCGGACGTTGGCAAACCTTCGGCAGCAAGCGTCATTCGCAGTGAGTCCCGCTGACTGCTATCGACCCGAATCGTATCGCCCACCACTTCGTAGACAACGCCCCTTTGATCCAGAGCGCGCACAACTTCCCCAGCCGCACTGCTGTCGAGCCCTGCATAAAGCAGCGACATTTCCGGGGTTGTGGCCATACGAGACAAGCCAATAACGGCCAAAAACATTGCAACCGTCGCGCCGACAATAATGATTCGACGACGCATATTGAGGGAAGACCAAAGCGAAATAAGGTTTTGCACGGACATTCTTTCCATTTTCGAGGCTTCTGCCCCACTCACCCTCAGGTTTCGCGGATTGATATTAACAATCGGTTAGTGACCACCAGCTTATAGATAATTTATGAGCAATGGACGGAGAACCCGATGGCCGAGGCAGAGACCCCAGACGAAGAAGTCACCCCGAAGAAGAAATCAAAGCTGCCGATTATAATCGGCGCGGTTCTGGCGCTCGTTCTGGGCGGGGGCGGTTTTTACGCCACTTGGTCCGGGATGATTCTCGGCACACATGAAGAAAAAGTGGCCGAAGTCACAGCCAGCCCTCTGCCAGATATCGCCTTTGTACCGGTAGAACCGATCATCATTTCACTGATCCCCGGTTCCTCTTCCCGACACTTGCGGTTCACCTCTCAGATCGAGGTGAACAAGCCGATGGTTGACGAGGTAACGCTCCTTATGCCGCGCATCATGGATATCATGAACGGCTATCTTCGAGCGGTTGATGTGACCCAGCTAGAAGATCCATCCGCCCTGATTCGCATACGTGCGCATATGCTGCGCCGTATCCAAATCGTCACCGGTGAGGGGCGCGTACGCGATCTCTTGATAACCGAATTTGTATTGAACTGAGTGAGGTAAGAAAATGCAACTAATCGCTGACATTCTTTTGGCATCCGGTGCATTTGGCGCCGCGGCTTACTGTTACATTCTGGCACGGCGGCTCAAAAAACTGCAGACGCTCGAAACGGGTATGGGGGGGGCAATTGCCGTTTTATCCTCGCAGGTTGATGACATGACACGCGTGCTTGAAAAAGCACGGGGCGCGGCCGACCATCAGGCGAAGTCACTTGATACACTGACCCAAAGGGGCGAAGGCGTCGCCGCGCGGCTGGAACTTCTGCTTGCCTCCATGCATGACTTGCCAGACGCACCAAAATCCGGCTCCGCAACATCGGGTTCGTCCGGCCATGAGCCTGAAAAACGCCTCCGTTTCGTTCGCCGGAAGTCCTCGCATGACAATTTGGAGGCCGCAGAATGAAAACGCCGAAAAAGGTTTCTGCCCGGAAAAAAACGGGGCGGGGGGCATTGGTAACCCTTGCCATGTTCATGGCCGTCTCTGGCGTTATCAGGCTGGGGGACGGAATCGGCTTGGCGATGGCACGCACGGGCACAGAAATGGATGATGCACAGGGTAAACCGGCTGCTGCCGCACTGAGCTGCCCCGCGCCTCCGCTTGCATTGGCCGAAGCACTGGCCGAACGCGAAATGCGCGTTTCAGCACGCGAGGTAGCCCTAACTGATCGATTTGCAGCACTCTCGCTAGCGGATGATGCCATAGAACAACGCCTTGCCAAACTTGCCGAGGCAGAAGCAAAATTAAGCGATACCCTGGCTCGTGCGGATGGCGCATCGGAAGCCGATCTCACGCGCCTCACCGAAGTTTACCAGTCCATGAAACCAAAAGATGCCGCGGCATTGTTCGCAACCATGGCTCCCGAATTTGCTGCCGGTTTTCTTGGACGTATGCGCCCGGAAACATCCGCTGCGATCCTGTCAGGCATGACGCCGGAAGACGCATATACCGTCAGCGTTCTTTTGGCCGGCCGCAACGCAAAAGTTCCAAAAAACTGAGCTGACATCAAGTTTTATTAACCGGTCTCTGCCACTTTGGCAGCAGTGAACAACTCCAGGAGCAGCGCATGTTTGGCCTCATAGGTATCCTTGTCATCTTTGTCATGGTCTTCGGCGGCTTTGTGCTTGCTGGTGGCAAACTCGGAATCATTCTCAAGGCAATGCCGTTTGAAATGATTATGATTGGTGGTGCTGCAATCGGCACATTCTTTGTATCAAACGACTTTGCTGCGGTTAAGGCCACGGGGAGAGACCTTGGGAAGGTTTTCAAAGGGCCGAAATGGAAACCCGGCGACTATCGCGACCTTCTGTGCCTGTTATTCGAACTTATTCGTATTGCGAAATCAAACCCCGTCGGGCTTGAAGAACATATTGAAAATCCTTCAGAATCGACTGTATTTCAACGGTATCCCAACATTCAGAAAGATCACGAATCCGTCGAATTGATTTGCGACACATTGCGCGCAGCATCCATGAATTATGATGATCCTCATCAGGTGGAAGAAGTGTTGGACAAGCGCATGGAGACCACCCAGAACCATGCAATGCATTCGAGCCATGCGCTGCAAAGCATGGCCGATGCCTTGCCTGCTCTCGGTATCGTTGCTGCGGTCTTGGGTATTATCAAAACCATGGGCTCCCTGGATCAACCCCCCGAGATCTTGGGGAAGATGATCGGTGGTGCGTTGGTCGGGACATTTTTGGGTGTGTTTCTTGCATATGGGCTGGTCGGACCGTTTGCATCACGGGTAAAATCGGTGACCGAAGACGATAACCACTTTTATCTTCTGATCCGAGAAGTCTTGATCGCCAACCTTCACAACCATCCCGCAAATATTTGTATCGAAGTCGGTCGTCAAAACACGCCACATCACGTCAGACCCAGCTTTTCAGACCTTGAAGAAGCATTGCGTGGCTTGAAACAGGAAGCGGCATGAAGTTACTCATCTCTATTCTATTCGTATTAACTTCACTCCAAACGGCAAATGCGCAAAGCATAGTCGTAACCTCTGGCGAACACGCAGGTTTTTCACGACTTGTCTTCAGCTATTCAAAGCCAACCGACTGGTCTTTGAGCAGAAGTGACGATGGCTATATATTGAACACGAAGGGTCCGAATCCGCGCTATGATCTCAGCGATGTATATCGTCGACTGACAACCAAGCGGCTCTCTAAGATCGCGGTAGAATCCAACTCGTCCTCTTTGCGCATGACGCTGGATTGCGATTGCTTCGCAATGCCCTTTGAGCTGGAACCCGGTATCTTAGTGGTGGACATCAAGGATGGCAGCGCCCCTGAAGGCTCATCCTTTGAATTGGCGGCGGATGGTACGAAGTTGCCCTCGTTACGAAATGGAGCCGAAGAAGAACCTTCGGCACCAACATCCATGCCCAAGGACATAACGCCACCCCCTGAAGCAAAATCTTTCGCCGAGGCGATAGATCATGCGGCGCGCAGCCCCCAGCCAGAGCACACCATTCCGACGACAAACTCGCCCGCCCAACTCAATAAAGCCCGGGATGAGCTCTTGTGGCAGCTGAGCAAGGCTGTCGCCGCAGGCATGGTTGAAGCCAACGGAAATCTGGACGTTGCAGATTTACCAGACACCACTACAGCAGCCAAAAACAATATCTCCACCGGCGGCCACATCGGCATTGATCCGAATGCATCTATACGCCACCTGGACAGCATGACCGGAATCGGAAACCCCTGTTTAGCTGATGATCAACTCGATATCGAAAGCTGGGCAGGTGCAGGCAATCCCGCGACAGATTTCGCATTAAATACGACCGGTCTGGTCGGTGAATTTGACCGTCCAGCGAGGGAAGCGATCACACGTCGTGTACACTATCTCCTTGCCTTGGGGTTTGGGGCAGAGGCCCGCCAGACACTATCGGCCTTGAAAGTTGATATGCCTGATCGAAAAATATGGGAAACAATGTCCTACATAGTGGACTTGGAGATCCCGCCCGGAACTGTTTTCGATGGTATGGAGGTCTGTGATTCTCTTGCGTCCTTCTGGGCAGTGCTTTCCAAACCAGAACTACCCTCGCTTAATCAAATTGCCATTCCCGCAATCTTGCGCAGTTTTTCCGGACTCCCATTGAATCTACGACGGCAGCTTGGGCCAAGCCTGGCAAAGAGGTTCTTGGCAAAAGGTGATACCGCTTCCGCGAGAGCAATTCGCGACGCGATCCTGCGTGCACCAGGTGACGAAACTGCAGCTGTACAGTTAATGGAGGCCAGAATTGACCTCGCAAACGGCGACACCACTAATGCCCAAGCCATTCTTACGCCTCTTTCGGGTAGTGCAGGACCTGCCGGGTTTGAGTCAACAATTGCTCTTATTCAGACTTTAGTAAACGATGGGAAAGAAATAAATTCAGACCTAGCAACTACCGCCGAAGCCTTGCTAAAAGAGGCCAAGGGCGGTGTTGATGAGAACAACTTACGCAACGCGCTTGCATTGGCATACGCTTCACAAGACCGCTACGGTTTAGCTTTCGAAACATCGGCTAGCCCGGTGCAAGAGGCCACTCCCATTTGGCAAATACTTGCAGAGCGCGGTACGGACCGGGCCATCATAAACCATGCGATTTTGCAAAAATCAGCCCAAATCCCGAGTGTTTCTAAAACGACTCAACAACAGCTGGCACGCCGCTTGCTTGACCTTAATTTTCCAGATCAGGCCATTCAGTGGCTTGATTCCAGCGCACCAAATCCTAATGAAATGGATACTTCAGTTTTGCTATTGCGAGCAGAATCTGAAATCGCACGCAGCGATGCCATCACTGCATTAGACTATCTCGCAGGCATTTCAGGTGAGGCTGCAGAACTATTGCGAGTCAAGGCGCTCGCAGCACTACGAGCACCTGACGCGGTTGAACAATTGGCAAACGCCGGACAGCAAGGTGAGGCCGCCCGAACAGCCCGGCAACAAGGGGAATGGCCCAAGCTGATTTCCTTGGCACAAGGAGATATCTGGCAAGAGGCCGCAGCGCTCGTTGTGGACACAGACCCTTCAACCAACATAGAATTGGGGGCAAGTCTTCAAGTTGAATCCGAAGAAACGGGCCCATTGGCGCAAGGCCGTGCAACATTGGAGGAAAGCACCGCAGCCCGCGCCCTATTAGAAAAACTGATCTCAGATCAGCCTATTCCATAGAGCCTCCTTTAGGTCCGGGGGCGAGATCATTTGTCCGCCAGTCGAGATGTTCCACTTGTACCACGGCATTTCAAATGGCCCCCTCATTTCTGAACGGACTTAAGCTCCCACTCCAGTGACGGATAGCAACCGCCCCCTTGATGCGACTGCTTGGCTGTCCATTGCGAATATCGCTAGCGTCCCGCACCACTGCAGCCAGACAACGAGCCTGTTAATTTTAGGCTGTGTCTTGATATCGTGTTGGTCGGCCTTCGTTTTGCCAGAAATGGCCAATATCCCACTCTGGTCGCAATAAACCGGAGGCCTCCGTGTCATTGAAGCAAACCAGAAACATCAGTCAGCACGCATTCCGTGAGTTCCTCAATCGGATCATCCACCTTACCCCACGACAGATCGAGGATCTCCTTTCACGGACGCACGATGTCCGTCAGAGACGGGCGGCACTGGCTGAAATAGAGACACGAACAGAACAAGAACGCAAGTGTCCGTATTGCAGCGAAGATGGTCGCCAGAAATGGGGGCAGACACGAACCGGTGTGCAGCGATATCGTTGCGACTGCTGTTTGCGAACTTACTCTGGGCTGACCGGAACCCAGATCTGCGGACTGCACCGGCACGATCTTTTCTTGGAGGTTATTCGGAATATGCTATCGGACACGCCCCTCTCGTGTCGCAAGCTCGCCGCGCGTCTTGGGCTTACGAAAGATACGATATGGCGGTGGCGGATGATCATTCTGGAGTCACTTGCAGAGGCTTGTGACAAGGATTTCTCTGGCGTTGTGGAGGTCGATGAGACCTATCAGCGAGAAAGCCGGAAGGGCTCTCGTGAATGGGCAAATCACGCGGCTAACTCTAACCAGCATCCCGCGCCGCCTCGGCCGCAGTGGTATGTTTATCGCAGCGGACGGATCAAGATGGCACGTGGCCTCTCGCAGTGGCAGATTCCTTTGCTGACGGTGATGGATCGGGGCGGCAGGCGTCTCTTCGCACCGATCGCAAACCGTCGAAACCGGACAATCGAAATCGCTCTGGCGCCGATTGTTCCAGATGATGCGGTGTTATGTAGCGATGGTATGAGGGCATATCGCGCTTTCTGCAAAAAGCACAGCCTCACACACTACGAGGTCTCGAACAAACCTGGGAAACGTGTCGTCGCCGGTGCGTTTCACATCCAGAACGTCAATGCGTTGCACGCGCGATATGATGCTTTTATCCGGCCGTTCTGCGGACCAGCGACGAAATATCTCCATCGCTATCTGCGCTGGTTCCTTCTTCGCGCCAAGATCAAGCCCGAAGCCGCATTTCGGAGCATCCTCGCAGCAGCCTGAATAGGAAGCGCGAACATTCCCAACACGATATAGCGACACAACCTAATTTTATGGTCGTGGCTGCGATTTAGGGTGCCCGTGGATCTAAGCCATTCAGCTTTGCCCTTTCAATGACGTCATCGCACGCTGCGAAGTTTCCGCGCCTGCTCGAACCTCGGCGAATAGCCCGTTCTTTCTTCCAGTCCCAATCGGGCGCAGGATGCCCGCGTCGGAATTGTTGTTGATGGCCAGACGCCCGCCGGCCAGGAACTGGCTAAATGCCTCCTGTCAACGGAGGCCGTCGCGAAAGGCTTTAACCTTTCTGCCGCTGACCTCGGCCACCACAACTCCAGTGTTTATTCGTCAATTTCAATATGTATCTGAACGGCAACGCTGAACGCATGCACGCCTCGGTGCAAATCTGCGTTCGCTTAGGCAGGCTGAATTTCAATGACCGGAAGGGCTGTTTTCGGGCAGTGACGGACCAATTCTGCTGTAATGGCAGTTTTACGTAGCGGCTTGGTAAGATACTTATCGATTCCAGCGGCAAGGATAGAGGTATCATCACCCTCCATAGCATGTGCCGTCAACGCCACAATCGGCACATGGCCGCCGCTAATTTTTTCCTTTTCGCGGATAGCACGGGCTGCTTCTTTACCATCCATTTCGGGCATGGAAATATCCATAAAGATCAGATCCGGCTTGAAGCTTTCAAAGAGGTTTACCGCCTCATGCCCGTTATTTGCGAAGACCAATTCTATGCTGAAATCTTTTACCATCTTGCGGAATACAAGTTGGTTTGTCCGGTTGTCTTCGGCGGCCAGAACACGCATCATCTGCCCGGCTCTTGGCTTGGGCGCAACTTCAGGGCTTGGTAGCGCTGATTTGTCAGGGCCAGACAAATTCTGCAACTTACGATAGAGTTCAGCGCGCAGTAGAGGCTTCTGCATTACCGCAGCCAGATGCACCGCGCCTGCCCCTTCCCTCGCCCCCGCCGGATTGGAGGAGAACAGGACAATAGGCAGATCAAGCCCCAGTTCGCGAACCCGTTCAGCCAACTCAATGCCGTTCATTTCTGGCATCTCATGGTCGGTGATAAGCAGATCATACGCACTGTCGACCGCCAGCACTGCCAGTACCTCAGCGCCTGAACGGCAAAGCCTTACTTCCATGCCATAGGTAACCAATTGCCGTTCAAGGATTGTACGGTTGATGAATTGGTCATCCACCACCAGCGCACGCCTCAGGGACACGGATGTCTGCCTTGTTGTCTGTTCCTCTGCGACAGGCAGAACCAGCCGGAACCCAAAGCAAGAGCCTTTTCCAACCTCACTATCTACCCATACGCTGCCGCCCATACGTTCAATCAAGCTTTTTGTAATCGCAAGGCCAAGACCCGTACCTTCAAATTTACGGTTTGCTTCGGCTTCCACCTGATTGAATTCTCCAAAGACCAGGTCCAGCTGATCAGCCGGGATTCCTATACCGCTATCCTCCACCGAAATATGAAGTTGCTGCTGCTGTGGTTCGGTTTCGATGCCGACGATGCGGATCAAAACATAACCCTTTTCGGTAAACTTTACCGCATTGCCGACCAAGTTTGTCAGCACCTGCCGCAAACGACCGGCATCACCGACAAAACGCGTTGGCAGGAACAAGTCGAAATCAATCATCAGGTCCAGCCCGCGTTCACGGGCTCTGGGTTGCAACAGCATCGCAACCTCATGGATCAGCCGCTCCAGGTCAAAAGGTTCGGGATGGAGGGTCAACCGTTCCGCCTCGATCTTGGAGTAGTCGAGGATGTCATTGATAATGACCAAAAGCGCCTCACCCGATGAACGGATGGTATCAGCAAACAGACGCTGTTCTTCGGTCAGCGCTGTATCGCACAGCAATTCAGCCATACCGACAACCCCGTTCATCGGAGTGCGGATTTCATGGCTCATATTTGCAAGAAATGCTGATTTCGCACGGTTTGCGGCTTCCGCTTCTTTGCGGGCCACCTCCAGCGCGGCTTGCTGTTCTTTTTGCTGGGTAATATCGACCCGCAGACCCACGCGCCCCCCGTCAGGTGTTGGCTGGTCCAACACACGCAGCCAACGGCCATCTGCAAGCTGTTGCTCACGCACCACGGGGCCATCGAGGACGCGCCCGACGCGTTCCTCCAGCCAGGCTTCTTCGCGACCGATAGCATCAACATAAACGCCCTTCTCCAACCCTGCGCGCAGAATTACTTCGTAGGGTGTGCCGGGCTGCATGGCCTCGGCGCTTTCGGGATAGACTTCACGGTAGCGCTGATTGCATTTCATCAGGTTTTCTTCGCGATCAAACAACACGAACCCGTCCGGTAGCGCCTCCAGCGCCGCCCAAATGCGCATCTGTTCGGTGATATTCAGCGCAAGGCACACCGTATCACCATCACGCGCGCGCTGATCGACAAGACGAAACCATTCACCATTGGCCATCTGCACAACTTCCGGCTCAATCGGAAAACCGTCCCAGCGGGCAAGCATACGCTCCACCCATTCATCGGGTGTCGCATCGCCGATGTCGAAAATTCCCTCCTCTGCCGAGATCTTAGCAATTTCCTTGTATGGCGTTCCCGGGCCAATATTATAATCGGCATAGGGGGCAAGATAGGCACGGTTTGCCACCCGCAGGCGCGCACTGGAATCAAATATCGCAAAGGCGTCGTGCAGGGCATTGAAAGAATCGTGCAACCGGCGTTCGGCCATCACGGCAGTTGTGTGCGCCGCTTCCAGATCGGATATAAACTGCAGATTCTGCCCTTTAAGCATCTCCGCTTGGGTCACGGCGGCTTTGGTAACGTGGCGTTGTTCGACAATCTGGCTGGAAAGGGCACGTGCATGCAGGGCCAGCTTTTCATTGGCTGCGTAAAGCTCCCGCTGCTTTTGCTCCAGCAACCGTTCTGCCGCCATACGAGCGCGCCGTTCTTTGGCCAACCTGTCCACGATATCCATCAGCAACTCATTCTTTCTAAATCGAATTCTCGACGTTCCGGATGTCGGGCATCCCTCACTATTGCAAACCTCGCCCAACAAGATGAAGCGAGCGTTAACTCCGGCATAAAAAACGTTGAAATCCTTGCCTTTCTGCTTGGACCCGTGGCAAGATTGGCCCGTATTTTCAGGCTTCTGCCGGTTTTCAGGGCACAGCCACCACAGCAGTCGGCAAAGGGTCCCCAATGGCGCAATTTCGCAAACGCAACTTCGGTGTAGTTTTCGCGGCAATCCTAGGTTTGGCCCTGCCCCTAGCCGCACAGGATCTGGTTCCCGAAAAGCGATTTGTGCTGTCGCGCGATGTGGATTTGCCGGGGGGCGATATTGCATCGCTTTTCGATACCAATCTGGCGGCCTGCCAAAAGGCCTGCACCACCAATACCGCTTGCACCGCGATCACCTTCAATTCGCGCAATGGCTCGTGCTTTTTAAAGGCCGGACCGGGCGCGCCTGCCGATTATGCGGGCGCTTTTTCGGGCTATGTGGCCAAGGCAGCCCCCGGCGCAGCCACGCTTGCCCAAACCCGCGCGAAGGAGCTTGATTTCCTGCGGCCAGATGATTTCACCAATGCGCACAGCCTTGCGACCGGCCTTGCCGCGCGGCATCTGACCGGCCAATGGACCGCCCAAGACCATCTGGCCGAGGCAGCAAGCGCCGAAGCCGCCGGTAGCCCCGCCCGCGCCGGTGCCCATGTCGGTGCCGCGCTGAACATCACCGATGCCGCGATTGACTGGGCCGAATACGCGCGCCTGTTGCGGGCCGCCGCTGCAAGCGATTCCGAGGCCCGCAGCGAACTACAAGACCGCGCCCTTGCCGCCACGATCAACGGCTATCTGCGGGCGGAGCACCCTGCCCTGCGCCACGGTATTCTGGTGGAGATGGCCGAGGTTCTGGAAGACCGTGGCCGGGGTCGCGACATGGTGCCCGCGCTACGGCTTGCGCAATCCTTGCAGGCCCGCAGCGATACCGAAACGGCCTTGGACGCGGCCATCGCGAAATACGGCTTTCGCGTAACTGAACATGATGTGCAATCCGACAGCGCCCGCCCCCGGATTTGCGCGCAATTTTCCGATGATCTGGCCCAAACCGCCGATGATTTCGCCAAGTTCGTGCAGTTGGATGCAACCGGCCTGACGGTCGAAAAATCCGGCGACCGCCAGCTTTGTGTTGAGGGGGTCTCTCACGGGGCGCGCCATACGCTGACCTTCCGCGCGGGCATTCCGGCAGCAGACGGGCAGGTAACGGTGAACCCCGTGACAATCACCGCCTATGTCCGCGATCGCACGCCCGCTTTGCGCTTTGCCGGACGGGCCTATGTGCTGCCGAAACTGGGCGAAGGGGCTGCCCTTCCCATTGACTCCGTGAATGCCGACAAGGCGGATTTGGCCCTGTTTCGCGTGACCGACCGCAACATCCTGCGGGCCATTCAGGATGATTATTTCGGCGATCCGATGCCCTATTGGCGCGAGGCTGACTTTGCCCGCAGCATCGGCGCAAATATCTGGCAGGGCAGCGCCGAGCTTGCGATGGAGGTCAACCGCGACATGACCACCCGCCTGCCAATGGCCGAGGCCCTAGCCGACCAAGGCGCAGGGATTTTCGCGCTGCGGGCCAGCATTCCCGGCACGGATGGTGATGATACCGCCCCCGCATGGCAATGGTTTGTGGTCTCGGACCTTGGGATCAGCACCCTGAGCGGCACCGACGGGCTGCATGTCGTGGTGCGCAGCCTTGGTACGGCCGGTGCCAAAACTGGCGTTTCCGTGGATCTGCTCAGCCGCAGCAATGAGGTTTTGGGCACGGTGGAGACCGATGCGCAGGGCTAT
This sequence comes from Pseudorhodobacter turbinis, assembly GCF_005234135.1. Lineage (NCBI taxonomy): Bacteria > Pseudomonadati > Pseudomonadota > Alphaproteobacteria > Rhodobacterales > Paracoccaceae > Pseudorhodobacter > Pseudorhodobacter turbinis. The sequence continues at coordinate 1,686,770 of NZ_CP039964.1, forward strand.
GCACGTTTTCCGGCAGGTTTGACACGGGGCCAAGGGGCGCTTGCCCCCGCGATGGTCGTCGCCAAAGAGGGCGATACCGATATGGCGTTCCTGTCACTTACCGATCCTGAATTTGACCTTTCGGATCGCGGGGTCGAGGGGCGTGAACCTGCCCCGCCAATTGATGTTTTCCTGACCACGGATCGCGGTGCGTATCGCGCGGGCGAAACCGTCTATGCCACCGCTTTGACCCGTGATGCAGGCGCACAGGCGATTGAGGGCTTACCACTAACTGCCATCGTCAAGCGTCCCGATGGCGTCGAATATTCCCGCACCCTTTCGCAAGGGACCGGCGGCGGTCATGTCTTTGCCCTGCCCATCGCAGGCAGCGCCCCGCGTGGCGTTTGGCGGCTGGAATTGCGCGCCGATCTGGACGCCGCACCCCTGACCGCCAAGACCTTCCTCGTTGAGGACTTCCTGCCCGAGCGCATTGATTTCACACTAACATTACCCGAAACACCGCTGCGACTGGGTGACAGACCGAACCTGACGGTAAAGGCCGATTACCTCTTTGGCGCACCGGGTGCAGATCTGGCGATCGAAGGCGATGTAATTTTGCGCGCAGCCAAGGGGCTTGCTGCCTTTCCCGGCTACCGCTTCGGGCTAGAGGATGAGCCGTTTCAAACCCGCATGGACGGCTTTGGCGGCCAGACCACCGATAGCGACGGCCACGCCACAATCGCGCTGCCCCTGCCTGAAGTCGACGACCCTGCCCGCCCTCTGGAAGTAACAGTCGTCACCCGTATCGCCGAAGGGTCAGGCCGCCCGGTAGAGCGCCGCGTGACCCGCGCCTTGCAACCCTCGGCCGCGATGATCGGCGTAAAACCCATGTTTGAGGATGTGGTCCGCGAAGGCAGCGATGCGCAATTCTCGCTTGTTGCGGTGGGGCCGGACGCTACCCCCGTACCAATGACCGTATCTTGGGAATTGTCGCGGATTGAGACGCGTTATCAGTGGTACCAGGAATATGGCAACTGGAACTGGGAGCCCGTAACCCGCCGCACGCGCGTGGCCGAGGGTCGCGCCGATCTGGAAGCAGCAACAGAGATTTCCGCCGCCGTGGAATGGGGCGAGTATGAGCTGACCATCACCCAAACCGATGGTGGCGTGGCGCAAACCTCGACACGGTTTTACGCTGGCTGGTACGCGCCTGCAGATGTGACCTCGACGCCCGATACGTTGGAACTGTCCTTGGACAAACCCGCCTATAAGCCCGGCGAGGAGGCGCAATTGCGCATCGTGCCGCGTGCGGCGGGGACGGCCTTGGTGTCGGTATTGTCGAACCGTCTGGTCACGATGAAAGTGGTGGAGGTGACGGCAGGTGAAAACATCATCCCGATGGAGGTGACCGATGATTGGGGTGCAGGTGTCTATGTCACGGCCTCGGTCTTGCGGCCGATGGATGTGGCGGCAGGGCGCAACCCGGCGCGGGCGATGGGCCTTGCCCATGCCACCATCGACCCCGGCCACAAAGCGCTGGATGCGGTGATCGAGGTGGCCGATGAGGTCGCGCCGCGCGGCCCTCTGGAAGTTGCCGTAAAGCTGGACGGTGTGGCGGCAGGTGAAACCGCCTATGCCACGATTGCCGCTGTGGATGTGGGGATCTTGAACCTGACCTCCTTTGCCTCGCCCGACCCCAAGGGGCATTACTTTGGCCAACGCAAGCTTGGCGTGGGCATCCGCGATGTTTATGGCCGGTTGATTGACGGGCTGAACGGGGCGGCAGGCGTGGTGCGGTCTGGCGGCGATGCGGCGGCCCAAGCGCGGCTAGAGGCCCCGCCTCCGACCGAGGAACTGGTCGCCTATTTCAGCGGGCCGGTGACGGTCGGTGCGGATGGCTATGCCCGTGCGACATTCGATTTGCCCTCCTTTAACGGCACGGTGCGGGTGATGGCGGTTGCTTGGTCCAAAACCGGTGTCGGGCAGGCCGAAGCAGACGTTCTGGTCCGCGATCCGGTGGTTGTGACCGCAAGCCTGCCGCGCTTTATGTCCCCGGGTGACGAAAGCCGGATGCTGCTGGAGATTATGCATGCCAAAGGGCCTGCGGGGCGCATGGGTCTTGATATCACGGCCGAGGGTCTGACTTTGGGCGAAGTGCCCTCGGGGTTCGATCTGGAGGAAGGCGGCAAGGCCACCTTCGCGGTGCCTGTTATGGCGGGGCCGGAGGGCCTGCAAACGGTTTCGGTATCGCTAACAACACCTGACGGCAAGCAACTGACCAAAGCACTAACGATCCCCGTGCAGCGCAATGATCCTGAAATTGCGCGGACCACACGGCTGGAGCTGGCGGCAGGGGCGACCTTCACGCTGGATCAGGCGACCTTTGACGGCTTTGCGCCGGGGTCCGGCCTTGCGACCATGGCGGTGGGGCCAATTGCGCGACTGGATGCGCCGGGGCTGTTGGCGGCGCTGGACCGCTATCCCTATGGCTGCACCGAGCAGGTGACATCCCGCGCGCTGCCGTTGATCTACTTTGACCAAGTAGCGCAGGCGATGCAGTTGAAAGGGGCCGAAGACATCGCGCTCCGTATCACCCAAGCCGTGGAGGAAGTGCTGACCAACCAATCCTCGGAAGGGGGTTTTGGCCTTTGGGGGCCAAGTCAGGGCGATTATTGGCTGGATGCCTATGTCACCGATTTCCTAAGCCGCGCAAGGACGCAGGGCCATACGGTGCCCGATCGCGCCTTCCGTTCGGCCTTGGATAACCTGCGCAACCGCGTGAATTACACCGCCGATTTCGATGAAGGCGGCGAGGCGCTTGCCTATGCGTTGATGGTGCTGGCGCGTGAAGGGGCGGCGGCCATCGGGGATTTGCGTTACTATGCCGATGTAAAAGCCGATGCCTTTGCCACGCCAATCGCGCAGGCCCAGCTTGGGGCAGCGCTTGCCAGTTATGGCGATCAGCGGCGCGCCGATATGATGTTCTCGCGGGCCGGCGCACAGATTGCGTCCTATCAATCGCTGGATGATGCGCAGGTTTACCGCATCGATTACGGCACTCGTCGACGCGATGTGGCAGCCGTGCTGACGCTGGCCGTCGAGGCCGGATCAGAGGTGCTGGATACAGAGGCCCTCGCCGTGGCGCTTCGCCCCGACGGGCGCAATCTTTCCACGCAAGAGGCAACATGGACTTTGCTTGCCGCCAATGCCCTGATCGACGGACCCGGCGCGGATGGTATCACCCTTAACGGCCAGCCGGTGGATGGCCCGCTGGTGCGCGTGCTGAAAACCGGTTCGGAACCCGTAGCCGTCACCAACGGGTCGGGAAAACCCGCCACCCTGACCCTCACCGCTTATGGTGTGCCAGAGGTGCCGGGGCCGGCGGCGGGCAACGGTTATGCCATCACCCGCAACTATTTCACGATGGAGGGCGCGCCCGTTTCGCTGCAATCGGGTGTTGCGGCGGGCGACCGAATGGTTGTGGTGCTAGAGGTCATTCCTTTCGGCAAGGCCGAGGCGCGCTTGATGGTCGCAGACCCGCTGCCCGCCGGGTTTGAGATTGATAACCCCAACCTTTTGCGCGGCGGTGATGTCGGCGGGCTGGATTGGCTGGACGTGCAAAATGAGGCTGAACATACCGAATTCCGGCAAGATCGCTTTATCTCTCAGGTCGATTGGCAGGGGCAAAACGCGATGCGGCTGGCCTATGTCGTGCGCGCGGTATCGCCCGGCAGCTTCCACCACCCCGCAGCCTCGGTCGAGGATATGTACCGCCCCGACTACCGCGCCCAAACTGCAGCGGGCCGTGTGATGATCACGCAATGACGGGCAGGCTTTTCGCGCTGGCCCTTGCGCTTTGGCTGGGGGCCGTGGCGCGTGATGCGGGGGATGCGTGGATTGACGCGACCGTGCTGCCCGATCTGGGCGTGGAGACTTCGGTAGAGGTGCTGGCCCGCGACGGCCGTTTGCTGCGCGCCTATACGGTTGCAGACGGTCGTTGGCGGATGGCTGTGGATGCGGTGGACCCGCGCTTTGCCGCGATGTTGATTGCCTATGAGGACAAGCGGTTTCACAGCCATTCCGGCGTCGATATCCGGGCGGCGTTGCGCGCGGTCGCGCAGGCGGTCCGGCACGGGCAGGTGGTCTCGGGCGGGTCCACGCTGACGATGCAAGTCGCGCGGTTGCTTGAGGACAGCGGTACGGGCCAACTGGCGGGCAAGCTGCGCCAAGTGCGGCTGGCGCTGGCGCTTGAACAGCACCTAAGCAAACAGCAGATCTTGCAGCTTTACTATCTGATTGCGCCTTACGGTGGCAATCTGGAGGGGGTGCGGGCGGCATCACTTGCTTATTTCGGCAAGGAACCGACGCGGTTGACCCCCGCCCAATCGGCGCTGTTGGTCGCCCTGCCCCAAGCGCCCGAGGCGCGCCGGCCAGACCGCGCGCCTGATACCGCGACACTGGCACGCGACAAGGTGCTGACGCGGCTGGCAGCGGCAGGGGTAATTGCCCCCGATCAAGCACAGGCCGCGCGGCGCGAGGCTGTCCCGACCCTGCGCAAGGCTTTTCCAGCCCTCGCCCCGCATCTGGCAGATCGGGTGGTGCGCGCGGCACCCGATACCGCCCTGCACCGCACCACGATTGATGCTGCCCTCCAATCGCGGATTGAAAGCTTGGCAGCCGAGGCGGTGGCGGCCCATGGCGACCGCTTGCAAGTGGCGATTGTGGTGGCCGATCACCGCACGGCTGAGGTGTTGGCAAGCGTTGGATCAGCGGCCTACCGCGCCGATCTGCGGCAAGGGTTTGTCGATATGACGCGGGCGTATCGCAGCCCCGGATCCACCCTAAAACCTTTGGTTTATGCGCTGGCTTTTGACGAAGGCTTGGCCCATCCCGAAACATTGATTGAGGACAGGCCGATGGATTTCGGCGGCTATGCACCCCAAAATTTCGACAAGATCTTTCGCGGTATGGTGCGAGTGCGCGAGGCGTTGCAGCTGTCACTTAACCTGCCGGTGGTGGCGCTGACGGATGCGCTTGGTCCCGCCAAGCTGATGTCGGCTTTGCGCCGTGCAGGGGTGGATGCGCGACTGCGCGGCAAACCGGGGCTTGCGGTGGCGCTTGGCGGGGTGGGCGTAACGCTAGAGGATATGGTCGGGCTTTACGCCATGATTGCGCGGGGCGGTGTGGCGCGGCCCTTGCGGGTAACCGGTGCGGGTGCGGATGGCGCGCGGGTAATGTCGCGCGTGGCGGCGTGGCAAGTGGCGGATATACTGTCGGGGATGGCACCGCCCGTCGGCGCGCCGGTCAATCGCTTGGCCTATAAGACCGGCACCAGCTATGGCCACCGCGATGCTTGGGCAATCGGCTTTGACGGCGCGCATGTGGTGGGCGTCTGGATGGGGCGGGCGGATGGAACGCCTGTGCCGGGCGTCTTTGGCGGCGATCTGGCCGCTCCCGTGCTGTTTCAGGCGTTTGCGCGGATCAAGCGCGATCTGACCCCCCTGCCCTCGCCGCCCGCCTCTGCCTTGATGGTTGGCAATGCCGCCCTGCCACAGCCGCTACGACAGTTCCGGTCGCGCAATGCGGTCTTTGCGGCGGTGGATGCGCCCGTGGTGGCTTTCCCGCCCGATGGTGCCGAGGTGGAGCTGATGGAGGATGGCCTGCTGTTGCGCGTGCAAGGGGGCGTGGGGCCGTTCACATGGCTTGTCGACGGGCGACCTGTTGTTGTTGCGGAACGTTCCCGCGCGTCGGTGGTGCAGGTGACGGGGCCGGGGTTTGTCGCAGTTTCCGTCATTGATGGCACGGGGCAATCGGCACAGGCACACGTCAGGTTGCGCTGAGGGCGCGAACGCCCCCAGCCAGTCACGTCAGATGCGTTCAATCGCGATTGCGATGCCCTGACCGCCGCCGATGCACATGGTGATCAGGCCGATCTTGCCGCCCGTGCGCTCCAGCTCATAAAGCGCCTTTACGGTCAGGATCGCACCCGTTGCCCCGACGGGGTGGCCCAAGGCAATCGCCCCGCCATTTGGATTGACGCGGGCATCATCCAGACCCAGCTCACGCGAAACGGCAATGGCTTGGGCGGCAAAAGCTTCATTTGATTCAATGACATCGAAGTCACTGACCTTAAGGCCGGTCTTTGCCATCAGCGCCCGAATGGCAGGGATCGGGCCATAACCCATCACCTCGGGACGCACACCGGCCACCGCATAGCCAAGGATACGGGCGCGCGGTGTCAGGCCGGCTTTTTCGGCCGCATCGGCACGGGCAAGCACCAAGGCCGCGGCGCCGTCATTGATCCCCGAGGCGTTGCCCGCCGTCACGGTGCCGTCTTTTTGAAACACGGTGCGCAGACCCGCAAGCGCCTCAAGGCTGGTGGCTTTGGGGTGTTCGTCGGTGTCGAACACCGTGACGCCTTTGCGGGATTTCACCTCAATCGGGGCGATTTGATCGGTGAAATGGCCCGCTGCAATCGCCGCCGCGGCGCGGGTTTGGCTTTGCAGGGCAAAGGCATCCTGATCGGCGCGGGAAATGGTGGATTCAGCGGCAACATTTTCAGCCGTCACCCCCATATGGCCGGTGCCGAACGGGCAGGTCAGCGCGCCCGTCATCATATCTTGCGCCGCAGCATCCCCCATCTTTTGACCCCAGCGCGCGGCTGGCAGGATATAGGGGCTGCGGCTCATGCATTCCGCGCCGCCGGCCAGCGCGAAATCCGCATCGCCCAGCATCAGGGCCTGCGCCGCCGAGATAATCGCCTGCGCACCAGAGCCACACAGACGGTTCACATTCATCGCAGGTGTCACATCAGGGATGCCCGCCTGAATTGCCGCAACACGCGACAGATACATATCGCGCGGCTCGGTGTTGATAACATGGCCAAACACCACCTGCCCGATCTGGTCCGGTGCAATACCTGCACGCTCAATCGCGGCCTTGGCGGCATGGGTGGCAAGATCAATCGGGGCAAAGCCCGAAAGCGCGCCGCCAAAGGTGCCGATGGCGGTACGCGCGCCGGAAAGGATGACGATATCAGTCATGGGAACAGCCTTTTGATACATGGGTTTGTGCCAAGGATCGCATTGAAGCGCACCCATCGCAAGACCCACCCAATATTGGGATTCGACGTCACGAATTTTGCGCACTACAATTTTCGAAAAGGGAGAAGTGATATGACATATATTGATGCGTTCGTGGCCCCCGTTCCCAAGAGCAAGCTGGACGAGTATTTCGTGATTGCCGCGAAAATGGCCCCTATGTGGAAGGCCCACGGCGTGCTTTCCGTGGTAGAGACACGGCCGGATGATGTGCCAATGGGCAAGGTCACCTCTTTTCCGCGCGCCGTGCAATGCGGCCCGGGTGAGGTGCCTGTGTTTGGCTACATGACCTACCGCGACCGCGCCCACCGCGACGCGGTTATGGAGGCGGCGATGGCCGACCCCGAGATCGGCAAGCTGATGATGGAGGCGCCGATGGATGGCAAACGCATGATCTTTGGCGGGTTTACGATCGAAACGGACGCTTAACACCCTCTGGCGTCCGGCTGCGGCACGGGTTAAACCGCCTTCATGCGACAAACATTGACCCAGATCTACGATGCCAAAATCGCCGAGGGCAGCCTGCGGGCTGATCCGGCACAACACGCCATTCTGCCGGTGCTGGAAACCATCCGTGTCTGGGCCGAGGCGCAGGGAGAACGCAAATCAGGCCTACTGTCGAGCCTGTTTCGCAAGCCCGCACCGGCCCCTAAAGGCTTGTATCTATGGGGCGGCGTAGGGCGCGGGAAATCCATGGTGATGGATCTTTTCATCGCCGCCACCGACAGCCCTGCAAAACGGCGCGTGCATTTCCATGCCTTTATGCAAGAAATCCACCGCGGTATGCATGAGGCCCGCAAACAAGGCGTCGATGACGCGTTGGAACCGGTCGCCGATGCGATCATCCGCGATATTCGCCTGCTCGCCTTTGATGAGATGCAGATCACCGATATTACCGATGCGATGATCGTCGGGCGTTTGTTTGAAAAGCTGTTTGCCGCCGGCGTTGTGGTTGTGACCACCTCAAACCGCGTCCCCGAAGAGCTGTATAAAGACGGGCTGAACCGCGTGTTGTTCTTGCCGTTTATCGACCTGCTGCGCGACCAAATGCAGGTTGTCGCACTCGAAAGCCCAAATGATTACCGCCAGCACCGGCTTGAGGGCGCGCAGGTCTATTTCCATCCCGCAGGCAAGGCGCGGGCCGATATCGATGCAATCTGGGCCGATCTTTCAGGCGGTGACGAAGAGGTGCTGCGCCTGCCGGTAAATGGCCGCGAGGTAGAGGTGCCGCGCTATGCCAATGGCGTCGGGCGCGCCACCTTCTGGGATCTTTGCGCCAAGCCGCTTGGCCCCGCCGATTATCTGGCGATTGCACAAGCTGTGCGTGTGTTGGTGCTGGAAGATATCCCGCAGCTTTCATCCAGCAACTACAATGAGGCAAAGCGGTTCGTGACCCTGATTGACGCGCTCTATGAGGCGAAGGTGCGGCTGGTGGCCTCGGCCGCCGATACGCCGGAACGACTTTATATCGAGGGTGCCGGCAGCTTTGAATTTGAACGCACCGCAAGTCGTTTGCGCGAAATGCAGGCCGCAGATTGGGGCCAGTCAGAGCCGTTGCCATAGCGCAAACACGGTGATGGCAATGGTCAACAACGGATTGCAAATCCGTGTACACGAGTTCGATTCTCGTACTCGCCTCCATTTAAAATCAAACACTTAGAGTATTCCTTCCCATGCTTGGGCCCACCGTTTACAGGGGCGTTTACATTTTTGTGCCTTGAGACAGTGTTTTTGCCCTATTGAGCTTGCGCAAAACGGCATCGCTTTCGTCGGGGCTAATGCGCTCTTGCAATGTATCCGCCTCGATGGCGTCAACAGCATGACCAGCGATGACGCGCACCTAGAGAAGATCCGGGCTCTCTTCGCTGCCATCATCGCGCAGATCGGGCCCGAATATAGTTTTTACGTGCACAAGGTTTCAAAAGCGATCGAGACCACGTTGCCACCGGTGCCCGACGGGGGATTTGCGCAGGCGCTCGATACCCGTTGGCAGGCGGCCATGGCGCAATCGGGTCTGCGCGACAAAACGCTCACGTTCACGGTTCTGAAGCGTCCACCCCTTGGCGCGCGGCTGCGCCTGAAACGCTCAGACTCGATCGCCCAACTCAAAGACTAGACTGCCAAGCAATTGCGCAAGCTCAGCGAGGTCGTCGGGTTTCTGCTGTCATCATTTGCCGAGATGAACCCGCGCCTTCTCGGGGCCGAAAGCGGCGAGCTACTGGGCTTCCTTGGCGCACTCAACATAGGTCAGGAACGGCCGCTCTTCGCAAAATCGCGCTTTGGTATTGTTGCCAAGGATGTGGCCAACACACGGGTTACGTTTCAGGGGCGAAGCTTCAAGCTGGACGACGGAACGGCAGGCACGCGGTTCGGCACCAGCTTCGCGATCAAGACCTATCCTGCAAGAACCAGCTGCACCATGTTCGATGAGCTCAATCTGCCCATCGACATGGTTGTCACCCACTCCTTCGCGCCGATCAACAGCAACATCATGGCCAGCCGGATCAAACGGCAACAACGCCTAATGAAGGCTAGTGATGACGGGGCCATCTCACTGGCCGAAGAACTGGTCGACGCGCTGGATGATCTAGAATCCAAGCGGCTCAGCTTTGGTGATCATCACATGACGGTCACGGTTTTCGCCGATTCTGAGCAAAAGTTGGAGACCATCGCTGCCGAGGTGCGCAATATCGCCGCCAGTGAAGGCGTCAATCTGGTCAATGAAAGTTTTGCCGCCCGCACCCATTATTTCGCGCAACATCCGGGCAACGGGCAGATGCGCAGCCGAAAGGCTGCCATCACAAACACGAATTTTGCCGACCTCGCAGCGCTTCATCGCAGTCAGCTGGGCAAGGCTGGCCATAAAGTGCCCTGGGGCAAACCGATCACGCTGTTCCCAACGCCAGAACGCTCGGGCTTTCTCTTCAACTACCACGAGACTGGCCAGCCCGACAAAGAACCGACCGGTGGTCATACCTTGATCCTCGGTCGTCCTGGTTCAGATAAATCGGTCTTGTCAGCATTCCTCATGACCCAAGCCCGGCGCTGCGAGGCACGGGTGTTTGTTTTTGATTATCGCATGGGCATGGAAATGGCGGTGCGCGCAAGCGGCGGCCTCTACAGTTCGATCAAGGCGGGCGAAGCAACCGGCCTCAATCCGCTCCGCACAGAAATTGATGGGCGCGGGCAAGCCTGGCTGTCAGATTGGCTCGCCACGCTTCTACATCGCGCAGACAAGCCCCTGAGCCCGGTCCAGATCAACCGCATCCAAGAGGTGGTGCGCCAGAACGCCGGTGCCAACGATGCAGCCCTGCGCAACTGGCAAGACCTGGCCTCTCTCTTCGTGGCTGAGGCCGATGAAGGAGACATGTTCGAGCGGATCCATGAATGGACGGCTGATGGGCGCTACGGCTGGATCTTCGGGCAAAGCCTCGAAGACAGCTTTTCGCTCGAGGGCGATGTGGTGGGCTTTGATTTAACCGGCATTCTCGACAGCGAAAGCGAGAAAGAGCGGATGGCGGTGCTGTCCTATCTGTTTCGGCGGGTGGAACGCGTAATTGAGGATCGCAAACCGACGCTGATCATCATCGATGAAGCCTGGAAAGCGCTCGATAACCCGTATTTCGCGGAACGCCTTAGCAACTGGCTTGTGACCGCGCGCAAACAAAACGCGGTTGTCGTGATGATGACCCAATACGCAAGCCAGCTTGAGAAAACCCGAACTGGAAAAACGATTGTCGAGGCCGTTCCTACGCAAGTCTTGCTTCCCAATATTCGTGCTTCGGCCAGTGATTACGCGATGCTGGGGCTCACTGACAAAGAGCTCAGCGTTCTGCTCGGCACCGGCAGCAATTCCCGTCTGGCGCTGGTGCGCGACGATCAAGGCTCGGTCGTGATCGATGCCGACCTCAGCGCCCTTGGCCCGTATCTCACGATCCTTGGCGGCATGGAAAAAGGCGAAGCGCTGGTCGGCGCGGATTATCGCCAGAACCCTGATTTTTGGAGACAGATTTGATGCACAAGCTTTTCGTCATGACACTCACCCTTCTGACCCTCACGGCCTGCGCGGAGTACCGGCCCTCTGAGGCAGAATGTTTCACCTCCTTTGCCGAGGTCAGCCGCAGCAATTGCAATTTTGAGCTGCTTGGACCGATTGGCGTCCTGAATGAATAGCCTTTGCCCGCATATCTTTGCGGGCTTGATCTCGCTCGCAGCGCCCATGGCGTTTGCACAAGGCGTGCCAAGCCTCCGTGCCTTGCTGAACGAGAAGGCCTTCCTCTATCTCTTCCAACAGAATCCCATTTGGAAGTTCAAGCTTGGTCATTCCGTGCGGTCCCCCTTGTGAATCATAAGGGATGCCGTTCGCTGCCTGACGCCGTCTGCAATGATTTGAGCCAAGTCTTCAGGGAAATTCGTGGGCATACCCGAAACCGTTTTCTCAATGGCAAGCTCAATTCGTTCTGCGGCATCCGCCAACACTTCCTCCGCCAGCGTAACACCATACCCCGCCGCCTTTGCAGACTGTAGGAAATGGCGCGGCACCACCTCGTTGATCCGGTAGTGGCCAGCAACAGCCATGGCGAGGCGCATCCGGTTTTGGCGGATTTGCCCGTCATCCACGGCTTTTTGAGCGCTCAGTACATCATAAAGCGGGGTCATACGGAAACCTCCGGGGCGCAGCGCAATGCTGAAATTCTTTGCGTGCCCGTCCGTCGCCCCTAAGAGCCAGAACAGCACTTGCGCGCGGAAGAAGGCGCGCTGATCAGCCTCAGGATCATCACTACCAGCCAGTAGGCCGATACCTTCGGTGATCCCCGGCCCGCCTTCCATTTGGTATTTCTGGCTGGGCGGCACCGATAGCGCCTGGCAGAAATCTTCTTGTGGCAGGCGGATCAACCGGCCGTCCTTGGTCCAGCGTCGATCGAACCTCGTAACCACAAGACTGCGCACATCCTCAAAGTCAACGATCTCGACCTCTGCCACATCCATGCCCATGGCGCGGCAAAAGCTCATGCAGAAGAATTCGTTTTCGACGCTGTCGGACAGATCGATGCCACCTGGCAGCACACCGAGTTGGGTCTTGAAGATATGGGTCGTGGGGGTCATGCCCGATGGGCGGATCCATTCACCCTCATGGCGAAGAAGCGCGGTTTTCTCCTGCGCACCTGCGATGGAAATGCGAAAGTCATCATCTTCCTTCAACCCTAGAGGAGCACTCGCCAGATTGCGCAGCATGTCGGCAATTTGTGCTTTCGTAACAGGTTCACCTTCGAGCGCGCCCATTTCGGAAATATTGCCCGAGACGAATTGCAACGCCCCTACGCAGTCGCGCCCGATCTTCTCCAACATGTGCCAGGCATCAGTGCCGCCCGCACGAACCCGCGCCGCAACGCGCTCTCGGATCGCCTGATTGTCTGGAAGGAGGTTTTCCAGATAGGCGATGACTGGCCCGCCCTGGTGTCCCTCTTCACGCAAAGGGAGCGAAAGCGAGATGGGCATGGCATGTTCCCATGCCAACCATTCCGGATCATAGATAAAGCTAATTGCGCCAGAGCCCGCGAGACGCAGGGCCCCCACTAGCCGTCCGTTCAAAAGCACCTGCATCGTGCCGCTACTCCCGCGCTTCGCCATCAGAAGATGTCCTCAATCTCAAGCGAGCCGCCGCGCTCAACCAACCGAAACTCGAGCCCAAGCGCGGCCATAATGGCCAGCACCGTGGCCAGCTTGGTGCCTGCATCGCCATTCTCGAGCGATGAAATCGTCGCGACACGCAAATTGGTGCGCGCGCTGATATCGCTTTGGGTCCAGCCGCGCGCCTTGCGGGTTCGGCGGAGTGCTTCGCCGATCTGTTCGGCTGTTCGTGCTGTGAGGTCCATGATGCGGCTCCTTTTACGTTACAGCGTAAATGAAAACAAATTACGCCGCAACGTAAATTTACATACTTTACGCTATAGCGTAACTTACTGGCTGAGCTCATGCCGAAAGCTCCGCTGCACGCACCTGTTCTGGCGTCACCAGCTTTGAGGCGACCAGATCCTCAATCTGTCGATTGGTAATATGACGGCACATAGGATGACGCTCATGGATCCAGCTGGCGAGCCGGGTACGGCCGTTGACTTCGGCCTCTCGCGCCTTCTCGCGATCGGCTTGGACCTGGGCAAGCCCCTTTTCCCAACGCCGCGATTTGAACCAGTTGTCTGAGAAACAGACTTTGCCGCGCGTATAACCTGCAGTCTCCGCAGCATAGGCTTTGACGGCCATCGACAGGTCCCCAGGCGGAATGCCTTCTCTGACGGACATTGAAATCTGGTGCAGGCAGGTCGGTCGATCTCGGATCCTGTCTTCGGGATAGGTCGCTAGGATCTTCTCCAATTCTAAATCTTCAACCTCCTCCGTCGCCTCGCGCCTGCGCGTAGGTGGTTTATGGATGGTTTTAGGATGGTTCGGGGTTCACAGTGACCCCCGTCTCGATATCGGGTTCCGCCGTGGTTTCCATCGCCGCCACGCGTTCGAGAGCAATGCGGTAGATGACCGTGTAACCGTTCTTACAGTGCCGCCGCCCCGTCTCAATCAAAATCCCCTCCCGAAGGAAGTCGATGACGGTGCGCTTCACGGTGCTTTCACTGAGCTCTGTGTGGCGCAGGATCGTTCCTTTGGAGCACCAGATGCCCGAGCCGTCATCGCTCGCCTTATCTGCAAGAAACATAATGATCTGTTTGCGCGCGGCACTGCCAAAACGACGCTCGGCGCATTCATTTGCAACACGCCAACTCATAACCGCACCGCCAATTGGCTTGAGGTCAGCCCGAAATTCGCGTAATCATGAGGGAGGAAAAATTCTTCTGGGCCGTTGAGGTGGGTGGCCGCCCCCTCAGCGGTTTTTCTTTGCCTTTTGGCCTGCGAAAAACCGTTTACCTCGCGCTCGTAACCTATTGAAAAGTGACCGTGAACGAAACAAGTCCGTTTACATTTTTTCCCTATTAAATCAGCGAAATTTTCCGGATTGCAAATCCGTGTACCCGAGTTCGATTCTGGCACCCTCTCCAGAAACCAATATATCCCATATCCCGCCTTGTAGCCAGATGGTGCAGGGTCGCGCATGCCGCCATCTGCCTCCCTGCATTGCAGCGCAGACTTTTGCCGAAGCCATAAAACAACGCCCATCAAAGTCTTAACGATGCAGAGCAGAGACTTCACAAGTATTTGATTATACAGTGATCAATTTATTGACGTCGTTAACAATTTACTATATTTGCCCGTATCAGGCACCTAGTCGGCACCCATTCTGTATCCCAAACTGGAGACTTGAAATGGAACTGACTAAACTTCTTTCTGCAACAATTATCGCAGGTGCTGCCCTTACAAACACCGCTGCTGCTGCCACGATCGACGTGATCACCGGCGGTTCGGCGACATTCGAATTCACCGCCGATTTTGGCGCTGCATCGCTTACAACAAACTGGGGCGATAACGAAGCCGGCAATCCGGAACGCACTGTGGACGTTAACGCCACACGTGTGAACGACGACGGCAGCGTCAGCCGCAGCCAGTTCATCGACGGCGGTGCATTGCTTTCCCTGCGCCGTGCGACGGCCTATATCTCTCCCGTAGATGCTGCTGGCGAAGAGGTCGAATCCTTTGCTTCGGTTAAAACCTTTTCTTTCCGGGAAACGGATCCAAGCGTTACCGATGAGATGAAAGACATCAACTACGTCGCGACCGATGATCCAAACGTATTCACCAACCAAGCAGACCCAAGCGTCTCTTATACTTTGTCGGACGAACAAGTCGCCCTGATGAATGACAGCCAGCTGCGTCTTTGCTGCACACATACTTTGGGGTCGCTGGAAATCAATACCGCCAACATGACGGTTGATGGCGTGATTGACAACATTGCAGAGCGTGACATCAACTTTGATGGCGTGATCGATGCCAGTGATGAATTCCACTTCTTCGATCTGGTGGCGACTGACGCCGAAGACGTTTGGGGCCTTAGCCTGACAGAGACCTTGGCGTCTTACCTGAACTTTGGCTACACAGAATATGCCTTCGCTGATGGTCAAACCCTGTTGGACGGTTGGGCCGCTTTGCAGCCCGGTGGTGCAGGTTACCTGAACTTTGCTGGGGGTGACGTGATCGGCACGGTTTCTTATGCCTTCGACTCCGGTGTTGTTGTTGCGCCTGTTCCGCTTCCTGCCGGTTTGCCGCTGTTGCTGGCTGGTTTGGGTGCAATGGGCTTCGTTCGCCGTCGTCGTAACAAAGCCAACGCATAATTTTATGGGTATGAGGCCTATGCCTCGTTCTTAACGAATTAACTTGGTTACACTAAAGAAAGGCCGCCCCAAGGGGCGGCTTTTCGCATTGGCCGGTATCAATCTGGCGTTCTATTGCGCGGGACGTGACCAGCAGGGCTCATCCCCGCGCAAGGCCTCGTTTTTTCCGTGACTGTGCATAAATAAAATAGATTTCAAGCAACAAAAGATACCCCAGAAAATAGCCCCATGCCTGAAACCTGTCAAACGGCCCTGTCATATCGGGGGTTACGCCCCACCCGCCTGTCAGCCTGTCCCAGATTACATAATGCATTCGGTAAAGCCACGAACTGATGACAAGCACGGACAACCGCCAGCCCCAGCGCTCATGCTGTTTCCACTTTTTGGCGCGCGCCAGCCGATATGTCTGAACGGCTGCAATGAAAATCAAGATACCGTAAGAGGTTGAGGATATATCCATGAACAACCCGCCGGTTGTGCCGCGCAATGTGGCATAGACGATGCCGCCAAATCCGGTGAACAGCCCGAATATAATCATGGCCCGCCCGTTCCAGCGATGAAACCGGCGAGAGCGCCGCCGGATTGCCCCGACCAGTTGCAGCGGGGCCTGCAACGTCAGTACGGCCCCCGTAAACATATGCAAAAACATGATCCCGGTGATCCATGGCGCATCGGCGGCATAAAACGGGCTAAGTCCGTTCAGATCGCGGATCAAACCCGCAATCCCCAGCCCGGCAGAGTGACGGACAAAGCCGGCCATCAGCACAAACAGCACGACAATAGCGACCAGCCACCGCGCAGGCATAAAGCGGCGAAGGCCATTCGAGAGGGTGATCTGGATCATGTCGAAACCTTTTCCGGCCAGTGTTTGCGGATGCGTCCAAGAAGTGCCTTGAATTGAACAGCGTTCAACATATGACCGCCCGCAATACGGTTCAGGCATACATGCTGTCTGGTATATTCGGACCAATCCGCGGCGCTGTCGGAACCGACAAGATGGTCACGATCTGCCACAAACACCTCAATCGGGCAGGGCAGGCGAAAGCCACGTTTGGGCGGCTGATACGTTTTGCACAGTCGAAAGTCAGCCCTAAGCCCGGGCTCGAAAAACGCCCGCAGCTCTGGATCATTGAGGATTTCTGGCGGGGTGCCGCCGATACGCGCGATCTCGTCCCAAAAGGCATTTCCATCCAGCGTTAGAATGTCCTGAATGCCACCGCCAAGACGGTGCGGTGCCAGTGCCCCCAGCGTAAAGACCACCTCGGGTGCGGGCAGGCCCCGCGCGACCAATCGCTCTGCCAGCAAATAGGCAAGGGTACCGCCAAGGGAATAGCCAAACAGCCCGTAGCCGGGGGTAATTTCTGCGGCCACCCGCTTTGCGATATCTTCGGCCAGCGTGGCAAGATCGGGCAGGGGACGCGCGCGAAACAAGGCCTCCCGGCCCGGTATCGCAGGGGCTATTACAGTCGGATCATTTTGCTGCCAAGGCCGGAACAGGCTTGGCCCCGCGCCGGCGGGCGGAAGGCAGATCAGTTGGGACAGGTCTGACATCAGAACTCCATCGCGACAGTGTCGTCATCGGCTTTGGTTTCAGGGGCCTGTCCGATTTGCATGGCATCAATATAATTGGCAAAATCGGCCAGAACAGGACGTTCGAACAGGGCGCGCACCGTCAGCTCAAGCGCCAGCTCCCGCCGAAGCTGGCTGATCATGCGGGCGGCCATCAAGGAGTGCCCTCCAAGCGCAAAGAAGTTATCGGTCGCCGCGGGGGCGGGCCGTTTCAGCAGATCGGCCCAGATCGCGGCAAGGCGCTTTTCGGTCTGGGTAGCGGGCGCGCGGGCGGGTTGCGGCGCGGCGGATGTCTGGGCAGGCTGCGCGGTTTTTATGCCGTCTATCAGGGCATCAACGGGGCCGTCCGGTTCGGCCATGATCCGGCTGATCAAGGTCTTGAAACGGTCCGTGAAGGCGGCCAGCTTCTCGTCCGAAATGACGGTCCGGTCATAGCGCAGGATAAGTTTCATCCCCGCTTGTTCCGGCGCGACCAGCAAGGTCAGGGGGAAATGTGTCCACTCATCAAACTCGACCCGGTCCAGTGCGATTTCATGACCCTCCGTATCCAAAGAGACGGGGTAGTTCTCGACCACCAAAAGGCAATCAAACAGGGTGCCATGACCGGCCTGAACGTCGCGCAGGGCCACATGCTCATGCTCGATGGTTTCCGCCTGCTGCCTTTGCAGGCGGCGCAACCAATCCCCGATACGGTCGTCGGGTTCGACCCTTAACCGCACGGGTAAGGCATTGATGAAAAGCCCGACCATTTCCGCCGCGCCGGGCAGGCTGGTGGGGCGGCCGGCGGTCGCGCTGCCAAAGGTAATGTCACGCCGCCCAAGGCGCTCTGCCACGATCAGGCCCAGAACGGCCTGCAGCAAGGTGTTCAGCGTGACGCCCTGATCTGCGCAGAACTGGCCAACTTGCCGTGCCAAGGCGGGGGGAAGCGCCCATTCGCTGCGCAAGAATTCAGGCGCCTCACCGGGGCCGCCAAAGGCAAGGCTGGGGCCGGGAACCCCCTCCAGATAGTCACGCCAGAACCCGATGGCCGCATCCCGGTCCTGACGTTTGAGCCAGCGGATATATTCCACATAGGGCTGTGGCGGGCGCAGATGGGTTGCGCTGTGATAATAGGCCATCACATCTTGCAGCATGCGCGCCTGCGACCAGCCATCAAGGATGATGTGGTGGTGGCATAGGATCAGGATATGCCGGTCCGCCGTCACTCGCGCCAGCTGCAACCGCATCAGGGGCGGGCGGCGCAGGTCAAAGGGTGAATCGCGGTTCTCCTGAAATTGCTGCTGTAGTTCGGCCTGCGGGTCACGGCCCTGCCAGTCCAGCTCTTGCCACGGTAGGGGCAGCTGGCGGTAAACGACCTGAAAGGGTTCGTCTCTTTCTTCCCAATGGATCGCGCTGCGCAGGGCCGAATGGCGCGCCAGCACCTGTTCCCAAGCCGTGCGAAGCCGTACGGCATCAATCGGGCCGGACAGATGATAGGCCATCTGCGGCATGTAGACGCCTGCGTTTTCCGGCGCGATCAGGCTGTGAAACAGGATGCCCTCTTGCAAAGGGGCAAGAGGATAGATGTTTTCGATATTCCGGCGGCGGTCTGCGGTGTTGTTTGTCATGTCAAAGGCTCTGCAATAGGTCATCAAGATCGTCGGCGGCAAAATCCATGTCGGGGAAATCGACAGGGCTTAGGCCGGTGTCCTCCCCCCCCAGACAATGGGCAACAAGCGCGATCAGGTGGCGGGTGAAATCAGTGGCCAACTGTTCAATGGTGGGGGTGGCAATCATATCGCCGGCGTAGTTCCAGCCGATGCGCAGCCCGTCGGGGGTGGCCAGCGCGTTAATCTCCAGCAACGTGTCGCATGGGTTCGCAACCGCACGTGCAGGGCCCGCGCTTTCATCTGCGGGCTGGAACAGGCTGTCGGCACCAAGAACAGCGCCGGCCTGACCAAGATAGTTGAACCGGATATCAGTCTCTGTATCTGGCAGGGCATTGTGCAGATAGCGCAAAACCCCATACCCAATACCGCCGCTTGGGACGGTGCGCAGCGCTTCTTTGACACTGCGCAAGGCATCATGGGCCACCCCATCCGGTGGGCTGCTCAGGACAAAGGGATAGATTGCCGTTAACCAACCCACCGTGCCGCTCAGGTCTATCTGGTCCTCGCCGATGCGCCCGTGGCTTTCCATCTCGATGCGGGTGGCGGCTTGGCCGGTCCAATCGCGCAGGGCCAGCGCCAGTGACGTCAGCATCAACTCCTCGCTGGTGACGGGATAGGCCGCAGGCACGTCCTGCAACACCTGCTGGCTAAGCGTACTATCCAGCCGCGTTTCATGGCGCTTGGCCGTTGCCTCGGTGTTCTGGCCGTCAGGGGTATCAACCGGCAGCGCGGCGCTTGGCACCGAAAGCACATCCTGCCAATAGTCGCGCTGGGTCGTGAAGGTTTCGGCATTTTGCAGATGGGAGGCCCAAGTGCCTGTCGGCGTTGAGCGGCGGCGGGTCGGGGTTTCGCCACGCTCCAGCCCGCTATAAAGCCGTTGCAGGTCAGCCATCAGGATACGCCATGACACACCGTCGACAAGCAGGTGATGCGCCACGACCACAAGCCGCTGGCCACCATCTGCATGGTCACACAAGGCCGCGCCCCACATCGGCCCATCAGCCAGATCAAAGCTTTGCTGCAACGCCTGCGCGGCCTTGCCGACATCACCAGAGGTGCGCGTCAGATAGGGCTGGTCCTGAACCGGCGCGATGATCTGTTCCCAAGCACCATCCGTGCAGGTAAACCGCGCCCGCAAAGAGGCGTGCCATTCAGACAAGTGCCCCAAGGCCCGGTCCAGCGTGTCGGGCTTCAACGGGCGGGTCGGGGTAACAACAACCGCCTGATTCCAGTGCTGCGCCTGTGGCAGATCACGGTTCAGGAACCAATGCTGTACAGGCGTCATCGGTTGCGGGCCGATGACCGGTCCTCCTGATTGCCCCGCCGTTTCACGGCCCACTGCGGCTGCGGCCAGTTCGGCAAGGGTGGGAAACTGGAACAGATCGCGCGGCGTCAAGGCGATGCCAAGATCACGCGCCTCGGCGACCACCTGAATCGCAAGGATGGAATCCCCACCGATGCTGAAAAACCCTGCGTTCCGCGTGATGGCCTCGCGGCCCAATACGCGTTTCCAGATCCCGGCAAGTTGTTGCTCCAACCCCGGCAGGGGCATCTCGTCACCCGCCTGCTGCATCGGTTTACTGTCCGATGGTGCGGGCATGGATTTGCGGTCCAGCTTGCCATTGGGCAAGCGCGGGAGGGAGGCGGCGATAACAAATTGCGTGGGGACCAGATGGGCGGGCAGGCGTTTTGTCAACTCTGCGACAAGGTCGGATTGCAGCGCGTCCCCCTCGACCCATGCGGTCAAACGCGCGGGCCGGTCGGGTACCTGCCAAAGGTCGACCACGGCGGCGGTCACACCATCCAGTGTGCTAAGCGCGGCCTCTACCTCGCCCGGCTCTATGCGGAAACCGCGTATTTTAAGCTGCCTGTCGCCGCGCCCGAAATAGTCGATCGAGCCGTCCGAGGTGCGTCGCACGCGGTCGCCGGTGCGGTACATCACCGGCGCGCTGCCGTCGTGATCAAAGGGGTTGGGCAGGAAACGTTCCGCGCTCATCCCCGGCCGGTTCCAATACCCGCGCCCAACACCTTGCCCCGCCAGATACAGCTCACCGGGCATCCCGACGGGAAGCTGTTGCATTAGGGCATCCAGAATATAGGCCTGCGTGCCGGCCACAGGATGGCCCAGATTGAAACGCTCAAACCCGCGCGGCACATCCATGCCGGTGGAAAAGGTAGTATCCTCTGACGGGCCGTACAGGTGGACGAAACGGTCAACGGCTTCGGTCATTTTCCGTGCCAATGCGGGTGAGGGTGTCTCGCCGGCAAGGCA
Organism: Pseudorhodobacter turbinis; assembly: GCF_005234135.1. Taxonomy (NCBI): domain Bacteria; kingdom Pseudomonadati; phylum Pseudomonadota; class Alphaproteobacteria; order Rhodobacterales; family Paracoccaceae; genus Pseudorhodobacter; species Pseudorhodobacter turbinis. The sequence goes on from NZ_CP039964.1 coordinate 1,707,612, forward strand.
AACGGTGCGCACGGATTTGGGCAACGGCCCCAGCCGGATCAGTTCGGCCATGGGGGTGGGAACGGTGTTGATCAGTGTCACCTGCTCGGCAAAAGGGGCCGAGGGCAGGGCAAAGAGATCCTCAACCATGAACAGCGTGCCGCCCAGCGAGAGGGTGGCGAAAATCTCAAAAACCGAGAGGTCGAAACAGACCGAGGTTGAGCCAAGAACGCCGGCCAGTTCTTCCTTGCTGAATGTGCGTTCGGCCCAGCGAACCAGTGCGACCGCGTTGCCGTGGTTCAAGGCGACACCCTTTGGCTTGCCGGTCGAGCCTGAGGTATAGATCAAATAGGCAAGATCATCCTGTGTTGTGACGCAAGGGGTTGGCATTTGTGGCGGTCGCCCCTCCCAAAATCCGGCCAGGCCAAGCGTGTTTGCCGCATCGCGATCGCCAAGGATCAAGGACAGCGCCGCATCCTCGGCGACATAGGCGATACGTTCGACGGGGTAATTGGGATCAAGCGGAACATAGGCCGCACCCGTTTTCAGCACCCCAAGGATTGCGACAACCAGATCCACCCCGCGCCCCAAGGCAACCCCGACACGATCACCCGCCCCGATACCACGGCCTTGCAAATATGCGGCCAGCGTGTTGCTGCGCGCCTCCAGCGCGTCATAGCTGAGCGCGCCCGAGGTATCCCGAACGGCGACCCGCGTCGGCACCTGTGCGGCACAGGCCGCGACCAAGCCATGCAGCGTGTCGGTATTTGCCACCGGCAACTGTCCGGTATCGTTCCAGCGCGCGATGGCGCGGGACTGTTCGGGATGCAACATCGACAGGCTGTTGATCGGCGCATCGGGGGCATCGAGGATCGACAGGATAAGCGCCTCAAAGGATTGCGCCATATTCGAGGCTGTTTCTGGCAGGAAAAGATCGCGGCGGTATTCCAGCCGCAGCGCCAGATCATGGCCCCGGTCCAGCACGGCCAGATGCAAATCCATTTTGGCCGATGTGGTCGGCATGGCCAAAGGCGCCCATTCCGGCCCCTCATGCGCGGGCCTTTGGGCCTGAACCCGCCATGAGAACATCGCCTGAAACACGGGGTTATGGCTCCATGTGCGGTCGGGCGCCAAAGCCTCTACCACTTTTTCAAACGGCGTGTCCTGATGGCCGAAACCATCCAGAACCCGCTGGCGACAAACGTCCAGCAGGGCGGTGAACCCGGCCTTGTCATCCATGCGCAACCGCAGCGCCAGCGTGTTGACAAACATCCCGATCAGTTGGTCCAGATCAGGATGGGGGCGGGTGCTGATCGGGGTGCCGACCACCACGTCATCGGTCTCGGCAAAACGGCCGAGGAAGGCCGTGAACCCCGCAAGCAGCACCATATAGGGCGTCGCACCCGTTTGTGTGGCCAAGGCGCGCAAGCCCGTAAGCGCAGCCCCTGAAAGGGTGAAATCAACATTCCCGCCGGAAAAATCCTGCTGTGCGGGGCGTGGGAAATCTGTTGGCAGCTCCAACAACGGCGGCGCGCCGCGCAGATGATCGACCCAATATTGGCAGCCTTCGCTGAAATCCTGATCCGCTTGCCATGCAGCATAATCCGCATATTGCAGCGGCAAGGGGGCGGGCAACCACGCAGGGTCCTTGGTCAGCGCGTTATAGCACTCCATCAATTCACCAAGCGCCAGTTGCACACTGGCTGCATCCGCGATGATATGATGCATGACCATCAACAGGACATGGTTCTCGGCATCCACAGACAGCAGATCAAGTGTCACAAGCGGCCCGTTTGTGATGTCAAAGGGGCGCTGCACCTTGGCCAATAGCACAGAGGGCAAGGCATCTTCGGTTACGGGTTCGGCGCAAAATGAGGGGTCTGTCGTGCAATGTGCCGCATGCTGCGGTGTTCCGCCCGTGGCCGGATAGGCCGATCTCAAAATCTGGTGCCGGTCGCATAAGGCGGCAAAGGCGCGGGCCAAGCGCGCGCTGTCGATTGTGCCCTTCAGGCGCTGCGCCGATGAGATGTGATAGGCGGTTTGATCCGGGTCCAAGGATGCCAATGCCCATTGACGCGATTGCGCATGAGACAGTGGCGGTTTGGCCCCTGACGCAAGGCGCGGGATCGGATCACGGGGCACATCCCGCAAGATCCCCGCCTGCTCCAAGGCACGGGCATAGGCAGCAAGGCGGGGGTTCTCGAACAGCAGGCGTAGTGGCACGGCGCGGGGGCCGTCATGGCCCAGCCGCGCCACCATGCGCATCGCCAGCAAGGAATGCCCGCCCAGACCAAAGAAGTCATCCTCCGGTCCCGGTGCGTCAATGCCCAGAACCTCGGCCCAGATTTTTGCCAGCATCGCTTCGGCTCCGGTTGTTGGTGCTTGTGGCGTGGATTGCGTTTCAGGCGCGGGCAGACGCAGCCGGTCGACCTTGCCACTTGCGTTCAATGGAAAGCGGTCAAGAAACACGAAAGCCGACGGGATCATATAGGCCGGAAGATGCGCCCCGAGATGTGCGCGCAAACGGTCTTGCAGGTCGGGTTCGGCGGCGGCACGGCAATAGGCAACCAGCATGGCCGTGTCGCCATCCCCCAAAAGGGTCACCGCCGCCTGCTCGACCGCCGGATACTGGGTCAGCAATGTCTCGATCTCGCCCGCCTCGATACGGAAACCGCGCAGCTTGAGCTGAAAGTCGGTCCGCCCGAGATAGATGATTTCCCCCTCGGCAGTCATCTTCGCGCGGTCGCCGGTCCGGTAAAGGCGCTGGCCATCGCGGGTGATGAACTTTTGCGCGGTCAGTTCCGGCCTGTCCAGATAGCCCGGCGAAAGGCCGTCACCACCGATCAGGATCTCACCCGCCACGCCGGGAGGGCAAGGGCGGCCATCGGCATCCCCGATGTGCAGCCAAGTATTGGCAACCGGGCGACCCAAAGGGATTTGGCCACGCGCGATACCACCCGCGGTAATCTCGGCACAGGCTGACCAGATCGTGGTCTCTGTCGGGCCATAAAGGTTGAAGAGCCGTCCGTCCCCGGCCAGCAACCGGCGGGCAAGGGCGATATCCAGCGCCTCCCCGCCACAGAGCATCTTGAAGCTTTTGGGTGCCTGCCAACCCTCTTCGACCAGCAGCCGCCAGGTTGAGGGCGTCGCCTGCATCACCGTTGCATCCACCCGCTCCAAAAGCCGCGACAGGGCCAAGCCGTCAATGACATCAAACTGATCCGCGATGACCAGTGTGCCTCCGGACAAAAGGGGCAAGAACAGCTCTAGCCCTGCGATGTCGAATGCGGGTGTGGTGACGCTGACCAAGCAATCCTGCGCCGTCATGCCGGGGCTACGCATCATGCTGGTCAGCAAGTTTACCAAACTGCGTTGCCGGATCGGCACGCCTTTGGGCCGCCCCGTCGTGCCGGAGGTAAAGATGACATAGGCAAGATCCTCACCCGTGATCGCCCCCAAGGGGGGCTTGTCGGCACAGGCGTTTATGTCGTCGCGGCTGACCTCAAGATCCAGATAGAGGCATTCGGATGGCACCGGCGGCGCGCCGGTGCCGATCAACAAGGCGGGATTGCTGTCTTGCAAGATATCACGCAACCGTTGCGGTGGATGGGTCGGGTCCAGCGGAATATAGGGCGCGCCTAGTTTGAGAAGGGCCAGCAGCGTGACCACCAGATCAGCGGTGCGGGGCAGGCAAACGGCCACCCTGTCGCCGGTTTGCACCCTGTCGCCAAGATGCTGCGCCAAACGGTTGGCGGCGGCATCAAGCTGCGCATGGGTCAGGCGGGTATTTCCCGCGATGACGGCGGTTGCGTCAGGTTGTTGGGTGCCCTGCGCAATCAGGCTTGCAAGATCAGGCTCCGGTATGGTGCGATCTGTGGCGTTGAATGCCAAAAGCGCCTCTTTGTCAGCGGCGGTAAAGAGGTCGATATCGGCCAGCCTGCCTTGCGGTGCCTCGATCACGGCCTCAAGGATACGGATATAGTCGTCGACCATCCGCTGTGCGGTCTCGGGCCGGAACAGTGCCGTGGCATATTCCAGAACGCCGGTGATTTTCTCCCCGATGAACATATCAAGGCAAAGGTCGAACCGCGCCGTTTTCGCAGGCAGGGTCAGGGTTTCAAGCGTCAACCCCGTCAGCCTGACGGCATTGGGCTGCTTTTCATGCAGGTTGAACATGGATTGAAACAGCGGCGCATGGGCAAGGCTGCGTTCAATCACCGTGGCATCGACTACCTGTTCAAAAGGCACCTCTTGATGGGCCATCGCCCCTGAAATATGCCCCTGCATCCGCGCCAGAAAGTCGTCAAAACTGTCATCCTCCGCCACCGTGCAACGGATCGCCAGTGTATTGACGAAATAGCCAACAAGCCCCTGCAGTTCGGCGCGACCCCGGTTGGACACGGTTGTGCCGATGCAAACATCCCGCGTGCCGCTGTAGCGTTGGTGCAGAATGTGAAACCCCGCCAGCAACAGCGTAAAAGGCGTAACAGCACGGGCCTTGGCAAGGCTGCGCAGGCGCGAGGCCAACCCCTCGGGCAGATCAAAGCGCAACCGCGCGCCGACATAATCCTGCTGCTTGGGGCGCATGAAATCCGTGGGCATGTCCAAAAGCGGCGCAAGACCGTGCAGCGCCTCTTGCCAGAATGCGACCTGCCCTGTCCGGTTATGGCCACGTTGGGCCAGCGCATAATCGGCAAATTGCAGGGGCAAGGGCGGGAGGGTCTTGCCCTCATAAAGGGCAGTAAACTCTGCGATCATGACCTGAAGCGAGTGATAATCGGCCACGATATGATGAACCGCTATCGCCAGAACATGATGGCGGTTGTCCATCCGGAACAAGGCGGCGCGCAACACCGGACCTTTGGTCAAATCAAAGGGGCGGGCCGCGAAACCGGCCAAAGCATCTTGCAAGGCGGGTTCCGCGATATCGGCGGTTTCCAGTGCCACGGGTGCAGGCGCGCCAATGGTCTGAAGCACGGCACCCTCGTGATCGGTGAACCTTGTGCGCAAGGGTTCGTGACGGACAACGATCGCATCCAGGGCTGCCTGCAGGCGGGTGAGGTCAAGAGCACCGCGCAGACGCAGGGCGGCGGCGATGGTATAGGTCGACTGGCCCGGCTGTAGCTGGTCGATGAACCACAAACGGTGTTGGGCCGAGCTAAGCGGGGCATGGCGGGGCCGCGCATCAGGGGCGGCCTGTTTCAACATTTTTGCCAAGAGCGCGCGTTTGGCGGCCGGATCAAGCGTGGTGGTGTCTTGGGGGCTCATGCCTGTTCCTTTGTTGTATTGGGGGCCATCTGCGCCAGCAAGGCGTCAACTTCGGCATCGCTTAGCCCCGCGGTCGGATCGGAAGCTTGGGGGGCGTCGGGCGACTGCCCGATTGTGGCATCCAGCAGGGCGGCCTGTTTGCGCGGTGTCAGCGCGTTGAACATCTGGCCCAAAGTCAGATGAACGGTGAAATCCTGTTGCAAGCGGGCCAGCAGGCGCATCGCCAGCAAGGAATGCCCCCCAAGCGCGAAAAAGTCATCCTCGGCCCCGATTTCCGGCTGGTCCAGAAACGCGTGCCAGATCGCGATAACCCGCCGCTCGGTTTCGGTTTCAGGTGCAACATGGGGGCGGTGTTCACCCCCTGCAAAGGCATTCAGCGCGGGCCGGTCCACCTTGCCATTGGGCATACGGGGCAGGGTGTCATGGACCTGCCAAAGGGTTGGCACCATATGGGCCGGAAGCTGTGCCGCCAAAAAGTCACGCAGGGTTTCGGGTGCAATGGACTGCCCCGGCACCGGCGCAATATGGCCGATAAGCTGACGGTCGATATCGGCGGGCTCACCTGTGATCAGAACCGCGGCCTCGGCCACATTCGGGTGGGTCTCCAGCCGGTTCTCGATCTCGCCGGCCTCAATACGTTGGCCGCGCAATTTTACCTGCGTGTCGATGCGGCCCAAAATGTCGATACGCCCGTCCGCCCGCCAACGCCCGCGATCGCCGCTGCGGTACAGCCGTGCGGTCTCCCCATCCTGAAAAGGGTCTGGCAAGAACCGCTCGGTCGTCAGCTCGGGCCGGTTCAGATAGCCGCGCGCCAATCCGGCCCCCGCGACGCAAAGCTCTCCGGTTAGGCCTGTTGGCATCAAGGCGCCGTTGCGGTCCAGCACATAGATGCGCGACCCCGGAAAGGGGCGGCCAATGGGCATCGGGCGTTCGGGTTCATCCTGCACCGGATTGCCGGCATCATAGATGGCGTCTTCGGTGGGGCCATAGAGGTTGTTGATGGTTTTGAGCTGCGGAAACTCCAGCAGCCGTTCCAGCAAAGCGGGGGGAAAGAACTCTCCGGCAAGGTTGATGCAACGCACCGATGCGGGCAGGTCGTTGTTTTTGACCAATTCGCGCAAAAGGCTTGGCACCGTGTTCAACAGGGTCACACCGGCATCGGTAGGCAGGTCGAGCAGGCTTTGCGCCATCACCATCCGCCCGCCATTGGCCAGCGTGGCAAAGATTTCAAACAGTGACAGGTCAAAGGAAACCGAGGTTGCAAAGAGAACGCCGGAAAGGTCTTGTGGTTCAAACACCGTGCCGGCCCAAGCGATGCGCGACAGGATATTGCGATGCTCCAGCGCCACCCCCTTTGGCTGACCGGTAGAGCCCGAGGTATAGATGATCACCGCCAGATCCGCACCTTTGCCACGTGGCATCGGCGCGCGGGCAGGGGGCAGGTCATGGATATTGACGGCAAGGGTATCGCCAACCGTACCCACGCCGCCATCGGTCAGGATCAGGCCAACACCCGCATCCTGCGCCATATAGGCAAGGCGCGCGGCGGGATAGGCCGGATCAAGCGGGACATAGGCGCATCCGGCCCGCAAGACCCCAAGGATCGTCGCCACCAGATCGGGCCTGCGCGCCATTAATATCCCGATACGGGATTCAGCAGGCATATCGCGCTGACCCAAGGCCGCCGCAATAGCGCCCGATTGCACATCAAGATCACGGTAGGTGATTTCCTGCTGCCCATCGGTAATGGCGATGGCGTCAGGGGTCCGGTCCACCTGATCCAAGAATGCCTGATGCAGGGTCTCGGCATGCTGTGGCAAGGCGGGGCCGGTGGCAAGGGAGACCATCTTGCGGGCCTCATCCACGTCCAGCATGGCAAGCCGTGACGCAGGGCATTTGGGATCATCCAACGCCGCCCGCAACAGATTAATGAAATGTTTGCCCATCCCCGAGATGACCTCGGGCGCATAAAGGTCGGCGCGATATTCCACCCGACCGGAAAGGGTCGCGCCGTCATCCTCTAGGTTCATCCGCAATTCGTATTTTGTCGTGCGATCCTGACGCGGAAGGCGTTCCAGACGGACACCGTGGATCCGGTCGGGCAAACGCTCGGCCTGCTGCAGGTCGAACTTTGCGCGAAACAGCGGGATCATCTCGTCGCTTGTCCGGTCCGGGTTCAGGGATTCGACCACCTGATCCAAGGGGACATCTTGATGCGCGAAAGCATCGCGCAAGACCTGCTGGGTTCGTGTCAGGGCCGTATCAAAATCGGGATGCCCCGAAAGATCACAGCGAAGGGCCAGCGTATTGACCAACGGCCCGATCATGCCCTGGGTCTCTTTGCTGTCGCGGTTGGATATATCGCTGCCTACGGTGATGTCGTCGGTGTCGCAATAGCGGTACATCAACAGGTTGAACCCCGCGAGCAGTAAGGTGAACAGGCTAACGCCGCGCTGCCGTGCCTCTTGGCGCAGGGCAAAGCCAAGATCATCCGGCACGGCGAATTCATGGGTTGCACCGCCGGCCGCATTGCCGCTGGACTTACGCGGCAGCTCCAATGCCTGCGCACCCCGAAGCGTGTTCCGCCACCATTCGATTTGCGCATCCAGACCGGCAACCTGTGTCCCGCGTTGCCGAGCCGCATAGTCGGGCATTTGCAAGTCGGGCAGGGGCAGGGGGCCGGCCTCATCGCGGCAGGCGGCATCAAATAGCACGGCCAATTCGCGGATCATCAGCCCCATGGACCAGCGGTCCGCCACGATGTGATGCAACCCGATGGCAAGGATGGCATCCTCGGGCGCCTCGCGCAGCAAGGCGGCGCGCAGTGGCACCTGCCTCAAATCAAAAGGCGGTTCCACAATTTTTGCCAGCTCCGCAGTGGCATCTGCACAATCGATCAAGGCAAGGCGCGGCGCTGTACCTGCCATTTGCTGCGGGTTGCCATCCGCATCGGGCCGGTAACAACTGCGCAGGGCTGCATGGCGTGCGACCAGCCCGTCAAAGGCCTTTTGCATCGCACTGGCATCCAGCGGGCCGCGCAAACGCAGGGTAATCGTCATGTTATAAGCGGTGCTGTCCGGTGCCAGCTGCTGTACAAACCACAGCCGTTGCTGGGCAAAAGACAACGGTGCGGGGGCCTGCGGATCACGCGCGGGCGCCACGGTACGGCGGCGCTTTTGCAACAAGGCACGTTGCGCGGGCGACAGACGGGAAAGCTTGCTGGCGATATCACTCATGGCTTAAACACTATCCTTTAGCGCGTCGTGCAGATCCTGTTCGGACAGGCCGGACACTTCATCAAGCAGGGCAAGCAGATCGGCGTCCCCGGCCAGTTTGGCCTCGATCAAGGCGGCGATGCTGGCGGTGCTGGGGTTGTCGAACAAAAGCTCCCGCATCTCGATCTCTACGGGGAATTCCTCACGTAGGCGGGCGATGGCCCGGATCGCCAAAAGCGAATGGCCGCCAAGTTCAAAAAACCCGTCATCCGCGCCGATCCTGTCCAGCCCCAACAAATCCTGCAAAATGGCGGCAACAGAATGTTCCAGCGGCGATCTTGGCGCGACAAATGGCGTCTCAAGCGCGGGGCGTTCGCGGCCTTTGGCGGTGGATTCGTTGCGGGTTGCAGGGCGGATGTTAAGCCATTGCTGGCGCCGGGCATCCACATCTGCGCGCGACAGGATACTGTTCCCCGACAGGCCGACTCCAAGAACGGCACAGGTGGTTTTCCAGACCTGATCGCCAGAGATCGCATGGTCATTACCCGCGCCGGACATGCGCGGGCCGTCCCCCCCGTCCTCCAACGCATCCCAGCCGGTCGCATACCAACGGCCCGGGGTGTTGCGATCCAGCTCTGCGATGGCAAGGTCAAGCTGGTGATGCGCCGCCGCATAGGCCCCAAGGCCGATACCGGCGATCACCGAGGACAAAGAGGATTGGACATAGCAAAACCCGACGCGGCGCGTGGCGACAGCCGTCGCCAAGGCGGTCAATGGTGCCGTGATACTGGCCGCGGCACGGTCTCGTTGCGCGCCCCCCAACAGCGCCAGAGGGGCTGTTGTTTCGCCGCCACTGAACAAAGAGCTGAGGAAGATACCGTCAATTCCCCCCCATTTCGCGGCAACCTTATCCAGTGCTGCGCCAACAGCCATCGGATCGGCGCAATCGGCGGTCAAATGCAGCGTGTTTTCCGTCTCTGACAGGCTGTTACTGTCATCAATCAAGGCCACCCGCAGGTTCGGCTGCTGGGCCAGTTTTTGTGCCCAGACACGGCCCATCCCGCCGACAATATGCCCAAGCACCACATAGCGCCCGTTTTTGCGCAGCGGCATGGCGTCGGGCAATTCCTGCACCTGATGCGACAGCCTCCAGAACCGGCCACCGCGCCGCGCGAGGATCGGCGCATCATGGTCCACCAGCGCCCGTTTCAGGGCGGGTGCCAGATCTGCGGGCTTTGCGCGTTCTTGCGGATCAAGGTCAAGAATGCGGCACCCGAGCCAAGGATGTTCCTGCCCTGCGACCTGCACCACAGCGTGCAGGCGCGCTTGTTCCGGTGACAGTATTTCGGCACCCGTCACATCGGCGGCCCCTTTGGTCAGCAAGGTCAGGCGGATATCCTTGCCCAAATCGGCCAAGGCCAGAATGAGCGTTTGCAGCGCGTGATCATTGCCGTTCAGGGGCCAGCCAAAGACAATATGCGCAGGCTGTGATCCGCGATCGGCCAAGAGGCCTAGCAGGCGGTCGATGTCGGCCATGTCCGGTGCCAGCGCAAAACAGCGATACCCCGGCTCGCCGAACGCGGCGCCGGTGACGACGCGGTAGGCGTCATCGCCCGTCCGCTCAATCGCGTTTGCCAATGCGGTGCCAGTGGAGCCATCGTCAAAGATCAGCCAGTTTTGCCGCTCGGCGCGCTTGGGCTCTGGCAGGTCTATGCGCTGCCATGCCGGCACATAGATACGGGCCTCGCCGGGCAGGTTGTCCTGCCGGAGCTGGCTGTCGGGTTCGATCCAATAGCGTTGGCGTTGAAACGCATAGCCGGGCAGGGCGACAGGCGCATGTTTGACGGGCATCAGCGCTTGCCAGTCAAGCTCTGCCCCCTGCTCCCATGCATTGGCTAGCGTTGAATACAGGCCCGCCAGCCCTTCGGTTTCCTGCGTAAACCCATGCAACACCGGGCCGATCCCTTGCTGTTTGAGCAGGGACGTCATTGCCCCCCCCGACCCCGTTTCGATGAAAACAGGGTTATCCAGCTGGCCCAGTGTTTTTAGCCCGTCACCAAATTGCACCGGCGCACGCATGTGGCGCGCCCAATAGGCCGGATTGGTGGCGCTATCTGCACTTAGCCAATCACCTGTCAGGTTCGAAACGACAGGGACCTGCGGGGCAGACAGGGTAAACCCCGCGACAAAACGGCCAAAGCCTTTCGCGGCCTCGTCCATCATCGCGGAATGAAAGGCATGCGAGGTTTGCAGCCTGCGGCATGTCACCCCCGCGCCCTCAAGAACGGCGGCGCATTGGTCGATTGCCTGATGCGGGCCGGTCACCGTGGTCAAGCCGGGGCCGTTCCGGGCCGCGATCTCGACACCGTCGAGCAACAGCGCATCAAGGGGCTGGTCAGGGTGGAGTACGGCCAGCATGGCACCGGTCTGTGCGGCCTGCATCAGGCGACCACGTTCGCGTACAATCTCTATCCCGTCCCGCAATGAAAACACCCCCGCGATGCAAGCGGCGGTAAGTTCGCCCAATGAATGGCCGATCATCGCAGCGGGATGTATCCCGCCCTCACGCATGGTCTGCGCATAGGCATATTGGGTCACGAACAACGCGATTTGCGCGTTTTCAGTTTGATGGATGGCTGCACCGGCATCGCGCAACAAGGGCAGGAGCGTGCCGCCCAGATGGGCATCCGCCTGATCCAGAATACGCGCGAAGGTCGGGATTTCATCGTATGATTTGCGCGCCATCAACGGATATTGACTGCCCTGTCCGGGAAAGACGAACACAGGGAAAATAGGCCCGTCGGCCGCGGCCTTTTGGGGGGATGTCAGGGCGCGCAGCCGGGTGCTTGCATCGGGTTTGCTGCTTGCGACAACGGCTTGACGCCAACGAAACTGGTGCCGCCCCGTCGCCAAGGTCCGAGCCACAGCACCAAGCGGGGCGGTTTCGCCCTCAAGATGACGCGCCAGCACGGCGACATTTTGCGCCAAAGCCTCAGGCGTTTTGGCCGAGAGAGGCAGGATCACGGGGGTGTCGGGGTCCACCTGCGCGGGCGTGCCCTGCGTTTCCTCAAGGATCACATGGACGTTGGTGCCACCGATGCCAAATGCGCTGACCCCTGCGCGGCGGGGGCCACTTGATTGCCAGTCTTGCAGGCTGTTTGCCACGTGAAAGGGGCTGTCGTCCAACCGGATTTTCGGGTTGGGGGATGTGTAATGCAGGGTCGGCGCGATTTTGCCCGCGCGCAGCATAAGCACCGTCTTGATCAGCCCCGCGATGCCCGCCGCGGTATCAAGATGGCCGATGTTTGTTTTGACCGAGCCGATGGCGCAATATCCGGTCTTATCTGTCTGACGACGAAAGGCACGGCTCAGGGCGGTGATTTCCACGGGATCCCCCAAGGGCGTGCCGGTGCCATGCGCCTCGACATAGGTGATGGTATCGGCAGGAACCTCGGCGGCGGCTTGGGCGGCGGCAATCACATCGGCCTGTGCAGCCACATCAGGGGCGGTAAAGCTGGCCTTGCCCGCACCGTCATTATTGATCGCGGACCCTTTGATAATCGCATCGATCCGGTCCCCTTCGGCCAGCGCATCCTCAAGCCGTTTGAGCAGGACAAGACCAACGCCGTTGCCCGTCACTGTGCCATCCGCCGTGGCGTCAAAGGCGCGGCACTGGCCGGTGGGCGACAAAATGCTGCCCGCAAGCGCGCGGTATCCATCCTGACGCGACAAGGCCACACCGCCCGCCAAGGCCATGCTGCATTCGCCTGCAATCAGGCTTTGGGCCGCCATATGCACCGCCACCAAGGAGGAGGAACACGCCGTCTGCACGGTGACAGCCGGCCCGCGCAGATCAAGCTTATATGCCGCACGTGTTGCCAGAAAATCCTTGTCGTTGGCGGTAAAAATCTCATAGGGCGTTATCCGTTGGCGCAGATCTGCATTGCCAAAGAGGTTGAGCAAATATCCGTTCATCCCCGCACTGGCAAAGACGCCGATCGGCTGGTCTTGCGCGCCCGGTACAACGCCCGCGTTTTCAAGCGCGTGCCATGCACATTCCAGAAACATGCGCTGTTGCGGGTCCAGCAGCTCTGCCTCGGCGGGGGAATAGCCAAAGAAGGCGGGATCGAATTGGTCGAAAGCGTCGACCTGCGCACCGCGCGCCACGAAATCTTCTGCGTCCAAAGTGGCTTGCGCCACACCGCGCTTGCGCAATGCGTCGGCGCCCAGCGTCGTGATGCTTTCGACACCGTCGCGCAGGTTTGCCCAGAACGCCTCAATATCCGTAGCCCCCGGAAAGCGACCGGCCATGCCGATGATGGCAATTTCCAACCCGTTTGGTTCGGGCAGATCAAGGGTGGTTTCACTGGGCATTTTGGGTCGGCTCCTTGGCTTTCAACAATGCGCGCCGGTGGTGCAGGCGTGTGCGATGACCGGTGTTGTTGCTGCGCGGGGGAAGGGCGGGGGTGGCATTGTCAAAAAGACGTTGCACATGTGCGCTTTGCGCAGAGAGGGTCGCATGACGGAACAGATCGGGGATCTCGACCTCGACCCCCAATGCGACGCGAATCCGGTCTTGCAGGCTGAGGGTCAGCAAGGAATCCCCGCCGAGGTCAAAGAAATTATCGGTGCCGGAAACGGCCGGCAGTTCCAAAAGCGCGCGCCAGATGGCCGCGACCTCTGGCAGGGCGGGGCCGTTTGGGGAGGGTGGATGCCTAGCCGGAATGGCAGCCAAGGGCACGCGCGAGGCGATGGCGATATCGCCCACAAGCATCGCCGGCGTATCCCCCATCTTGCACAGAATGTGGCGCAGATCCTGCAACAGCCCCTTGGCAAATCCGGCGTCCGTGGTCCGCGCATCAAAAAGCAGGCGCAGGACAAGCCCGTTCTCGTGAACGGCAAAGAGGGTCAGATCAAGGCTGGTTTGTTCAAAAACCTCGATATGCCGAACAGAGAAATCGTCCAAACGCCCAAGCAAGGCGGGATCACGGGGGTAGTTTTCAAAGACAACGGCCGTGTTCAGCCCATGTTGCGCATGACCGCCAAGCGCATCCGCAAGCGTGGATGCCTCATGTCTGACTTGGGCATACGTGGCTGCCTGCAAATCCGCCAACCACAGGTGCAAAGGGGTTTGGGCCGGAATGCGCGCACGCATCGGCAAGGTATTAAGATACATGCCCACGCGGCGATCGGCAGAGGTCAACGACACCGGCCGCACAGATCGGGCCAGCCCGTAGATCACGTCATCCTCACCCGTCGCACGGGCCAGCAACAGCGCCCAAGCGCCCTGAACGGCCGTGGCCATCGTCAGCCCAAGGGGCAAAAGCGAGGCCGTCAGCGCCCGCGTTTCGTCATGTGTCAGCGCGGCCGACAGATCACCACGCGGGGACGTCGGCGGCATATCGGGCGCAGGCAGTCGCAGCACGCGATGGCTGTGGCCTGCAAGATGGTCGTGCCAGAACTCTTGTGCGGCGGTCCGGTCTTGTGATTGCGCCCATGCCACATAATCGCGAAAGGCCGGTGCTGTTGGCAATGTCTGGCCGGAATAAAGCGCGATCCAGTCCTGTAGCAGCAAAGGAATAGACCACCCGTCAAGGATTGCGTGATGAAAGGTCACGATAATCCGGTGCCGGTCCTTACCCCGTTGGAACCGTGTAATCCGCAACAATGGTGCATGCGACAGATCAAAACCCGCGCTGCGGTCCGCGGCCAGCCACGCATCAAGGCGGGCCGATTGCGCATCGGCGTCCAGATCGCCGAGGTCGATCACCGACAGCTTGGCGCGCGCGTGGCTGCCGACCACCTGCAAGGGTTGTTTGCGATCTTTCCAGACAAAGGCCGTGCGCAGCACATCATGCCGGGCCACAAGCGCATCCCAGCTTGCGCGCTCGGTTTGCAGATCGGGCGTGCCTTGGATGTCCAGCGCGATCTGGATGACATAGGCACCATTGGCACCATCACCAAGCGATTGGAACAGGATGCCTGCCTGCCCGGGGGCAAGCGGATATGCCGCGGTGATCTTGCTCATGCGTCGGTCCCCTCGGGTTCGGCCTCGGGGTTAATAAGCGCATGACGGCTTTTGCCAAACCGGCGCAAACTGGCCAAGGCATCACGGTCGCCGTAGCGTAGGCTGATGGCATCCTCCCCCACGAAACGCGCACATACCTTGACATGCCCGTCAGCCATACGCCGGTAAGCGGCGGCAAATTCCGCGTGGGCCGGTTGCAATGCTACGGGCAAATTGGCGAAATGCGGCCGGAGGCTGCGCCACAGATTGACCAAGGCGCCATGCTCCCAAGACATCAGCCCGCTAAACCCTTCGGATTTCACATTGGGCGGGGTCATCGAGATGCGGATATCGCGTTCATATTCCGCACGCGTGAAACTGCCGGCAAGCTGCATCGCGGCGGCCGAGGCATCCATAAGCGTAGTGGCGGTTTCCAGCTCGGTTTCGGCCCCTTTCAAATCGTTGCACTCCAGACAACCGGCAAAGCGGCGCAGGCATAAAATCATGCCCTGCGTGTGCAAAAAGAATGCCCAGTGGAACTCTCGCCAGATTTCGCGTGCATGGGGTGGGGTCATGATAAACCGTCGATCCCGCAGATGCGCCCCAACAAACGGGCATACGCGGCAAAGCCTTTCGCCTGATGCCCCAGCAAATCGCGGGGCATCCGTGTATCTCTGGCCGCCAGAGCAAAAGCGGCGGCTGACGTTTGCAACAGCCCGACAAGCAAAGCGTGCGCCGGATGTTCGGGGGCAATCCGCCGCACGTTGAAATAGGCGTCAAAATCCTCGACCTCGGAGACTTGTGCAGGGATGCCAACAGAGCCAACCGGCACGGCCTTATACGGTTTACCCGTGGCAAGGCCCTGCAGGATTTCGGCAATACCCGCAGCAGGGTCCTGGCTTTGCAGGACTGTCAGGAAACGGGTCACGGCATCCCGCATGGCCACTCGGTCCTCGGGGGTAAGCGTAATTTCAGTGGGAAGGTTTGTCGGCAACAGAAGATGCAAAGCGCCGCTGCCTTGGTCGGCCGCGATGCTGTCTTCGGCCGCTATTGCCTGAACGACGGTCATTTGCCTGCACCTTTTACAGGGCGCATATCGGTCCAGACCTGTTCGATATGTGCAAGGCAGGCCTCACGAGGGCCGCGATAGCCCTCTTCGCGCCATCCCCATGGCAGCGGGCGAAAGCTTGGCCAAATCGAATGGCGGCCGTCCTCGCTTATGACAACGGCATGTTCGGATTCAACTTTATCGTTCATGTCTGATTTTGCCTTTGGATGGGTCACAGCACACCGGCCCCTTCAAGGCGGTCGATGCTTTGGATGAAGGTCGTGGTAATGAAATCCAGATCCTCGGGGTCATGCGCGGTCGAGAGGAACCCGCCCTTGTCACCCGGGCGCATATGAAGACCGCCAGCCAATGCCATCAGCGATAGCAACGGGCTGGCACCCCCTGTCATGGTGAAAAATGATCCGAAATGCGTAAAGCGTGCCGACAGGCCGCGTTGCTCAAGCCCCGCATTAAGGCGCTCTACCAACCCGCGCGTCGTCTGGTTCAACCCTTGCTGGAGCATGGGCCCCTCACCCTGCAACCGTTTGGCCACAGCCAGTGCCGCAGTCAGCGCAAGCGGGTGGCGACAATAGGTGCCGGCAAAGAGGGTGGTGGGAACCTGCGGGGTGCTGTCATCGCCAAACTGCCATTGCCCGCCGTCGATCCGGTCCATGAAACGCGGTGATCCGGCAATCAGTGACAAGGGCAGGCCGCCGCCCGCGATCTTGCCATAGGTCGCAAGATCGGCCCTGACACCGAAATATTCCTGTGCGCCGCCCTGTGCCACGCGAAACCCTGATATCATCTCATCAAAGATCAACGCCGTGCCGGTCTGGTCGCAAACCCCGCGCAAGCCGAGCAGGAACTCGCGCGGTTGCAGATCAGGTACGCGGCTTTGCACCGGCTCGACCAGAACAGCCGCGAGTGATTTACCTGCCCGCCGCAGGATCTCCAGCGCATGGGGGTTGCCGTATTCCAGCATAATAATGTCACGCGCCTGCGTTCTTGGAATGCCCGCAAACGCCGGCGTGGCACCCGTCAACATCATCCGTTGCAAGAGCGGTTTTAGCATGGCTAACGGCCCACTTTGTGCCCGTGCCAATGCTCCGCGCCGGACATATTCCAGCCGTTGCGACTTGAACAAAGCCGTGTCGGAATGCCCGTGATAGGAATTGGTGAACACCGCGATTTTGCGCCGCCCTGTGGCCGCACGCGCAATGCGGATGGCCGTCATCACCGCCTCGGTGCCGGTGGTGGAAAAGGCAACGCGCTCATGCCCTGTCAGCGCGGCAAACCGCTCGGCTGCCTCACCCGCGATTTCGGATTGCGGGCCGATCTGGATGCCTGCTTGCAACCGCTGTTCCAGCGCCTCGCGGACAAATGCAGGGTTATGCCCGAACAGATTGCAGCCCAGCCCCATCAGAATATCGACATAGCGGTTGCCGTCGATATCCCACAGCGCGCTGCCCTCGGAGCGGTCCGAGACAATCGGGTAATAGGCCTCTTTTAGGGCAGGGGAAAAGGGCATCGACAAGGCCGTTTTGTCGGCCAGATGGGGGCGGCTGTTTTGCGCCATCGCCTTGGAGGCGGGGGTGCGCGCGCAAAAAGAGGCGATAACCTCGGCGGTCAGATCGGTGTGGTTCGGAGCGTTCATTCTGCGGCCGCCAGATCAAGGGCGTCATCGCGCCGCTGACAGATAAAATAGGCCGCCGTGTTTTCGCCCACCTCTTTCGCGCCGGTTATGGTTTCAACACGGGCGTCAAAGCCGCAGCCCTTCAGGCAATGCAAAACCGCATCCAGATCATGGCCATAGACGGCATAATCGGCCCCGCGATGATCCCAATCGGGGTGATCGATGCCGAATTTTGCAAGCGCGGCCAGCTTGAACCGGCGCAGGAACGGACGGTTGAGCAACAACCGCAAAAGCGCGGTGCCGTGTTTTTTGGCGTGATCCGGGCGGCGGTACATATCAACGCGAAACGCGCCGCTTGCGCTGGTGGCATCATAGCGGGGCGTGATCATCCACGCATAGTCAGCGGCGATTTCACCCGCCGCAGGGCGGTTGACCCAATGGCGGACCATCTGTGCGTGGTGGTTGATATCAAAGACGAAAATTCCGCCCTCTTTCAACGAGTTATGCACGGATTTGAAAACCTGCGACAGCTCGTCAATGTTTCGCATGTGGTTCAACGAGGCGCTGGCACAGACCACACCATCGACCTGTTCCGGCAGCTCAAAATCGCGCGCATCGCCTTGCATCAAGGTGGCGACAGGTGCGTTTTCCTTGGCGTAGTTCAGCATTTCTGCCGAGATATCGAGGCCAGTGACCTGAAACCCGCGCCCATAGATCGGGATCAGCATCTGCCCCGTGCCACAGCACAAATCAAGCACACGCCCGCCCACGGGCAGATGCCCAAGGATCATCCGGTCCAGTGCCTCAAGTTTGCTTTTGCAATAGTCGGGGCCAAGCGTGCGGTCATAAAGCCAAGCCCAGTCGTCATAATCTGCCTTGGTCATTGTGATCTCTCCTGCAAAATGGGGTCTGGGGGCGTGTCGGCCTGCAAAATGGCGCGCAGGTAAAGGTGCAGCAGTTCGGGTGAAATCGCAGGCTCGGGCAGAACCGGATCAAGCACCGCGCGCGTGGCGGTGCAGGCATAGGGCCAACGGTCGCCGGTAAACCCTTGTGCGCCCCCCATTGCGGCAATGGGATAAAGCGGATGATCGGGCTCATTGCGGGCGATACCCGCCAGATGTGCTTGCCAGTCTTGGGGGGGAATGCGTTTGACCGGATGGCCCAGGCCTGCGCAGGCCGCAAACAGCAGCTCGGAGGAGACCGGCGCGGAATGAGACAGGTGATATGTCGCGCCACCCCTTTGCGCGGCATTGGCCAGATGCAGGATCGCGCGGGCGACATGATCAACGGGCAAAAGATTGATCAGCGCCTTGCCCCCAGGGGCGACCCCCGAGGCAAGATAGCCACGCATCTGCCGTGTCAGCATGTCACTGGCGTTGAAAGCCCCCGTTTCGCTATGCCCCGCGACCGAACCCAGACGGTAAATCGCAACGGGCAGCCCCCTTGCGCCTGCCTGCATCACCAACTGCTCGGCAACCCATTTGCTTTGGTTATAGCCGCCCTCGGGCGCGCCTAACGTGCTTGCGGCGATGGCCTCATCCACCGGCTTGGGGCCAATGCACAGGGCGCTTAGGGTCGAGATATGATGAAACGGCGCATTCAAGCGGCAGGCAAGGCGCAGCATCTCGCGGGTGCCGCAAACATTCGTGGCCCGCAGGGCGCGATAGGGGCGCATGTGATGCACCTCTGCCCCGCAGTGGAGGATGGCACAGGGCGGCATTCCGTCCAAGGCAGCTTGATCCATCCCGAGATCCGCTTGGGACAGGTCCCCGCGCAACGGGATAATGCGGCTGACATAGCCCGCCACAAGAATCCCATGTGCCTTCAGCGCCTTTTCGATGGCCCGAACATCGCCCGACCGATGCAAACAGATCACATGGCGGTTCGGATCCTCCAACAGGGCGGCCAAAAGATGGGCACCAACAAAACCCGTGGCGCCCGTCAGGATCACACAATTCGGAAGGCCCGCAGGCATCGCCATGTTTTGTGCTGGCCGGATCGTGGCATCCAGCGTCAGATCTTGTTCCCAAGGGCAAAGCACGGCTTCATCGCCTTCGGTGCCCTCAACCCTGCGAGCCAATGCGGAAATGGTCGACCCCGCAAACAGATCAGCGGCGCGCAGGGCGATGCCCAAATGTTGCTCTATCTGTGCCAGCAGGCGCGTGGCCATGATCGACGTGCCGCCCAGATCAAAGAAATCCGCCTCGGCGGCGGGGCTGTCAATCTTCAGCAGTTCCGCAAAAATGCGGGCCAGCGCGATTTCCGTTGCCGTGGCGGGCGCACGACCCTTGTGGGCGGTGACTTTGGGTTCGGGCAGCGCATCAGCGTTCAGCTTGCCGTTCGCGGTCAAGGGCAAGTGATCCAGCCAGACAATAGCATCCGGCACCATGTAGCGCGGCAGCAAACGGCCAAGATGCGCCCGCAGATTCCCCTCATCGGCGGCGTCAAGCTTTGGCACCAGATAGGCCACCAGCCACATATCGCCCAACGGCCCGACGCGGGGCAAGACGACTGCGGTTTCAACGGATGGATACGCGATGCAATGGCGCGCGATCTCATCCGGTTCTATCCGGTAGCCGCGGATCTTGACCTGATCATCCAACCGCCCAAAAATGCGAATGCGCCCGTCGGCCAGACGCACCGCACGGTCGCCCGAACGGTACAGCCGCCCGCCTTTGGAAAACGGATTGGGCACAAAGGCCGCCGCCGTCTTGCCCGGTTGCCCCCGATAGCCGCGCGCCAGTCCGATGCCGCCGATACACAGCTCACCCGCGCAGCCGACCGGCAAATTCCGCAAGGCAGCGTCGAGCACATAAAGCTGCTTGTTTGCCGGCGCGCTTAACGTCGGCTCAAGGGGGTGGCCATTGCCGCAAGCCACCATAGAGGCATTCACCGTGCATTCCGTTGGCCCGTAAGCATTGATGAACAGGCGGTTCTGGGCCCAGCGCCGGATCAGCTCTGGCGTAGGGGCCTCACCCCCGACCAGCACCATGCGCAGATCGGGCAGGTCGTCGGGCGGCAACGCAGATAGGGCAGAGGGGGCGATGGTCAGATGGGTGGCCTTTCGGTCACGCAGGATCTTTGCCATCCGTGCGCCGGGCAATGCATCCTCGGCGGGGGTCAGGATCAACCTTGCGCCGGTGCCTATGCCCATCACCAGATCGGGGATCGAGGCATCAAAAGAAAAGCTGAAAAACGCAAAGACACGGTCACCCGTGCGCACATCACATTTGCGGATTTTGTCGCGGGTCAAGTTGACTAAGCCCGCATGCGGCACCTCGACACCTTTCGGCAGGCCGGTAGAGCCCGAGGTGTAGATCACATAGGCCAGATCGTCGGGGTCCGAATTGGGGGCGGGGTTGTCGGTTGGCCCGCTTGGCCAGCCGCGATCCAGATCCCAGCGGGTGACACCATCGGGCAGGCTGTGATGGCTTTGGCTGAGTACCAATTTCGCACCGGCATCCGCCAGCATATAGTGCAGGCGGTCGGCAGGATAGGCAGGGTCCAGCGGCAAATAAGCACCGCCCGATTTCAAGACGGCAAGCCAGCAGGCCACCATATCAACGCCACGGTCCTGCATAATCCCGACCACAGTATCCGGCCCAACCCCTGCATCGCGCAGCGCATGGGCCAAGGTATTGGCGCGGCGGTTGAGCTCGGCGTAGGTCAGGCTGTGCAGGGTATCATTCGTGACGTATTCCACGGCCACCGCATCCGGCGTTGCCTTTGCGAAATGTTCAAACAGCGCGGGAAAGCGTTCGGTCGGGTCCAGCGGCACGTCGGTGTCGTTCCAGCCCTGAATTTTCAGATTGTCGTCAACGTCCAACATGCCCAACCGAGCGATCGGCATGTCGGGCGCTTTGACGATGTTCGCCAGCAAGGTCAGATAATGGCGACCGATCTGTGCGATGGTTTCAGGGGCAAAAAGAGCCGTGGCATATTCAATATGCCCGCCAAGGCCATCTGTTCCCCCTGCAACCAGATCAAGCGACAGGTCATGGCGGGCAAAGGCCGCGCTGCGTGGCAAACGGTGCAAGGTAAGGCCGGGTAATGCTAAGCTGTTGCGCGGGGCGCGGTCCAGTTGGAATTTAAGCTGGAACAGCGGGCTTGCCCCCGGATCACGGGTGGCCTGAAAGGTTTTCGCCAATGCCTCGAACGGGGTATCCTGATGATCGATAACTTTGATCAACCTTTGGTGCATTTCGCCCAGATAATCCGAAAACGGCGCGACGGGGCTGATATGGCTGCGGACCGGCAACGGATTTACAAAGAGGCCGACCAACGGCTCTGTCTCGGGGCGGCTGCGGTTGGCAGAAGGTGTGCCAAGGATCAGATCAACCTCACCGGTGTAGCGGTGGATCAGAACCTTGAAGGCCGACAACAACAATGTGTGCAGCGTGACGCCTTGCAGGGCGGCCAGCGACCGCAGATCCGCATCCAGCCTTGGCGCAAACGCCAGCGGGTGCAGCGCGCCACTGTGGTTTTGCAGGGCGGGGCGCGGGTAATCGACGGGCAGCCGCGTGACCGGCAACTCTTTGCCCAAGTGATCGTTCCAGAACGCCATACGACGCGCTTGCCTGTCGCGCTGCTCGTCAGAGTTCTGCCACGCGGCCACATCGCCGAATTGCACCGGCAAGGCCCGCAGGCCCGCGGGTGCGCCCAGAACCGCCTCGGTATAAAGCGCCGCAAATTCTGCCATCAAAATTTCAACCGACCCGCCATCCGCCGCAATGTGGTGAAGCGTAAACAACAGCAAAAAGCGATCGTCAGCGCGCCGCAGGATGCACAGCCTCAGCGGCGGCTCTATGGCCAGATCAAAGGGGCGGGTGGCCTCTTTTTCGATCAGCGCATCGATGTCGGATCGCGCCGTGCCAAGGACATCAAGCAAAGACACAGGGGCGGTGCTATCCGTGGCGATATGCTGAACCGGGATGCCCTCATGTTCCGCAATGCGCATCCGCAAGACGGAATGCCGCCCCATGACCCCGGACAAGGCCGATTTTAGCGCATCGATATCCAGCTGCCCCTCGGCCTCAAGGGCGAAGGGGATGTGATGGGCGGCCTGCGGGGTCATGCGCCCCGCAACCCATAGCTGCATCTGGGCATCGCTTAGGGGTGGGCCGGCCGCATGAAGGGCCGGAATCGGCGCTGCATCTTGTCGGGCGGTCAGGAATGCGATGATTTCAGGCTTGCGGTCGCGGATCTCTGCGCCAAGCGGTCCCGTCAATACCGCGCGCGGGCCGGTGCAGCGCAGGTTGCCGCCCGTAACCGAAACCCGAACCCCACCTTGATAGAGACGCGCCAGCAGATCCTCGGTGCCGGATTGCGCCAAGACAGCGACACCCAAAGCCCCATCTTCCATGGCCAAGCCGCTGTTCATGTTTCCCCCGCAAATATTCACAATGGCGGGTGAAAGCTGGGGTTATCAATTGCCTGGCTTCCCGATTTGAATAGTTGACTAAAATACTTTGCCTTTGTATGCAAGGCAGAAATTAACGGGTTCCAGCCGCCGCCAAGCCCATCGCAGCAGACATCTATGTCTCCCATCGTGGTTCTAGGCGGAACAATGGCAAGTCAATCAATACGGTTCAAAGACGCTGCATGGCTGCCCGCCCATCCCGGCGGGGTGTTCCAAAGCCTTGTCGACGATTTGGCCAGCCACGCCCTTCAAAAACCTGCCGAAATTGCGTTCCGGTTTCTTCCCGATCGCGGTGATGCCGGTGCAACAGTCTGGACCTGGGCCAAGCTGGATGCGCAGGCATGGGCCGTGGGACAGTATTTGGCGCAGCAAGGTATCGGGCGCGGCGCGCGGGTGCTTTTGGCCTATCCGACTGGGCTTGAGTTTATCGCGGCCTTTCTGGGGTGCCTTTGTATCGGGGCTGTTCCCGTGCCCGTGTCGCTACCTCGCCCGCGTGAACGGCTTAGCCGTTGGGGGCATGTATCGCGCGATGCTGGCGTCTCGATGATCCTATGCAGCGCGGATGATCTTGACCGGTTGTCGGCCCAAGCCGCAGAGGCGGGTCTTGCAGCCTGTCATGCCCCATTGGCAGCAGGGGCGGGGCCAATAGCTTTTGATCGCGCGGCCATCGGGTTTCAGGCCGGCCCCGAGGATCTTGCCTTCTTGCAATACACATCCGGCTCGACCGAGGCGCCAAGAGGCGTGATGATTACCCACGGAATGTTGCAGGCCAATCTGGCGCAGATCCGTGCAGGTTTTGGCTTTACCGCGCTGGATCGCATCGTGGGCTGGTTGCCGCATTACCATGACATGGGGCTGATCGGGGGGATACTAACGCCGGTTCATCTGGGCATTTCCAACACGATGATGACGCCCACATCGTTCCTGCGCGATCCGCTGCGCTATCTGCAAATGGTGACCCGGTACGAAGCCACGGTGATGGGGGGGCCGAACTTTGGCTATGACCACATCTTGCGCCGCGCCACCCCCGAGGCAATCGCAGGCATTGACCTTTCCGCCCTTAGGGTCGCGTTTTCAGGTGCCGAGCCGATCCGTGCCGACACCCAGCAACAGTTTCAACAGGTCTTTGCCGGTGCGGGGTTCACGCCCTGCCACTGGGTCGGCTGCTACGGTCTGGCCGAGGCCACGCTGTGCGTCAGCGTCACCCCCCCTGCAAAGCTGGCGCGCCACGCCCGCCTTGACGCCGCAGCACTTCGGCAGGGGCGTATTGCGGCAGGTCAGGATGTGACCCTGCCGGAAAGCGGCGTCGCGACAGATCCGCAAGAAATCGCGATTGTCGACTCCGGCACCCTGCAACGCGCCCCCGCCGACAGGGTGGGGGAGATCTGGTTGCGCGGGCCGAATGTTGCAAAAGGCTATTGGAAGACCGGCGCCCCTGAGCTTTTTAATCAGCATCTGGAAGGCACCGGGGGCTGGCTGCGCACGGGCGATCTGGGCTTTGTGCAAGAAGGTCGGTTGTTTGTAACCGGCCGCCTGAAAGAGTTGATCATCCTGCGCGGGCAAAACCATTACCCGCAAGATCTGGAGCGCAGCGTTGCCGACTCTGACCCAGCCATCGCCGAGGGCCGCGTCGCCGCCTTTGAGCAAGTGAACGGCGGGCTTGGCATCCTGTGCGAGCTGACACGGCAAGCCTGTCGGGATGTGCAGCCGGATAGTGTCTTTTCCAATATTCGCAATGGCTTGGGGCAAAGTCACGGCCTTGCGCCGGACCGTATCACCTTGCTGCGCCCCGCCCAGCTTCCGGTCACGCCAAGCGGCAAGATCCAGCGTTTGGCCTGCAAGGCCGCCCAGTGGCAGGACGCGGTGGCTGAATGGCAGGCAAATGCCGTGCAGAACAGCGCCCCTGCGGCGCCGCACGGGGCATTCTTGACTCAATTGAAAAGCCTGCCCGCACCTTTGCGCAAGGGGCGGCTGTTGTCGCATCTTCGCAAGGCTTTGGCGCAGGCAACCGGCAACACGGATACGGTCACAGACGATGGCCGCTTTTTCGAGATGGGGCTGGATTCGGTCAGCGCTGTGTCACTCATTGCCGCGCTGGAGCAAGAGCTGGCGCTTGATCTGGATGCAACCGTGATCTTTGAACACAGCACCCCAAAAGCACTGGCCGATCACCTGTTGGCGCGGCTGTTCCGGCAGCAAGACACAGAGCAATCATCAAAGACCGAGGATATGCGGGCCCTTCGGGCATTGCTGGATCCCGCGCAATCCCCACGGAGGCAAGAATGACCGATCCAACCCAAGCGGATATGGGCGAGATGCAGGATCTGTTGCATCGCGCACGGGTACAGATTGAACGGAGCAACCAACCGGCCAACGAAAAGATTGCCGTGATTGGCATGTCGGCCCGGCTGCCCGGCGCGGCAGATCTGGATGAGTTCTGGGATTTGCTGCGGGATCGGGCCTCGGGCCTGCGCGCGGTCACGCCAAAGGATTTGACAGCGGCACAGGCCGGCAAAGAGGCGCAAGACGCCCAATATGTGCCCGTTTGGGGTGGCCCCCCCGAAGCTGACGGCTTTGACGCCGCGTTTTTCGGTTATGCCCCCCGCGAAGCCGAGCTTCTGGACCCCCAGCAACGTATGTTTCTTGAATGTGCGTGGCACGCGCTGGAACATGCGGGCTATGACACGACGCGGCTTGATCGCGCCGTTGGCGTCTATGCGGGGTCTGCCTTGGCGGGGCATCTTTTGCGGGTGGCTGACAGGGCTGATCAGCTGGCGGCGGGCTTGGCCAATATCGGCGGTATGGTTGCGGCGCGGGCGTCATTTCATATGGATCTGACGGGCCCTTCGGTCGGGGTACAGACGACATGCTCCAGCGCGCTTGTGGCGCTGCATCAGGCAATCCAGGGCTTGCGCAATGGTGATTGTAGCATGGCAATCGCCGGGGCCGTCGCGGTAAACCAGCCCCGGCCCGAAGGTTATCTGCACCAGCCCGACGGCATTTCTGCACCCGATGGATGCTGCAGGCCCTTTGATGCCGATGCCGCAGGGACGGTCTTTACCAATGGCGCGGGCGTTGTTGTGCTTAAACGGCTTGGCGATGCCTTGGCCGATGGCGATACGGTCCACGGTGTTTTGCTAGGCTCGGCCGTGAACAATGACGGCGGTAACAAGGTCAGCATAACAGCGCCCAGCGTTGCGGGCCAAGCGGGCGTGCTTGCCGCCGCCCTGCGCAATGCGGGGGTCACGCCCAAGGATATCGACTTCATCGAGACCCATGGCACCGGCACCGCGCTGGGTGATCCTATTGAGCTGGCTGCGCTTAACCGCAGTTACGGCAAGGGCTTGATCGCGGTGGGCCAACGATGCGCATTGGGGGCGGTGAAGGGGAACCTTGGCCATCTGGACGCGGCAGCCGGAATGGCGGGGCTTCTTAAGGTATTGCTATCCTTGCGTCATGATTACCTGCCGGGAACGGTACATTTCAATGCGCCCAACCCCAAATGTGATTTCGGCCCCTTCGATGTGCTGGCCGAGGGGCGCGATTGGCCCATAGATGCCGACAGGCCCCGCCGCGCCGGCCTAAGCGCCTTTGGCATCGGTGGCACCAACGCCCATCTGATTGTCGAGGAACCCCCCGCCCAACAGCGCACAACCCCTGCCGATGGCACCCATATGCTGCCCCTGTCGGCCCGCACACCAGAGGGCCTTGCGACGATGCGCGTACAGCTTGCCGATCATCTGGAGCGTGCAGATGCGCCATCGCTGGCCGATTGCGCCTATACGCTGCAATCGGGCCGCAAAGCGTTTGACCATCGGCAATTTGTCGTGGCCGCGACCCGCCAAGATGCCATTGCCGCATTGCGCGATGAGGCAAGTCAGCCTATCGCGCCCCTAAAGGCCCCCGACCCTGTTTTTGTGTTTTCGGGGCAGGGCAGCCAACGCTCCGGCATGTGCCGTGATCTATATGCGGCCGATGCCGTCTTTGCGGCGGCCTTGGATGAATGCCTTGCGTTGTTGCCCGCCGATCTGGACATGCGCCGTCTGCTGCTTACGGCCTGCGATGATGCAAAAATCGATGAGACCCGCTATACGCAGCCCGCGCTTTTTGCCACAGAATATGCGCTGGCCCGTATGTGGATGGCCCGCGGGGTGGCTCCGGTGGCGATGTTGGGCCACAGCATTGGCGAATATGTCGCGGCCACGCTGGCGGGGGTGTTTTCCTTGGCTGATGCGTTGCGTGTGATCTGTGCCCGAGGCGCGCTGATGCAGGCTTGCGCGCCCGGCGCGATGCTGTCGGTCATGATGTCGGAACGTGAGGCCAAAGGCGCTTTGCCCGAGGGGGTCGAGATCGCGGCGGTGAATGCCCCGCGCAACGTCACCCTGTCCGGCCCCGCTGTGGCAATAGCTGAACTGGCCCGACAGTTTGACCAAAGCGGTATCGGCTGCCGGACTTTGCGCACCTCGCATGGCTTTCATAGTGCCGCGATGGAACCGGCGTTGGACGGGTTTCGGGCCGTGCTGGGCGAGGTCACGCTTCATCCGCCGCAAACCGCAATCCTGTCCAATGTGACCGGCGACTGGATGACCGAGGCCGAGGCGACGGACCCCGCATACTGGGTAAAGCATCTGCGCGCACCTGTGCGGTTTGGCGATTGCGTGGCAGAGGTTATGGCGCTGGATCATCCGCTTTTGGTTGAGATCGGCCCCGGTGTCGGCCTTAGCCGTCTGGCGCGCCAACAGCTTGGGCAAAAGGGGCGCAGCATCGCCACGCTGCCCGATGCGGGCGCGCGCGACGGGGCCATTGAAACCCAGCAGGCCAGTGGTGCGCTTTGGGCGGCAGGCGTTGCCTTGCGGCCCAAAGCAGCCGGTCGGCGTGTTCCCCTGCCGGGCTACCCGTTTGAGCGTCAAACCTTCTGGCTGCCCCCCAAGCCGCAAGGGGCCGAACCCGCATCCAATCGTGGCCTGTTCTATCAACCCATTTGGCAACGCGTTCCAATTTCCCAGGCCTGCGGCAATGACCCTAGGTTGGTCTTCGGTAAGGTATTGCCGCTGGAGGGCATGCTTGCGGTCAAAGACTCCGACGATGGCAGCTTTCAGGAAACGGACCACGGGTTCCGGATTGATCCGCTCAACCCCGATCACTACGTTCAGGTTCTGCGCAAGGTTGAGACGCGCCGTATAATCGTCACAGGCACCAAGGATCTTGCCGCTCGCGTGATGGCTTTGGCCGCGGCGCTGACCGAATTGGGCGATCAGGCCGATGTGACGGTGCTGGGCACCGGCATGCAAGAGGTCACGGGCGCTGAGACCCTCTGCCCCGATACGGCGGCGGCCCTTGGTTTGGTTGCAGTCCTGCGACAAGAGCTGCCGGGCGTGACCTGCCGTTCCATTGATCTGCCTGAAAGCGGCGCTGACCCTGCGCTGGGTCTCGTTCTGGCCATGGATCATGGCGACGCTTTGCATCTGGCCTTGCGCGGCGGCTATCTTTGGCAGCTGGACGACACACCGACCCCGCTTGCCACAGCAGAGGGTTTGCCCCTTGCCAATGGCCCGTTCCTTATCGTTGGCGATCTGGTGAATGGGTTGGCGCATGTGTTTGTAAAAGCGCTGGGGCAACAGAACGCGCAGCTTGTTCTGGCCGGAACCGGCCTGCCTGACCGCAAGGATTGGGACAGCTGGCTGGCCACACATGGCCCGCAAAATCCGGCGTCGCGGATGATTGCCGCGCTGCGCGGGTTGGATGCGCGGATATACAACGGCGATGATGGTGATCCCTTGTGGCTGGACTCTGTTTTGTCCGATGCCGAAGGGGAGATGGGGCCGATTGCCGGTGTGTTTCACAGCGCCGCGATGGGGGATGCCCATTTCGCCCCGCTTACCCAAATCACCTTGGCCGAGGCCAAACGCGTGATTGATGTGAAACGGCGCGGGATGCGGGCGTTGCGACAGGCCTTGGCCAAGCGCTCGGCCACCTTCTGCCTTTTGCAATCCTCGCTGTCCTCCGTCGTGGGGGGGCATGGCTTTGCCGCCTATGCGGCTGCCAATGCCTGGCTTGACACAGAAACGCTTTGTGCGCGGCGTCAGGGGAAAACAATCTGGCAAGCCGTGCGCTGGGATGTGGCAGAAACCGGATCGATCGGGACCGCAGCACAGGCCTCGGCCACGCGTGTTTTGACAGAATCCGACGTCTGGCAGGCCGTTCATGCGGTCTTGGCCCAACCACAGGCCGGGCTGGTTTCCGTTTCCCATGGTGATCTGCGCGAACGATTGCTTGCCCGCCCCCCCGAGCCATCCGAACCGACAGAAAGACAGCTGAAAACCGCCTTTGTCGCGCCCCGCAATGACTATGAAATTGCCGTGGCCAATGTGATGTCGGAAATGCTGGGCGTGGCCGACATCGGGGCCGAGGATAACTTCTTTGAGCTGGGCGGGCACTCTTTGCTGGCGATCCAGATCATCAACCGCCTTCGCAAGGATTTCGGCGTGGAGCTGCCTGTGCGGGCCTTACTCTATGAGGCGCCAACCGTTGCCGGAATTGCCGCCGCTGTTGAAAAGGCCAGCGCGGATGCCGCGCGCGACCTGTCGCTGCTTGATAGCCTTTTGGACGAATTCGAAATCCAACCCACGGAAACGAAATAATAATATTCAATGCCCCATAAGGAGCCAGCCATGCAGTTCAGCCTGTTCTATTTCGACGGTGACGGCGCAACCCGCAACCCCGACGCATATCGTCTGTTGATGGATAGCGCCGCGTTTGCCGATACCAACGGGTTGTCGGCGCTTTGGGTCCCGGAACGTCATTTCCATGCCTTCGGGGGGCTGTACCCCAATCCGGCGGTGATCCATGCCGCCTTGGCGGTGGCCACGAAAAACGTCAAGCTGCGGTCGGGCAGTGTGGTGATGCCGCTTCACCATCCCGTACGCGTGGCCGAGGATTGGGCCGTTGTCGACAACCTCTCGGGCGGGCGCGCGGGCATCGCCATGGCCTCTGGCTGGACGATGGAGGAATTTGTGCTGTCGCGTGAACCGCATGGGTTCCGCCGCACCCAGATGTGGCAGGGCTATGAGCAGGTCACGCGCCTGCTGGCCGGCGACAGCGTTGAATTCGAGGATGCCGACGGCAATCTGGTCGCGGCCAAAACCCTGCCGCGCCCCTTGCAGCCGCGCATCCCCTTCTGGGTGGCCTGCCAATCGACCGAAACCTTTATCGAGGCGGGGCGCCGTGGCATCAATGTGCTGTGCTCTTTGCTGGGCGAAACGCTTGATGATGTCGCCGTCAAAATCCGCGCCTACCGTGAGGCTTTGGACCAGAACGGCCATGACCCGGATGCGGGCAAGGTCACGATGATGGTCCACACCTTTCTGGCCGATGATGTCGAGACGGCCAAGGCCAATGTGATTGAACCCTTTACCGAATATCTACGCACGCATTATCACCTGCTCGAAAGCCTTGCCAAAAGCATGAACCTGAACGTCAAGCTCTCGGATTTCAGCGAGGATGATCTGGAAACCTTGCTGAAATTCGGGGTCGAAGGGTTTATGAACGGCCGCTCGTTAATCGGCAGCCCCGAAAGCGTGCAACCCTTTGTGCAGGCCCTCGCCGATGCGGGGGTCGATGAGACCGCCTGTCTGATCGACTTTGTGCAGGATTACGATTTGGTCATGGGCGGCTTGCCCAAGATCGCGCGGCTTGCGAGCGCGAACGCCGCAAGCCGCCCGCCAAAGACTGCCTGACGCAAATGCATGACCAAATCGAAGCCATCAGGGCCCGTGTTGCCGCCCTGTCGCCGCAGGAACGCGCCGGATTCCGCGCCAAAGTAGAGGCGCGCGGAATCGATTGGTCCCTCATTGTTGCCGATACCCCACCACGGCCCCGCCCCGATCATCTGCCGCTATCACCGGCACAGATGCAGTTCTGGCTGCTGCAGCAGGTGCATCCCGAGACAACCGCCCTGTCCATTGCATTTGCATGGGATGTCGAGGGGGCGCTTGATCTGGATGCCCTGCGTCGGGCGCTGACCTATCTTATTGCCCGCCACGAGCCTTTGCGGACGGCATTCACCATCAAGGATGGCACTCCGACCCAGCAGGTTCGGGCAACAGTGCCCTTTGATCTGGCCACCAGCCTTCCCCCCATTGCCACCGCCGAAAGCGATTTTGTTGCCCAAGCTTTCGATCTTGGTGTGGCACCGTTGTTTCGTGTGCGGCTGCTCCAACATTCCCAAGACCGCTTTTCGGTCCTGTTCGCGTTTCACCATATCATTTGCGACGGCTGGTCACGCGGTATCTTTCTGCGTGAACTGGCGGCCAGTTACCAAGCTTATGTCGCAGGGCAGGAGCCAGATCTCCCCCCGATTACGCGCCACTTCGCCGATATCGTGCTGGATCAGACAGAGTGGCTTGCCTCATCCGACGCCACAGCGCAGGCAGCCTTCTGGCGTGCAGAGCTGGAAGGCATTGCCCCGCAAAGCCTGTCATCATGGAAACGCGCCGCAGATACCTCTGCCGAAACCGTTACCTTGCCTTTGGGCGCGGATCTGTCCGCAAGGATCGCCGGTTTGGCGGCACAGCTTGGCGTGTCGCAATATGTGCTGATGCTGGCGGTGTTCCAACTGTTGCTGCACCGGCTGACCGGCGCCGAGGATATCGCGGTCGGCACCCCCACCGCCGGCCGCGATTCTGAGGAAAAATCAGGGCTGATCGGGTTGTTCGTCAACACCTTGGTGCTTCGAAACCGGATCGAACCGGATATGACATTCCGCACCTTTCTGGCACGGGTTGGCAAGGGGTTCGCCCGTGCATTCGAGCATCAGGACCTGCCTTTCGCCCGCGTTGTTGACACGGTCGGCGCGGCCCGAAATGCGGGGCAAACGCCATTATTTCAGACGCTATTTCAAGTGCAAACCGGCGGCTATGCCCATCAGAACGCCGCGCAAATCGATCTTGGCGATCCCCGCCTTGCGGTGCGTCAGCGCGTTTTGCCCCTGCCACAGGCAAAGTTCGACCTAAGCTGGCATGTGATGGATCAACCCGGCGGTTACGGCGTCATCATCGAATACCGTCCGGCCCTGTTTTCCGGGGATCAGATCCGAGGCATGAAGGCCCAGTTTGAAACGCTGTTGCATGCCGTGGCGGATGCGCCTGATATGTGCCTCTCGGCGTTCAGTTTTATCCCACCGGATCAGACTCGCGATGCCGTTTTACGCGGCCCTGACAGCAATATCCCCGACCTTCTGCAGCAGATAGAAAAGCAAAAGGGCGCAGAGGCACTGATCTGTGCGACAAGCGGGCAATCCTTGGACTATGCTGATTTATGGGACCGTGCGGGGCAAATGGCCAATGGGCTTTTGGCGCGGCCAGAGCTGCACGGACCGGATGCGCGCGTTGCGATCTCTATGCGGCGCGGGCCGGATCTGGTGGTGGCGATGCTAGCCGCCCTGCGCGCAGGGCTGGCCTATGTGCCGCTTGACCCCGAGATGCCGGTCGCGCGCAGGGACTATATCCTGCAAGATGCGGATGTGGCGCTTGTCCTCTCGGATCACCCGCTGGATACCATCTGCCCTCTGGTCGATCCTGCCACCTTGACGGGGCAGGGCGATCTGCCTGCGCCGGATCCGGACCGCATCGCCTATCTGATCTATACCAGCGGCAGCACCGGCTGGCCCAAAGGCGTGCCGATCACGCGCCGCGCTTTGTCGAACCTGATCGCCTCGACGGCAGATATTCTGGGGACCGGACAAGACCTGCGCATGCTGGCCCTGACCACGGTCGCGTTCGATATCTCCGCGCTTGAGATTTTCCTGCCGCTGTCTGTTGGCGGCACATTGGTCATGGCTGGCACTGCAGACACAGCGATGCCCGCGCAACTGGCCGGTTTAATTCCCCGCCACGGCATCACCCATATGCAGGCCACACCGGCAACGTGGCGGCTTTTGCTGGATCACGGCTGGCATGGCGCGCCTGAACTTGTCGCGCTTAGCGGCGGTGAGGCATTGCCGACCGGTTTGGCACAACGCCTGCATGCAAACGTCAAGAGCTTGTGGAATATGTATGGGCCGACCGAAACGACCATTTGGTCGGCAGCGCTTAAAATCACCCCCAGGAATCTGGCCGGGCCGGTTGTGCCGGTTGGCGGGCCGGTCGCAAATACCAGCCTGCGGGTACTCGACCCCCATGGGGCGGTTTTGCCCGCTGGCATTGCGGGTGAGCTTGCTATCGGGGGCGCGGGACTTAGCCCCGGCTATCGCAACCGGCCCGATATGAATATGCGCAGCTTTCTGACATCAGGGAATGAGCGGCTTTACCGCACCGGTGACCGCGTGGTGCTGCAAGGGGATACAACCTTGCAGTTTCTGGGTCGGGTCGATCACCAGATCAAACTGAACGGATACCGGATAGAACCCGGAGAAATCGAAGCCGCGCTGACCGCCCTGCCCGAAATAGCCGAGGCATTGGCAATGGTTGATGGTGGCCGCCTGCTTGCCTATTACCGCGGTGACCAAACGCTTGATGCGCAGGCCTTGCGCAGGCAGTTGGCCGACTCCCTGCCATCCTATATGATCCCTGCCCAATATGTTCGCATTGCCGCATTTCCGTTGAATCCCAACGGCAAGATCGATCGCGCGCAACTGCCGAAACCGGATGCGGACGAACAGGCCCCGAGGCGCACGCCCACAACCGGGGCCGAAGTTTTGCTGCATGGGATCTGGGCAGATGTGCTTCAAAAAAACGGGTTTGGCGTTGATGACAATTTCTTTGACTTGGGCGGCGATTCCGTGCGGGCCATACAAATCGCATCCCGTGCCCGAGAGAGCGGCCTGATCCTGACCCCTGCCCAGATGTTCGAAAACCAGACCGTGGCCCTGCAAGCGGCTGCCGCACAATCCGCAAAGACCCCGTGGCAGGTGGCGCTGTCAGGCGGGCCGATTGGCAATGATATCGCCGGTCTGGCCCCTGTCGCGGGCGACAGCATCGGCGGCGGTGGCGCGCCAGTACAGCAAATGCTGGGCGCGGCAGATCTGGCCAAGCTGCATGCAGATGCCAAGCTGCGCAATACGACACCCGCACGGCTGATGACAGCGGCGCTGGCCCGCACGATCTGGCATTGGCGACAGGCCCCCTTTTCGCTGGTGCTGATTGATGGAACAGAGACCGAGGTCCGCGCCATGCCTGCCGTTCTGGCGGCTTTGCCCTCGGGGGTTGCGGGTTCGGAAAAGGCCCTGACAGATGCGCTGGCGGTCGGTGATCGGGCCGGTATCGATCCACGCAGGATTGTTGAAAAGGCAGTTATCGCGTCGTGGCAAGCACCGGCCGAACAACTGGCACAAGTGCTGGCACCTACGGGGTTACACCTGCGGGCCGAGGCCATGGAGGATGGCATCCTGCTGAAATGGGAATACGACCCCGGCCTGTTTTCCGGCGCAACCATTGCCAGGCTTGCGGCGCGGCATGTGGCGGAATTGCGCGGGCAGGCAAGCGGCAGCACTGCCGGAAACAACAAGCTCAACAAACTGCGCGCACAGTTGAAGGACACCTCAAAATGAATGCTATCGACGACGTCCAGGATGTCTTTGAAATGTCTGCGGGGCAGGCAGGCATGCTGTTTCAATCGCTGTATCAAGACGGTTCCGGCATTTATGTACAGCAATACTGGGGCCGGTTGCAGGGGCAGCTGGATCATAACCACTTCCGCGATGCGTGGCAGGCAACGATCAACCGTCACGACATTCTGCGCGCCCGTTGCCATTGGGAGGATCTGGATGATCCGGCGCTGATTATCCAAAGGCAGGTGCAGCCCGACTGGCAATTCCTTGACTGGCGCGGGATCACTGAAGCAGAGCAGGAGGCCGCCTTGCAAGATTGGCTTCACGCGGATTGCACGGCCGGATTTGCAATGGATACGGCACCCTTGATGCGGTTTGCCTTGATCCGCCTGACCGATAACAAGCATCAGTTTGTCTGGAGCTTTCACCATCTTTTGCTGGATGGTTGGTGCGGCGCGCTGATCGTGCGTGAGGTTTTGAATGCCTATGCGGGTGGCACGGCCGGTCCTGCGCCGCGCCCTTATTCGGATTATATCGACTGGCTTGCGGCACAGGATCAGGTCACTGCAAAGGCCTATTGGGCCGAGACGCTGGCGGGGCTTTCGGAACCGACACCCTTGGGCATTAAACAGCCGTCGAGTGGCACTGGTTTGCACGCGCATGACTTCACGCTTGGCCGCGCCCTTAGCGATCAACTCAGGGCTTTGGCGCGGGAAAAGCGGCTTACGCTGGCCACGCTGATGCAGGGGGCTTGGGCGCTGGTTCTGTCACGTTACAGCGGGTTGGAGGATGTGACATTCGGCACGGTTCTATCGGGGCGTCCGGCCGATCTGGCCGGCGCAGAGGAAATGATCGGCCTATTCTTGCAAACCGTGCCTGTCAGCGTGCGAACCGGCGCACGGGAAACCTTGCCATGGTTGCAATCGATACAAAGCGCGCAAAGACAACGAGAGCTGCACGGCCATCTGGGCCTGGCCAAGATCCGCGCCTGCTCGAAAATCACCGGCAGGGCCGCGTTGTTTGACAGCCTTTTGATTGTTGAAACCTATCCCGAAACGATCCTGACCGTGGCGGATGACCATAGCAGCCTGCGCCTCAGTGGTGCCGGACTGCATGAACGCACCGATTTCGCCCTGACAATCAAGGTACTGCCCGAGGATGATATCAGGATCACCCTTAATGCTGATCGCGCGCGCATCCCGCCTGATACGCTGGACCGTCTGGGTGGGCACCTTCGGCAGGTCTTGACCGCGCTGGCGCAAGGGGCCGCGACGCTAGATGAAATCGATATATTGACCACGCAAGAACACCGGCTGATCGCCAAGGCCGGACAGGGGCCAACGCCGCCAAGCAAGCCGCCCGTGCTGCTGCAATTGCTGGATCGGGCAGCCCGGTTTGGCGACCATACGGCGGTGGAAACCGTGGCGGGTCCGGCGCTTGATTATGCGGGGTTGCTCGCACGGGCAGGGCAGATCGGCGCAGGTTTGCGCGATGCGGGCCTGCGGGCGGGCGATGTTGTGGCGGTCTGTCAGGATCGCACCCCCGACCTCTTGGCCAGCTTGATCGCGGTCTGGCGGGCGGGCGGGGCCTATCTGCCGCTGGACCCGCTCTACCCGGCTGAACGGGTTGCGCATATTCTGTCGGACTCAGGCGCGCGTATGGCGCTGGTGGATGACATCAGCGCCACGGCCTTGCCCCAACAGGATGTGACGGTGCTGCGGGTTGCCGATTGCCAAGGTGAGGCCGCCGTGCCCGATCAGGCAGGGCCATCGGATCTGGCCTATATCCTTTATACCAGCGGCAGCACGGGGCTGCCCAAGGGGGTGCCGATCTCGCATGGGGCGCTGTCGAATTTCATTGCGTCGATGCTGTCAGTGCCCGGATTTTGCAAAGACGACAGGATGCTGGCGCTGACGACCGTTTCCTTTGATATCGCCGCGCTGGAGCTTTTTGCGCCCTTGGTGGCCGGTGGCACCGTGGTCATGGCGGGGGCTGGTGCGGCGCTGGACGGCAAGGCGTTGGCGCGGATGATTGAGGATCACGCGATAACGGTCATGCAGTCGACCCCTGCGGGCTGGCGCGTTTTGCGCGACAGCGGCTGGCAGGGGCGGTCCGGTTTGCGCATGCTTGCAGGGGGCGAGGCGCTGGATTCGGCGCTGGCACGCGATCTTTTGGGGTTGGGTGCAGAGTTGTGGAACCTTTACGGCCCCACGGAAACAACGATCTGGTCGGCCGCACTTCGGGTAACCCTTGCGCTGCTGCATGGCCCCAAGGTGCCAGTGGGCGGCCCGCTGGATCACACCACGCTAAGCCTGCGCGATCAGGTCGGGCGGCAAGTGCCCGTCGGCGTGGCGGGGGAGCTGTGGATCGGCGGCGCGGGGCTTAGCCCCGGTTATATCAACCGGCCTGACCAGACGGCCGACCGCTTCGTCATGCACAATGGCACGCGGCATTACCGCACCGGAGACAGGTTACGGATGACGGCGGATGGTACGTTTG
This sequence comes from Pseudorhodobacter turbinis, assembly GCF_005234135.1. Lineage (NCBI taxonomy): Bacteria > Pseudomonadati > Pseudomonadota > Alphaproteobacteria > Rhodobacterales > Paracoccaceae > Pseudorhodobacter > Pseudorhodobacter turbinis. The sequence goes on from NZ_CP039964.1 coordinate 1,744,225, forward strand.
ACTTCCTCGGGCGGTTTGACAACCAGATCAAGCTGCGCGGCTACCGGATCGAGCTGGGCGAAATCGAGGCCCGGCTTGAAAGCCACCCGGGCATTGCACAGGCGATTGTGGCGATAAGGGGTGAGGGGAATGCCGCGCGGCTGGTGGCCTATATTCGCGCGACCGACCCCGCCCCAAGCCGCATTGCATTGCGGGCCTATCTGGGTGAAACGCTGCCCGCCTATATGGTGCCGGGCCTGTTTATTCCCTTGGACAGCTTCCCGCTGACCCCGAACGGCAAGATCGCCCGGAACGCCTTGCCCGCACCAGAGATGGCACATCCGCAAACCACGTCACAGTTGACGTCACAACGTGAGGAACTGGTTGCAGGCATCTGGGCCACGGCCTTGGGCGTTGCAAAAATAGACCCCGAGGATGACTTTTTCACGCTTGGCGGCCATTCGCTGATTGCGCTGCGCGTGATTGGCGATTTGCGCAGCCATCTCGGGCTAGAGGTGTCTTTGCGCGATCTGTTTGAGGCCGGCAGCTTCAGGGGTTTTTGCCAAAGGCTTGACCAATTGACGGTGTCGCGGGCCTTGCCTGCGGTGGAGGTCGGCAATGCGCCAAGCCTTTCTGCCGCCCAGCACCGCCAATGGCTTCTGGCGCGTCTGGATGCAGGCAATGCCGATTACCACCTGCCGCTGGCAGTGCGATTGTCGGGCGATTTGGATGCCGAGGCCTTGGCCAATGCCCTGACCGCTTTGGCGCAACGCCATGATGTGCTGCGCAGCCGTTTTCCCGATGACCGTGGCGCGGCCAGGGTCGAAACCTTGGACAACTTCGTGCCTGTTCTTGAACGGACTGACGTCTCTGCCCTTTCCGCATCCGAACAACAGAAACGGCTAGCGCAGCTGACAAAGCAAGACGCGGAAATGCCGTTTGATTTGCAAGCCGCCCCCCCGTGGCGTGCGCGGCTGATCAAGCTGGCGCAGACAGAGCATATACTGCTATTGACCCTGCACCATATTCTTGCGGATGAATGGTCCTTTGGCGTGATTTTGCAGGACCTGAGCGCGGGCTATACCGCTGCGGCCCAACCCAAGCCCCGTGCCCAATATGCGGATTTTGCAGCTTGGCAAAAGAAGGTGCCGCTAGAGGATCAGCGACACTATTGGCGGGACCAGCTGGAGGGCGCCCCGGCACTGACCGCCCTGCCGACCGACACCCCATATCCCGCGCAGCGCAATCGCAAGGCCGGGCAGGTGCCGCTGCGGGTTTCCCGTGAGGTGGCAGATAGGCTGGAACAGATCGCCCGCGAAAATGGCGCGACCCTGTTTATGTGTCTGCTTGCCGCCTATTCCGCGTTTCTGTATCGCCACACCGGTCGCCGCGATATGATCGTTGGCACACCGGTCAGCAACCGGCATATGGCCGAGTTCCACGATGTCATCGGGTTGTTTGTAAATACCCTGCCCATTCGCACCCGCATTGACGGGCAAACCGAATTTGCCCACCTTCTGGAGCGGACCCGTGACACTGTCTTATCTGCCCATAACAATCAGGATCTTCCCTTTGAGCAGATGTTGGAACTGATGTCGCCGCCGCGTAGCGAAACCCATGCGCCCCTTGTGCAGACGATGTTCTCGATGGCCGAGCTGCCGCGCAGCGGGGAAATCACCACAGACCTGCATTGGAACGCGATACCGGCATCCACGGGGCGGGCACGTTTCGATCTGGCGCTAGCAGTGTCGCGCAACGCGAATGGCCTAGAGGGGCATTTCGATTTCGCGACGGATCTGTTTGGCCAAGAAACGGCCGAGCGGTTGGCGCGACGGTTCGAAACCCTTCTTGCATCCCTCGCGCAAGAGGCCGCACAGCCCCTTTGCGACCTGCCCCTGATGACAGATGCAGATCATGCCTTGGCCTTTGTCCCGCCCCGTTATCCCGACCAGCCTCCATTGCAGACCTGTATTCAGAATGGGCTGATCTTTGACCAAGCAGCCCTGCATGCGCATCTGGCGGCGGTTGGCGGCGGGGCCAAGATGGGCCGCCTTGAGGATACGCAGGCCAAGCTGGTCGGACCGCCGGAATATCCGGCAGCCTTCCGGCGTGATGCGGATGGGTTGCGACCGGCCAAGGGCGTGCGCGCCGCCGTTCTGGATGCCGACGGGCTGCCCGCCCCGCCCGGACAGATCGGCCAATTGGCGATCGCAGGGCCGGCCTTGGCGAAGGGCTATGCGGGCGACCCCATACGCAGTGCCGCAGCCTTCCGGCCCAACCCGCTTGTCGATCCACAGGCATTTCATGTCACCGACAGCGTGCTGTTTCACACAGGTTGCTTTGCAAAACAGGGATATAACGGCAGCTTTCACATCTGCGATGCGCCGCCCCCGGCCCAAACCCTTCCCGGTGCGCAGGCCCCAGATATGCCTGCATGCACTGGAAAGGACGGGCCGACAACGGATGCCGATCCCTTGATCGAGGCGGTCCTGACCAAAATCTGGGCCGATCTCTTGGGGGTATCGCGGCCTGACCGGAACACAGGGTTCTTTGCCTTGGGTGGCGATTCCATTCTTGCCATTCAAATGGCAGCACGCGCCGCCGAGCAGGGTGTGCAAATCGAGGTACTGGACGTGTTCCGTCATCAAACCATCGCCGCACTTGCCGCACAGGCAAAACCGGTGGCGGACTCCATTGTTTTGCCTTTGGCTGGAGAAGCCGATCTGGCAGCGCTTGACGCGCTGGCAGCTCTTGTTTCGTTCAACCACGAATGAAGATTACAACCAACGCCACGCTGTTCCAGCTTAGCTATCCCCTGTTTTTACAGTCATTGGTTATGTTTACCGTGATGGTCATCGATATGATGATCTGGAGCGCCCATTCCCCCGATACGGCCGCAGCCCTTAGCGTGGCCGGACAAGTCTTGCGCGTCGCTGTGGAGCTTTCTGCCGTGATGGGGATTGGCGCGGTTATCACAATCTCGCAGCAACTGGGCAGCGGGCAGACCGATGCCGCGCGACTGACGGCTGATATCGCCTGCACGGCGAATGCCATCCTTGGCGGCGTCATGGGGGTATTGCTGGCGGTCATGGGGCCGTGGATATTAAAGCTGATGACACTCAGCGCAGAGATCGAGGCATCAGCGACAACCTATCTGTATTTTTCCGGCGCGACGATGGTGTTCTTATTTCTGGGCAACGCCGCGGTGGCCTGCCTGCGAGGATTCGGGCAAAGCCGCACGGTCATGGCGTTGTCTGTGCTGGGGGCGGTGCTCTATCTGTCGCTTGAATATCTGCTGGTCCTTGGTGCCGGTCCGGTGCCCGCATTGGGGGTGACGGGTGCGGGGGCGGCGAACCTTGTGACACGGGTGGTGGTTTCTATCGTGCTGGTTATCTTGCTTGCGCGAGCGCTGGGGCTTCGGTTCAGCCTGCGGCAAATGTGGAACCATATCGCAAAGATACGCCGTTTTGCGGCCTTGGCCCTGCCAAGCGTTTCGGATTTTGTGGCCTACGGCTTTTATCAGATGATCCTGCTGGGCGTGATCGCCACCCAAGGAGAGGTTGCGGTTCTGTCACGCGCCTATGTCATGATTGCGATGTCCTTTCTGACGATGGTGATTATGGCGGTTTGTCAGGGCAGCGAAGTTCTGATCGGATACCGCCTGGGGGCAGGCAACACCAAGGCCGCCCAGCGCCAGGGCTTGCGCTCCTCCTGGATCGCCGCAGCCCTTTCGACGATCTGCGCCATTATGATTTTCGCAGCCGTAAACCCGTTTATCCACCTGTTCACCGATGATCCCGAGGTGCTTGAACTTTCCCGCCGATTGCTATGGTTGACCATTTTCCTGCAACCCTGTTTTGCCTTTAACATGATATTGTTCCACGCCCTGCGCGCCATCGAGGACGTGCGTTGGCCGGTCTTGGCCAGCCAATCCCTAAGCTGGCTGTTCGGCCTGCCTTTGGCGTGGTTTCTTTGCGTGCCGATGGGGCTGGGGATTATCGGTGTCTGGTATGCTTTCATCGCCGAGGAATTATGCAAGGCCGCTGTCATGCTCTACCGTTGGACAAAAGTCTCATGAACGCCGCGCATTGCCTTTCTTCGCGCCCCTTGATCCAGTCGCAGGGTGTCATTTGGCGGTCATGCAGCTTCACCGTTGGCCCGGCGCATCGGCATGAGGCGGAGACCGAATTCGGTAGGGTTGTGGTTGATCTGCCCCCCGATCTTGCCCGCGCGGTGGACAAAAGGCGCAGCGAGTTTCTGGCGGGGCGGCTTTGTGCAACTGTTGCCCTGCGCGCGGCGGGAAGTGACGGGCAGGTCCACCGCCGTGGCCGCGCGCCGGTCTGGCCGCAAGGGTTTGTCGGATCCATCAGCCACAACGCCACCCGTGCGGTGGCGGTGGTGTCGTCAAGCCTGTTTGGCATCGGTGTGGATTGCGAAACATGGATGACATCGCAAACCGCAGAGGAGATTTCCGCGCTGGTTCTGACGGAACAGGACCTTGCCCACATCCCGCCGAATGCCGATCCGGCACATTTTTGTACGGTGGTTTTTTCGGCCAAGGAATCCCTTTACAAGGCGCTGTCAGACCATCTGAATGATATCCCCGATTTCAGCGAGGCGTCGATTGTTGAGGCCAACGCCAACCGGCTAATCCTCGCATTCCGGGGGTGGCGTGTTCCCGTGGATTACGCCGCACGGACGGCAGAATGTATCACGCTGGCCAGATTGGAAACGGCCCAGCGCTAACGATACACCCAAACCGCCGCCCTATTGTGCATCAGATGTCGGGGCCGTCCAATATGCCGCGCTTTGGAATTCATCCTTGGCCAAACCCTGTTCACCCAGATACCCGCGGGCCGCCACCGCCTCTGAGCGTTCGGCCGCGAAAAAGACAAAACGGTCTTTTTCGGGCAAGGCCGCTGCATGCAAGGCATCTAATGGTGTCTGGCTATCCTTGCGCAGGGCCCACTGGACCGTCATGCCGGCCGGATGCGCCAATGACTGGATATCCGCAGCATCGGGCACAAAAAGTACGGCCTTGCCCGCTGTTTTTTCAGGCAAGACGGCAAGCTGTCTGGCAATGACAGGCACCGCCGTTTCATCCCCGATCAACAGCTGCCATCCGGCTTTGCGATCGGCGCGGCCACCATTTGGCCCCGTCAGGGCAACCTCATCCCCAAGCGTCACAGATTTGGTCCATTCCGTCACGCGGCCGCCATCATGCAAAAAGATATCAAAATCGATGCACGCAGATCCGCCCGCGCTACAGACGATCGAGCGCACCGTGTAAACCGGCCGATGCCACGCTTTGTCGCCACCGGGCCATTGGGTTACGCCGGTTTCATCCGTATAGGGCCAGCCCGCATCTTTCGGCCCGAACAATAGCCTGAAATGCAGGCCCCCATCGGCAAAACGCGCCAGATCGGGACCTTCAATCGTAACCCGCGCATAGGCCGGGGAAAGGTGGAGCACCCCAACGACGGTTGCGGTGCTCAGGTTGGCGGGACGGCCTTTGTCTGCTTCGGGCTTCCACACCACCGGGATGTGCAGGGCCTTCATCCGTTCCGCAAGCGTATCACGCAGCAGCTGCAAGGCGGCGGCCGTCTCGGACGAGATATCCAGCCGCGTTTGCGCCGCATCACCCGAAACCTGCACCACGCCGCGTTGGAACTGGATCAGGCTGGTGTCGGCATTCTGCTCGACAGTAAGCCCCTGCGCGGTCGCATATTCGGTGAATTTATCGCGGGTCAAAGCAAACGGTAGGGCAACCGTCGCGAAAGTTTGGTGCCCTGCCGCCGCCATCTTAAAATGTAAAGCCATAGACGAGGCCAATCTCGCGGCCCTCTCCTTGTGTTGCCAGGACGCCGGGACCGTTTTCATAGGTGAAATAATCGGTGTCAAAGGCATTGGTCACATAGGCCGTCAACTTTGATTTCTCCCAAGCATAGCCAACGGAAAGATCCACGGTCGTATAGTTGTCAAGCTTGACGGGTTGTGCCACGCCACCTTCAAGCCGCGACAGGCTGCTGCCGGTGTATTGGATCGAACCGGTGCTGAACCAGCCGGTCGCCTCTCCGGCGTAATAACCCAAAGAGATCGACGCTTCGGGCGCGCCGGGGAAGGATTGCCCCGAATAGTCGATGCCATTGGCCTCAAAGCTTTTGAACTCGGTGTGCAGCAAGCCGACGGACCCATAAAGGTCCACGATGTCGGTCGCGGCATAGCTCAGCTCCAGCTCGGCACCGTAGGATTTGGATTTGCCCGCATTGGTGATGTAGTTGTTGGGGTAAGAACCCACCTCAACCTGCTGGGAATCCCAGTCCTGATAGAACACGCTTGCTGCAAAGCCGAGTTTGTCATCAAGCCCCCGCCCACGGTAGGACAGTTCCAGATTTTTTGCTTTTTCCGCGTCATACTCAAATGCAGCGCCCGTCGCTGCCAAGATGCCGGACCCACCGGGGCGGTAGCCTTCTTGATAAATCAGCGCGATCTTGTTGCTGTTGGCCAGCTCATATTCGATCCCGACCTTCGGCACGAAAACCGTATCGCTAAAGGAGGATTCACTGTTGCTGGTCGGAACGCCGTCCGTCACCAGCGAAGCTGTCTGGTCCTGATCAAAGTAATCCAGACGACCGCCGGCGATGACGGTCCAGCTTGGCGCGAACTCATAGGCAACCTCGCCAAATGCCGCGATGTTGAGCATGTCACCGGTATTCTCGGAATACTGATTTTCGGGCAGGTAGGTCGTAAAGCTGGGCAGGGTCGCATCGCGGAACGATGTCTGTTCTTCCTTGCCAATATAGAAGCCCCCGACCCAACGCAGGCCCTCGGCCTCATAGTTCAGGCGGAATTCTTGTGTCAGCAGCTCTTGATCAAATTCACCGGCAACGGTCAGGAATTCACCCGCCGTGCCTTCGTTGATGGAATAACGTTCGGTCAGCGATGAGGAGTAACCGGTTTGCGCGGTAAAGGTCAGGTTATCATTGACGTGATGGGTGACTTCGATACCGAAGTTATCCACCTTTGTGTTGCGCACATCCTGAAAACCCGGGAATTCCGGTATCAATGCGGTGTAGAAGTCGGGCAGGATATTGCCCCAGATGTCGCCGCGTTGCGCGCCATAACCCGTCGAGGCCGTTGACCAATAAGGGCCTGCAATATCATTCGGGGCCGGGTTGCCATATGAATGCGAATAGCTGAACAGAACGTCGGTTTGATCGGTTGCCTGCCACAAAAGCTTGCCGCGAAGGGTGTATTGTTCGTCCGAGGTGATATCGTCATAACGGTCAAAACGGGTATAGGACGGATAGTTTAGGTCGTTGTCCTTGCTGTAATATTCACCGCTGATCCGGTAGGCAAGGTTGGGCGCAAGCGTATCCCCGAAGGCGAGGCCCACAGATTTCTTGTTGTCAGAGCCATAGCCCAGCTCAACCTTGCCGGAACGCGCAAACTCGGGGTCTTTGGTCCGCAGATGGATTGCACCTGCCAAGGCCGAACGCCCGCTAAGGGTCGATTGCGGGCCGCGGAACACCTCGATCTGTTCAGCGTCGAAAACCCCGTTGATCCCGCGACGCGTGCCCTCAACGGTTTGCTGGACCCCGTCGATATAATAGGCGGCCAGCGGTGTGCCCAGCCCCCCCGGTGTCTGACCCTCAGAGTTGATGCCGCGCAAAACAAAGCCGCTTTCGACAAAATCGCCGGCCTGAACGTTGGCCATGTGCCGAAAGGCGTCACGGTAATTGGAGATCGTCGGATCGGCTAGCTCGGCGGCGGTCACGATTGCAACGCTGCTGTTGGTTTTTTCGGCCTGGCCCGTTGTCCGGTCGCCATAAAGAACCAAGGTTCCCAGATCAAACGCCACATCTTGCGCCATTGCCGCGTTGATCGACAGAATGGAAACGCTTCCGGCAAGCGTGACAGAGTAAATAAGTCTGTTAAAAATCATATCGCGATCCTGAATATCTGGCACTGGTGATGTGGCTGGCTTCAGGCTGGCGATTGACGGGCACAATACACGACAAATATAGTAAGGAAAGGGTAAACGCCCCGGAATCTAATGCTATGACAGGGTGTGACGCTTAGGCATCAGCGGGATCACTCAGCGTCCGTTGAGGCAGGCAAAATGGCAACCCGCTATCGGGATCTTGGAAAACTTTGACCTCGATACCAAAGGCGCGGGCGATAACCTCTGGCGTAATGATATCCTTTGCCGGGCCCTTGGCCATGACTTTCCCCGATTTCAGCATGATCAGATGATCGGCATATCGGGCCGCCTGATTTAAATCATGCAAGACGGCGACAACAGTCATGGCCCGCGCATCGACCAACCGCCGGATCAGGTTCATCAGATCGACCTGATGCGCGATATCAAGATAGGTTGTCGGTTCATCCAGCAACAAGATAGGGGTCGCCTGTGCAAGGGTCATCGCAATCCAGGCGCGTTGCCGTTGCCCGCCCGACAGCACATCAAGCGGCCGGTCTTGCAACTTCTGCAAGGAGGTGAGCGCAAGCGCCTCGGCCACGGCTGCGTCATCATCCGCAGTCCAGCCACCAAACAAGGGCCGATGCGGATAGCGGCCCTGCCGGACCAGATCGATCACACGCAAGCCGTCGGGGGCCATCGCCCCTTGGGCCAGCAGGCCAACGCGGCGCGCAAATTCCTTGGTGCTCATGCGGGTTATGGCCTGCGCGTCCAGCAAAACCGTCCCCGAAGCAACAGGTTGCAGCCGCGCAAGCGCCCGCAGGATGGTGGATTTACCCGATCCGTTCGGCCCCAAAAGCACGGTCAGCCGACCCGGCGCAATTTTCAAATCCAGATCCTCGACAATCCGGGTGGCCCCATAGTCCACCGCGACAGCTTTGGTCTGTAACTCATCGGTATTGGGCCTAATCATGACGCTTCTTCCACAAAATATAACCAAAGAACGGCGCCCCCAGAAGGGCCGTTGCCAACCCCACCGGCAACTGCCCCGGCGCAAAGACACGGCGCGCAAACAGATCCGCCAGCACGACCATCACCGCGCCCGTCAATGCCGCCGCCGGGATCAGACGGGCGTGGCCGGCACCAACCACCCTGCGCGCAACATGAGGGGCAACAAGACCAACAAAGGCAATCGGGCCGGCCGCGGCCACAGCCACGCCCGCCAGCCCCGCAGCCGCAAAAACGGCGATCCCGCGCACCATATGGACCCGCTGGCCCAAGGCGCGGGCCGTGGTATCGCCCAAGGAAATAAGGTCAAGATCATGTTTCATCAGCCACAGAACCCCGACGGCAGGCAGCCCCCCGGCCAATAGCCACAGCGATTTGACCCAGCGCGCATCGTTCAAGGACCCCGCCAACCAGACCATCGCGCGCTGTGCCTGCGCCACCGGCCCAAAGACAGAAAGAAACGAGGCCGCAGCCCCCGCCAGCGCCCCCAAACCGATACCGACCAAGATCAGCCGAAGGGTGTTTGTACCCGCCCGCCAGGCCAGCGCATAGATCGCTGCCGACATCGCCAAAGCGCCGCCGACAGCGAACAGCGGCAACAGGCTTTCGGGCAGATTGTCTGCTTGAACAATGACAATTGTAGCGGCCAGTGCTGCACCGGAATTGATGCCCAGCAGGCCCGACTCGGCCAGCGGGTTTCGGATCAACGCTTGCGTGGCGGCACCGGCCACCGCCAATGCCGCGCCGACCAATGCGCCCAGAATTGCGCGCGGCAGCCGCAGCTCGATCACGATGAATCCGTTGGTTATGGGCGTGCTATCCGCGCCAACCAATGCCCCCAGAACCGAGAGTGCAGGGATGCGCTGATCTCCGACAGAAAGGGACGCCATCAGGGATATAGCCAGTGCAAGTGTCAGCCAGATACTCGCCCTCATGGCTTACCCGCCCTTTCACGGCGGGCCAGCCAGATAAAGAAGGGCGCGCCGATGGCTGCCAGCGAGATGCCAACCGGCACATCCCGCGCGAAAATTGCCCGCGGGACCGTATCGGCCAATAACGTCAAGCCCGCCCCGACCACGCAGGCAAACGGCAGGATGCGTGCATAGTTGCTGCCTATACACATCCGCACCAAATGGGGCACCACAAGCCCGACAAAGCCGATAGGGCCGGCCAGCGCAACCGCGCTTCCGGCCAGTCCGACCACCAAAAGGGCTGAAATCGCCAGCCAAAGCGGCTGGTTCTGCCCCAAGCTGCCGGCCGTATCAGCCCCCAGCGCCAATACGTTGAACTGCTGCCGCAGCAAGATCGCGCCAGCAAGCGACAAACCCGCATAGGGGGCCAACAACAAGACGCTTTGCATATCGCGGCCCTTTAGGGAGCCGGCGGTCCAAAGGCGCACCTCGTCAAAGGTTTGCATATCGACGACCAGAATAGACATGGTCAACGCCCCCAAAAAGCTGGCAACAACGACACCCGCCAAAACCAGCTTGACCGGCGTGGCACCCGCACGGCCCGCACCCCCCAAAAGATAAACAAGTGCCGCCGCACAGCCTGCACCAAAAAACGCGAACCAGACCAAACTGCCCGCATCACTGACCCCGCCCAGCGCGATGGCTAGAACGACAGCAAAACTGGCCCCGGCATTGACCCCCAACAGCCCCGGATCGGCCATGGGGTTGCCGGTGACGGCTTGCATGATTGTCCCCGCTGCGGCCAAAGCTGCGCCAACCACAATGGCGGCCAGCAACCTTGGCAGCCGGACCTCTTGCACGACAATCTCTACCCGCTGGTTTGCATCTGACCAAAGCGCGCGCCAGGCATCAGACAATGATATATCAGATGTGCCGACCGTCAGCCCCCAGACCAGCAAGGCCAGCAAACCCGCTGATAGCAACACCAGTCCCAAGCAGTCCCGGCGAATATCGGTCAAGGTGCCCCCACCACATAGGCTTCAAGATCATCAAGCACACGATGGGCCGAGGCGATCCCGCTGAACTGCATCCATGTCCCGTGCGACACACGATGAACCTGACCGGACCGGACAGCAGGCAGCATTTTCCACAAGGGATCACTCAGCACTTCGGCGTGCCGACCGTCCTGGTCAGAGGCATTGGTCCCCCCGACAATATAGAGCAAAATGTCGCCGTCCAGCTGCGCCAGTTCCTCACGGTCGGGCCGCTTGAGGGCCAACGACGGATCATCCGTTGTCTCATAGGCGCTGCGCCGGACGCCCGCCTGTTTCATAATCTCAAAGGGCGCATATGTTTCGGGGGCATCAAGATAGACCTGAAAATCCCATGAGGTAATGCGCAGCACCGAAACGGTCGTATCTGGCATCCGCGCCTTGATATCCGCAATGCGCTGGTCAAGCGTATCAAGCGCGTCTGCTACCTCTTGTTCCTTGCCGCTCAAACTTGCCAGAAGGCGGTAGAATTCCCGCCAATCGGTCGAGGTGAAAAGCAAGGTAGGGGCCACGCGCGCGGCCATCGGGTAAATCCCCGAGGCAACCGACTCCGACCCGACGAAGCCGATAATCAAGTCTGGCTGTAGTGCCACGATGGTCTCAAGGCTGGGTTCGGTGACGAAACCGGTGCTGGTGATGTCATGCTCCACCGCCCGCTTGTGAAGGGCTTCATCGCTCATCATTTCAAGGGGGGCACCAACAACAGGCAACCCGACATCCAACCCGACGCCCAGCCCGAAGCTTGGGTCCAGAACAACCACGCGGGCAGGCGTTTCGGGAATGCACAGAGGGGCGTTAAAAACATCACCACGGTCCAGCTCAATGCCTTCGCATGCAACAGCAGAACTGGCAAAAACGACCGACAGGACGGTTAGGATATATCCGGAAAGTTTCACCATATTCAGCCCCATTAAGACACATAATGGCTGAGAACCTAGCGGCTTCCTGGCTACGCAGCTTAATGTCAAATTAAAGCGGGGCAGTCAATTTCTTTGACGAGGTCGGCTTTTGGGGCCGGTCTTGATCCGGTAACCGCCCGCAATTTGCAGGCACCCAGCGCCTTCGTACCCTTACTAAATCAAAAGCCTGCCGCGATTTCCGCAGCAGGCTTTCTTGTCTGAATGTCCGCAAGGGGGGCACACCCCGCCCTTGTGAAAAATCAGGAAACCGGTTTGTCGGTCTTTTGCTCTTCGGCGCGACGGGCAAGCTCTGCCCGGTACAGGGCCAGAAAATCCACGGTATCGATGTTGAGCGGCGGGAAACCACCATCGCGGGTCACATCGGAAATGATGCGGCGCACGTAGGGGAACAACATGCGCGGGCATTCGATCAGCAAGAACGGATGCATCTGATCTTCTGGCACGCCTTCAATGTGGAAAATACCGCCGTAATCCAGCTCCACAACAAACAAAACCTCGTCGTTGGCTTTGTTCTTGGAAGTTACGCGAAATTTCGTAATCACCTCAAACTGGTTGTCCGTGCTGCGCTTGCGGGCATCAAGGCTAACGGCGACTTGGGTGTCGGGCTGGACATCGCCACCCTGCATGCCACGTTGTGCCACAGCATTTTCAAAGGACAGGTCACGAACGAACTGGCCCAGAACTTGCATTTTTACTTGTGCTGCGGGTTGTGGCGCAGCTGCGGCACCATTTGCTTCAGTCATTATATATCTCCCAAAAAATTATTAGCCGTGGTTTAGCAGGTGATTGTCGTGGTCTCAATGCTCTGTCCAGCGGGAGGGGCGATTGTTTTTGGGATCATTCGGCTCATTATCGTCCGAGACATCAATATATTCGGCATCAATAATATCGTTCCCGGGCGGGCGATGCGCGGTCGTGGCCCCTGCACCCACAACTGTCACGCGGGCGGCAATGGCAGTGATGATCATTTGCCGCAATTGCGGGATCAGCAGCAAAAAGCCGACCGTATCGGTAAAAAACCCCGGTGTAAGCAATAATGCCCCCGCAAAAAGGATCATCGCGCCATGTGCCAGCGGTGACAAAGGGTCGCGCATTTGTGACATGGAGCTGCGCAATTCAGCCAGAACACGCAGCCCTTGTCTGCGCACCAAAACCGTCCCGATAATACCGGTTGCAAGAACAATCGCCAGCGTGGGCCAAAGCGTAAGCCAGCCCCCGACCTGAATAAAAAGGCCGATCTCAATCAAGGGAACGACAACAAACGCAAGCAGTAGCCACATGATCGGGCCTCCTTTCCCGGATACCCGGTGATTTCTTTACAGTCGGGGCGGTAGACTTGGCGCACCCCACACCCTACATAAGTATAAAGAGGTGACTTACCAACACCCCAAACCGCATCGGGCCATTTGCCCCGGCTTTCTGAGGACTGACATGAATTCTTCGCTAATCCAACTTCTCGTTCTTGCGGGAATTGCCGTTTTCCTGATCCTGAAGCTGAAAAGCGTTCTGGGCACGCGTGAGGGGTTTGAAAAGCCGCCTTTGCCGTTGGACGACGACAAGCCAAGTGCCCGCAAAGGGTTTGAGGTTATCGAAGGCGGGCCGGACCGCGATATCGTTGACCATGTCGCCGATGGCTCTGACGCCGCCAACGCGCTTTACACGATGAAAAAAGCCGAGCCAAGCTTTTCGGTAGGGGAGTTTCTGGGCGGCGCGCGCGGCGCCTATGAGATGATCTTTATGGCGTTCGAGAAGGGTGAGATTGAAGAGATCAAACCGTTCCTGTCCCCCGATGTTTATGAAAGCTTTGCCGAAGCCGTCGCCGCCCGTGAGGCGCAAGGCCTAACGGTAGAGGCAAACTTTATCGGCATCCGGGAGCTTGCGGTTCAATCCGCAGAATTTGATACGACCAGCCGTGAGGGTGAGGTTTCCGTTCGCTTTGTGGCAGAGCTGTATTCGGTCGTGCGCAACAAGCTGGGTGAGATTGTCGAAGGCAGCCCGTCCGAGATCAAGCGCCAGCGCGATGTCTGGACCTTTGCGCGCCAGATGGGTGCTGATGATCCCAACTGGTTGCTGGTTGCCACCGGCGATTGATGCGGCCTGCTTTTTCGCGGCGGGCGCTCTGCCTGTCTGCGCGTTAGGCTTGGGGTAGGCCATGGCGAAACTGTTGAAGTTTTCGGAACTGAAGGGCTGGGCGGCGGATAATCACCGTGCTGCCCCCGCCTTTGCGGAGGCAGGCTAATGTCGCGCCGCCGCCGTCCGCTTGGCCCAGAGGAGGAAGCCCTTTGGGATGCTGTTGCGCGAACGGCCAAACCGATGCATGCCCCTGTTGTCAAAAGAAAACCCAAGGATGCGCCGGCCCCGTTGCCACAGCCCGCCACGCAACCCGCGCCGGCTCATCGCATCGCACCGTTTCGTTTGGGTGAAAAGCCGGGTACACCAAAGCCCAATCCCGCACCCCCATCGGCCTTGCAAATGGATGCCAAGGCTTTTGGCAAGCTGACCCGTGGCAAGCTTGCGCCTGAATCGCGCATTGACCTTCACGGCATGACATTGGCCGAGGCGCACCCCGAATTGATCCGCTTTATCCTGAATGCACATGGCAAAGGGTTGCGTCTGGTGCTGGTGATTACGGGCAAGGGCAAGCCGGGAATGGATACCAGCGTGATGCCGCGCCGGACCGGCATTTTGCGCCAACAACTGCCGCATTGGTTGCGCCAACAGCCGCTTGCATCGGCGATTTTGCAAGTGACCGAGGCGCATTTACGCCATGGCGGGCACGGCGCATTTTACGTTTATTTGCGCCGGTCTCGTTAAATTACGTCGGGGCGCGGTCCCGCACCCCGACTGATTAAAGAACGTAACGCGAAAGATCGGCAGAACGCGAAAGCTCGCCTAGATGCTCTTCGACGAAGGCGGCGTTGACCTCTACCGTTTCCCCGCCGCGATCGGGCGCGTTGAAGGACAGATCCTCAAACACACGCTCAATCACGGTATAAAGCCGGCGCGCCCCGATGTTTTCAACCGACTGATTGACCTCGGCGGCGATGTGGGCAAGGGCCTTGATGCCATCCTCGGTGAAGCTGACGGTCACGCCTTCGGTGCCCATAAGGGCCGTATACTGCAGGGTTAGTGCATTGTCCGGCTCTGTCAGGATGCGGACGAAATCATCCTCGGTGAGGGGGCGAAGCTCTACGCGGATCGGCAGGCGGCCTTGAAGTTCGGGCAGCAGGTCCGATGGTTTTGCCACATGAAAGGCACCGCTGGCGATGAACAGGATATGGTCGGTTTTCACCGGCCCGTGCTTGGTCGAAACCGTCGTGCCCTCGATCAGTGGCAGCAAATCGCGCTGCACGCCCTCGCGGGAAACATCGGCACCACGAGCATCGGCACGGGCGCAAACCTTGTCGATCTCATCAATGAAAACGATGCCGTTTTCCTGCACTGCCTCTAATGCCGCCAGCTTTACCGCCTCATCATCCAGCAGTTTATCTGCCTCTTCTGACACCAGAAGCTCGTGGCTTTCGGCGACGGTCAGCTTGCGTTTCTGGGTGCGGCCCATTTTGCCGAACAGATCGCCAAGGTTCATCATGCCGCCCATTTGCCCGCCGGCACCCTGACCGTTCGGGTCAAAGGCCGCGAACGGATTGGTGGTGTCGGCGATTTCCAGTTCGATCACCGTATTGTCCAGCTCGCCGGCTTTCAGCTTGCGGCGGAACATCTCGCGGGTTTGTTCGCGGGCGTCCTTGCCGGCGACCGCCTCAATCACGCGATCCTCGGCGGCGGCAAAGGCACGGGCTTTGACATCCTCACGCATGCGGGCGCGGGTGTCGATCATCGCAGCATCGACCAGATCACGGATGATGCTGTCAACATCACGGCCGACATAGCCGACCTCGGTAAACTTGGTGGCCTCGATCTTTAGAAAGGGTGCTTGGGCCAGCTTGGCCAGCCGGCGGCTGATCTCGGTTTTGCCGACGCCGGTCGGGCCGATCATCAGAATATTCTTCGGATAGACTTCATCGCGCAAGTCATCGCCAAGCTGCTTGCGCCGCCAACGGTTGCGCAGGGCCACAGCAACGGCACGCTTGGCGTCTTTCTGGCCGATGATATAGCGATCCAGCTCGGACACGATTTCGCGGGGGGTAAGGTCGGTCATTATGGGTTCCTGTCAGTCAGTCGCGCTTATTGTTTCCACGGTCAGATTGCCGTTGGTGTAAACGCAAATATCGGCGGCGATTGCCATGGCTTTGCGGGCGACATCCTCGGCCGGCAGGTCGGTTGTCATCAACCCGCGTGCCGCCGCCAAAGCAAAGTTCCCGCCAGAGCCGATTGCCGCAATGTCATGCTCAGGCTCCAACACATCGCCGGCGCCGGTGATGATGAAAAGGTCCTTGCCGTCGGTCACAATCAGCATCGCCTCAAGATTGCGCAGATATTTATCCATCCGCCAATCCTTGGCCAGATCGACCGATGCGCGCGCCAGTTGCCCCGGCATCGCCTCCAGCTTTTTCTCCAGCCGTTCCAATAGGGTAAAGGCGTCGGCGGTTGATCCGGCAAAGCCGCAAACCACATCGCGCCCGCCCGGCGAAAGCCGCCGCACCTTGCGGGCCGACCCTTTGATAACCGTTTGCCCAAGGCTTACCTGCCCGTCACCCGCCACCACAACTTCCCCGCCGCGCCGCACTGCCAGAATGGTTGTTCCGTGCCAGCCGGGGAATTTATCATCTGCCATAGTATCCTCCGCGTTTCGTGCCCAATATGGCGGTGGGGGCGGGGCTGCACAAGGTGAAGGGTGCGAATTGGCGCGTCTGGCTTTGACGACAAGGAATAATTAATTGATGCATGCGATCTAGGTTCGGATGATGCCGACACCGGTGAAACAAGGGTTTACCTTGCGTGGACGGGCATAAGGGACCAATTATGGTTAAGAACTCGCGAAAAGGGCAGAGCGATGGATATTGAGCAGTTTATCGGTGGGAATGCGGTGGCGATTGCGATCGCCGTTTTCATCATTGTTTGTATTTTTCTGGGCGTGCGGATTGTGCCGCAATCAGAGCAACATGTGGTGGAACGCTTTGGCAAGCTGCGCTCGGTTTTGGGGCCGGGGATCAACTTTGTCGTGCCGTTTCTGGATAAGGTTGCGCATAAAATCTCTATTCTGGAACGCCAGCTGCCCAACGCCATGCAAGATGCGATTACCGCAGATAACGTGCTGGTAAAGGTGGAAACATCAGTGTTCTACCGGATTATCGAGCCGGAAAAGACGGTTTACCGCATCCGCGATGTCGATGCCGCAATCGCGACAACGGTCGCGGGGATTGTGCGCTCCGAGATCGGCAAGATGGAGCTGGATCAGGTGCAATCCAACCGCAGCCAGTTGATCGGCATGGTGCGCGAACTGGTAGCGGCGATGGTCGATGACTGGGGGATTGAGGTGACGCGGGCCGAGGTTCTGGACGTGAACCTTGATGAGGCCACGCGCGCCGCGATGTTACAGCAGTTGAATGCTGAACGCGCACGGCGGGCACAAGTAACAGAGGCCGAGGGCAAGAAGCGGGCGATGGAATTAAACGCGGACGCCGAACTTTATGCCGCCCAGCAAGAAGCCAAGGAACGCCGCGTTCTGGCCGATGCCGAGGCCTATGCGACCGGCGTGATTGCCGAGGCGATCCGCCTGCACGGGTTGGAGGCGGCGCAGTATCAAGTAGCACTTAAGCAGGTGGAGGCATTGACAGCCGTGGGGCAGGGGGCCGGCAAGCAAACGATTATCGTGCCGGCGCAGGCGTTGGAGGCCTTTGGCGACGCCTTCAAAATGCTGAAGGGCCGAACATGAGCTGGTATGGCCTTTGGTGGGTCTGGATCGTTCTGGGCTTTGCGCTTGGCGTGCTGGAGGTGCTTGCGCCCGGCTATATTTTCCTTGGCTTTGCCTTGGGGGCCGTGGCGACCGGTGTTTTGGTCGGCATCGGGGTCTTGGGCAGCTTGCCCACGACATTGCTGATCTTTGCGGTGGCCTCCTTGCTTGCGTGGATCGTGATGCGCAAACTGTTGGGCTCCCAAGCAAGCAAGGTCAAAATATGGGATCGCGATATCAACGACAACTAACAGAAAGTCAGAATTCGGCGTCAAACAACGCGCGCAGGCCGCTGCGATAATCGGGGTGGATCAGC
The DNA here is from genome assembly GCF_005234135.1 of Pseudorhodobacter turbinis. NCBI lineage: Bacteria > Pseudomonadati > Pseudomonadota > Alphaproteobacteria > Rhodobacterales > Paracoccaceae > Pseudorhodobacter > Pseudorhodobacter turbinis. The sequence continues at coordinate 1,762,183 of NZ_CP039964.1, forward strand.
TCTACGCCAAGCTCCTCTTTTATGCGGTCATTTCGCACGCGTTTGCTTTCGGCGTAAAAGCTGCGCGCCATCGGGGTCATCTTTGCCGTATCCCAGTTTTCACTTGGCGGAACGGGCAGGCCCAAAAGCTCGGCGGCATAGGCGATGACATCCTCGGGCGGGGCTGGATCATTGTCACAAATGTTATAGGTGCGACCGGGGTTTGGCTGCGCGACAGAGGCGGCAAGCACCTGCGCGATATCATCAACATGGATGCGCGAAAACACTTGATCCGGCTTGAGGATGCGGCGCGCGCTGCCCTCTAGCACCTTGGCAAAGGGGCCGCGGCCGGGGCCGTAAATGCCGGCGAGCCGGAAGATATGCAACGGCAGGCCCAAGGCTTGCCACTGATCCTCGGCCAATACGCGCTGCTGGCCCCGCTGGGTGCTTGGGGTCAGCGGGGTTTCTTCATCAACCCAACCGCCTTGATGATCGCCGTAAACCCCCGTGGTGGATAGATAACCGACCCATTCCAGATCTGACGCCAAGATCTGCGGCCCAAGGGCTGCCAGTACCGGATCACCGCCCGCATCCGGCGCGACAGAGGTCAGCAGATGGCTTGCCTGCTCCAAGGCCGGCGCGATGTCCTCACCCGGCCAGATCACCGCTTCAATCCCGTTCGCGCGCATCTTGGCGGCTTTTTGCGCGTTGCGGGTGGTGCCGATAATGCGCCAGCCCAAAGGTTGCAAAAGCCGGGCCAAGCCCTGCGCCGAATAGCCGTGACCAATAGAAAGAAGTGTTTTCATCCGTTCAGTATCAAGCCCGTTGCCGGCCTATGCAACTTGAAACTGGTAAGGCGAAGCACACCAATCAAAAGGCTTGAAGTCTTATCGCAACCCGCCCTTAATGCCGCCAGCAAAGCTGTAGGGAAAAGTAGATCGCATGACCGATAGTATGAGCCTTCCGATTTTAACGCCGAAAGACCCGCTAAGTGACCACTTCACCTCGGCATTGGCGGCAGTGGACCGGCTAGAGGAGTTGTATTTCGAGGCCACGCAGTTTTTGGCCCAACAGTTCAGCGCAGCCGTCACCCAAGGCAGGCCGGACGCGCGGGTGCGGGCCTATTACCCTGAAATCCGGCTAACAACGACAAGCTTTACCAAAAGCGATTCGCGGTTCAGCTTTGGCTATGTGGCGCATCCCGGTACCTATTCCACCACCATCACCCGCCCCGATCTGTTTCGCAAATACCTGATCCAACAGATCGAACTGTTGATGAAAAACCACGGCGTTGGTGTGCAGATCGGCCCGTCGGATACGCCGATCCCCGTGCATTTCGCGGTGGCGGGCAATCCGGGCATCTCTATCCCGCAAGAGGGTGTGTTAAGCTTTAGCCTGCGTGATGTGTTTGACGTGCCAGATTTGCAGACCACGAATGACGACATCGTGAACGGCACGCATGGTGCTTTTGCGGACGGCTCTTATCCGCTGGCCCCGTTCAGCGCGCAGCGGGTGGATTACAGCCTTGCGCGCCTGTCGCATTATACCGCCACCGATGCCGAGCACTTCCAGAACCATGTGCTTTTCACCAACTACCAGTTTTATGTGGAGGAGTTCGAGGCCTACGCAAGGGCGATGCTGGCTGATCCCGACAGCGGCTACACCGAATTTGTCGGCACCGGTAACGCGGTCTTGCGCACGGCAGATGGGGAGCTGCCGACACCGCTGAAGCTGCCGCAGATGCCGACCTATCACCTTAAACGTGCCGACGGGCAGGGGGTAACCTTGGTCAATATCGGGGTCGGGCCAAGCAATGCCAAAACCGCGACCGACCACATTGCCGTGCTGCGCCCGCATGCCTGGATGATGGTGGGCCACTGTGCCGGCTTGCGCAACAGCCAGAGCCTTGGGGATTTTGTCCTTGCCCATGCCTATTTGCGCGAGGATCACGTGTTGGATGATGACTTGCCCGTCTGGGTGCCCATCCCCGCGCTGGCCGAGATCCAGATCGCGCTGGAAAATGCGGTGGCCGATGTGACGCAATTGCAAGGGTTTGACCTCAAACGGATCATGCGAACGGGGACCGTTGCCACGATCGACAATCGCAACTGGGAGCTGCGCGATCACTCTGGCCCCGTGATGCGGTTAAGCCAGTCGCGCGCTATTGCGCTGGATATGGAAAGCGCCACGATTGCGGCCAACGGCTTTCGGTTCCGGGTGCCTTACGGCACGCTTTTGTGCGTTTCCGACAAGCCGTTGCACGGCGAACTGAAGCTGCCGGGGATGGCCTCGGACTTTTACAAAACGCAAGTGGCGCGACATTTGCAGATAGGCATCCGCGCGATGGAGCGCCTGCGCGAGATGCCGCTGGAGCGTATCCATAGCCGTAAGTTGCGCAGCTTTGAGGAAACAGCCTTCCTATAAAGGGAAAACCCACTCAACATTCACTCATTACCGGAATTTGTGCTTGATTTAAGGCGTAAAAACCTGTGTAGCGGGGGCATTCGCCCACAAGGGCTGCATATATGCCCCCAACGAACGGCAGGGCAAGACAATGGAGACAGGACTAATGAACAAGCCAATGACAAAGACGCAGTTGATTGCAGCGCTGGCCGAAGAAATGGGCACCGACAAGAAAGTCGCGACGACCGCTCTCGAAGCAGTTGCAGCGATTGTCACCCGTGAAGTTGCAAGCGGTGGTGCGATCACGCTTCCCGGCTTGGGCAAAATGGCATGCCGCGCACGCCCCGAGCGTCAGGTGCGCAACCCTGCAACGGGTGAAACCATGACCAAAGGGGCTGACAAGCAGGTGAAATTCACCATCGCCAAAGCTTTGAAAGATTCGGTCAACGACTGATCTTTGATCGCGGCTTTGCCGGATTTAATAGGCCGCCCCGCGTGATGGGGGTGGCCTTTTTCTTTGGCTTGGCGCTTTCTGGTTTTCAGATAAGGGGGGCGTGATGCCGAACAAGGAATATGCCGTTGCCATGGCGCGCTATAATGTGTGGCAAAACGCAAACCTGATTCAGGCCGCGACCGGATTGGACCAACCTACACGGCAAAAGGCGCGCGGCAGTTTCTTTGACAACATCGAGGCGACCTTTGCGCATTTGCTTTGGGGGGATCGCATCTGGCTAAGCCGTTTTGCCGAAACCCCCGCCCCGCAAGGTGGCATCGCGCAATCAACCGCCCTGCCCCAAGGCTGGGCGCGGTTTTGCGCTGATCGCGCCGCTTTTGATCGCCAGATCCTGAAATGGGCGCATGGGGTGGACTCTGCGTGGTTTGAGGGCGATCTGACATGGCATTCCGGCGCTTTGGGCAAGGATGTGACCAAACCGAAACGCATTCTGGTGCTGCAACTCTTTAACCATCAGACCCATCATCGCGGGCAAATCCACGCGATGTTGACCGCGGCAGGCGCCAAGCCGGGTGATACCGACGTGCCGTTTATGCCCGACCAATATAACGAAATTTAACGAACAAGGGACGAACGGAATGGATGTACGCGCGATATTCATGGGGCTGGCTTTTGCGTTCATGTGGTCCTCTGCCTTTACCTCGGCGCGGATGATTGTGGCCGATGCACCACCGTTGACGGCTTTGGCATTGCGCTTCTTTGCATCGGGGTTGATCGGGATTGCGATTGCCGCCGCCCTTGGGCAAACCGCACGGCTGACACGCAGCCAGTGGCGGGCGACGATCATATTTGGCCTGTGTCAGAACGCGCTCTATCTCGGCTTCAACTTTGTCGCGATGCAATGGGTAGAGGCCTCACTGGCCGCCATCGTGGCCTCTACCATGCCGCTTTTGGTGGCGCTTGCCGGCTGGGCGATCTTTAAGGAACGGTTGCGGCCCTTGGGCTATGCGGGCTTGTTGGCCGGGATGGTCGGCGTGGGCATCATTATGGGCCACCGGATTTCGGACGGGGTGGATTTGGTCGGGCTGCTGTTTTGCGGGATCGGGGTGCTGGCGCTTGCTTTTGCGACGCTTTCGGTGCGCACGGCCTCAAGCGGTGGCAATTTGCTGATGATTGTCGGTTTGCAAATGCTGGTTGGCGCCTCGTTATTGGCAGTTGCCGCCGTCGCATTGGAAACATGGGATGTGAACTGGACACCGCGTCTGGGGCTGGCCTTTGCCTATACCACGTTGGTGCCGGGGCTTTTGGCGACATGGGTCTGGTTCTTGCTGGTTGCCCGGATCGGGGCGGTTCGCGCGGCGGCGTTCCATTTCCTTAACCCGTTTTTCGGGGTGGCAATAGCGGCGCTGTTTCTGGGCGAAAGCCTGACACTTTGGGATGTGGCAGGGGTTGTCATCATCGCCGGCGGGATCTTGGCCGTGCAAATGTCACGTGCGGTGCGTGCTTAATTCAGGTTGAACTGAAGCGGGTAAAAGCCATCCTCAAACTCTCCGAACAGATCAGAGAGGTCGGGGTGGCTTACCGGTTCACCGGTTTCATCCGGCATCAGGTTCTGCTCTGACACATAGGCCACATAGTAGCTTTGATCATTTTCCGCGAGCAGGTGGTAAAACGGCTGCTCTTTGTTCGGACGGCTTTCTTCGGGGATGTTTTCATACCATTCGTCGGTATTGGAAAACATCGCATCGACATCAAAAACCACCCCGCGAAACGGGTGTTTACGATGGCGCAAAACTTGGCCCAGATGATATTTCGCGCGTGATTTAAGCATTAGTTGCACCCCATTGGGCCGACTAGTAATGCCATGCACTGGGTCTTGTCCACCGGGCAAGGCAGCAAAACAGGGAAACAGACTGTGAATCTAATTTTAACAGTATTGGAAATAGTGGCTCCCGTCGCGATCTTGGCATCAATCGGTTTTATCTGGGTTAAGGCCGGTTTTGAATACCGGATGGAGTTTGTGACCCGCTTGGCGATGATGCTGGCGACACCCTGTTTGGTCTTTACCGCCCTGATGAAAACCGAGATTGAGCCTGCCGCGCTTACCAGCATGCTGCTTGCCGCGATTGCGACTTATGGCGCGCTGACGTTGCTCTTTTGGGGGCTGACCGCCGTGTTGGGGCTGGAGCGCCGGACATATCTGCCACCGTTGATTTTTGGCAATACCGGCAATCTGGGCCTGCCCTTGGCGCTGTTTGCCTTTGGTGAGGCTGGGATCGGCTATGCCGTGGTGATCTTTGCTGTGGCGGGGATCTGGGGCTTTACCTACGGGATATGGCTGGTTTCCCAAGGCGGCTCGCCGTTGAAGGTGTTGCGCGAACCTTTGGTGGTCAGCACCCTTCTTGGCGCGCTGTTTTTGTGGCAAGGCTGGCATACGCCGACATGGCTGACCAACGCGCTGGAGATGATCGGGCAGATGGCGATTCCGCTGATGCTGATCACGCTGGGCGTGGCCGTCGCGCGGCTTTCGCCGGGGCGGTTGGGGCAGGCGTTGTGGCTGTCGTTGCTGCGGGTTGCGGTCTGCGTTGCGGTTGCACTGGGGGTAGGGCTTGGCTTTGCGCTGGAACCTGTCGCGCTGGCGGTGCTGGTTTTGCAGATCAGCACGCCGGTTGCGGTCACGACCTATATGCTTGCCGCCAAATACGGCGCGGATGCCGATGCGGTGGCGGGGATGGTGATTGTCTCGACGTTGCTGTCGGTCATCACTTTACCGCTCACTCTCGCTTTTCTGATCTGAGGCGGTGCGCTGCCCCATTCCCCTTTTGCGAAATCTGCCCTAAGGTACATGCAAAATATAATGTGCGAGGGCATATGAGCAGGTTTCTCCGCGCGTCGGTATTGATGTTGTTGCTAGGCTCTTGTGGCGGTGGCAATTTCTCGGCGCCCCGTGATTTGGATAACGCGTGCAGCATTGCGCGCGAGCGACCGCAGTATTACCGCGCCATGAAGGCAACAGAACGCAAATGGGGTGTTCCGGTGCATGTGCAGATGGCGACGATCCATCAGGAATCGAAGTTCATCGGTGATGCAAAGACACCGCATAAATGGGCTTTGGGGATCATTCCGCTTGGGCGTCAAAGCTCTGCCTATGGGTATAGCCAGGCGCTGGATGGCACATGGGATGAATACCGAGAAAAACAGCGCCGCGGCTCTGCCAGACGGGACCGCATTTCGGATGCCACCGATTTCATGGGCTGGTATATGGACCAGTCGGAAAAGGATCTCGGGCTGTCAAAATGGGATGCGCGCGCCCATTACCTTGCCTATCACGAAGGGCGCACCGGCTATGCGCGCGGCACCTATCGCAGCAAGCCATGGTTGCTGCTGGTTTCCCAAAAGGTGGCTGACAGGGCTGCGCAATACCGCGCCCAATTGGTAAGTTGCGGAAAATAGCGGGGCAGGGGGGCAAATCGCCCCCTTTTTTATTGCCGCTGCCGCGTCGCCATAGAGATATTGAACAGCGACGCCTTCAGTTTTGCGCCCTTTTTCATTTCCCCCAAGATCATCGTCGTTTCGGCCCCGCTATCATCGCGGATGATCCATTGCCGCAGCTCTGTCGGCGCTGAGGTAAAGACTAGCTCGATAGAACCATATTCCGGATGCTCGGGGTCTTGGGCGCGAACGCGGGTGGTGTTGCCATCCTGACTGTGGCCCGTAACCATTTTGGCGCGGCCCAGATCGACATTCTTATCAAGGATGATCGACAAAGGTGTGCGGGAAAGCGGATATTGCTCTGGTGGCTGGTTGGATTTCGCGTCAAAAATCGCGACCTGCCCACCGCCGGCAATAACAAGATTGTTGTCAGGCGCGGCATATTCAAAGCGCACGCGGCCGGGGCGCTGAATGTAAATCTGGCCCGTGGCGATGGAGCCGTCAGAATTGATCTGGGTAAACTCTGCCTCGGCCGTGGTCAGCGCATTAAGATAGCGCGACAATTCCTGGAGCGTGATTTTTTCAGCAGCGGCAGGTATGGCCAATGCGGTCAGGAATGTCATCGCCGCAAAGGGCATTGCAATCGAACGGAAAAAAGATCTGCGGTTCATCGGGTTGGTCCCACTCATTACGCCTTATCAGATACATATAGGCATGACGGGCGCGCCCTGCATCCATTTGCGCGATGCCAACACGCGGATGTGAGCAAGTTTTTGCCCGAAGATCACGCTGGACGGCGGGGTACTGCCCACCGTCCAGCGGATTTTATCAATGCTCGGGCAGCAAAATCTCGCGCTTGCCGACATGATTGGCGGCGGTAACAACGTGATTTTCCTCCATCTGCTCCACCAGTTTTGCGGCTTTGTTATAACCGATCCCCAGTTTGCGCTGGATGTATGACGTGGAGCATTTACGATCTTTGGCAACCACAGCAACCGCTTGATCATAAAGTTCATTTTCCGAGCTGTCGCTGGAGCCGAGACCAAGAACAAGGTCGATATCGCTTTCTTTGTCATCATCCACGCCCTCAACCACGCCCGACATATAGGACGGCGGGCCATAGCTCTTGAGGTGATTCACGATTTCTTCGACTTCCTCATCCGAGACAAACGGCCCGTGGATGCGGGTGATCTTGGCACCACCGGCCATGTAAAGCATATCGCCCATGCCCAGAAGTTGTTCGGCACCCATCTCGCCCAAAATCGTGCGGCTGTCGATTTTCGACGTTACCTGGAACGAGATCCGCGTCGGGAAGTTGGCCTTGATCGTGCCGGTGATCACATCCACCGAGGGGCGTTGTGTCGCCATGATAAGGTGAATCCCCGACGCCCGCGCCATCTGCGCAAGGCGCTGGATGCAAGCCTCAATCTCTTTGCCGGCAACCATCATCAGGTCGGCCATCTCATCGACGACCACCACAATATAGGGCAAGGAAACGGGTGTATCCTCTTCGGTTTCAAACACCGGCTCGCCAGTATCTTCATCAAAGCCGGTCTGGATCGTGCGCTTGAACATCTCGCCTTTGGCCAGCGCCTCGCGGACGCGACCGTTATAGCCCTCAATGTTACGCACGCCCATTTTGGACATTTTGCGGTAACGTTCTTCCATTTCGCCGACCACCCATTTCAGGGCAACAACGGCCTTTTTCGGGTCGGTCACAACTGGCGAAAGCAAATGCGGGATGCCGTCATAAACCGAAAGCTCCAGCATTTTCGGGTCGATCATGATCAGCCGGCATTCCTCGGGCGTCAGCTTATAGAGCAGCGACAGGATCATCGTGTTGATCGCAACGGATTTACCCGAGCCGGTTGTCCCCGCAATCAGCAAGTGAGGCATTTTGGCAAGGTTGGCGACAATAGGCTCTCCACCGATATCCTTGCCAAGCGCCAGTGGCAGGCTCATCGCGCTGTCACCAAAATCACGGGCAGCAAGGATTTCGCGCAAGACCACTTTTTCGCGCCATGAATTCGGCAGCTCGATCCCGATGACCGAACGGCCCGGAACGGTGGACACCCGTGCCGAAAGCGCCGACATAGACCGCGCGATATCATCCGCAAGGCCGATCACACGGCTGGCCTTGAGGCCCGGAGCGGGTTCCAGTTCATACTGTGTAACCACTGGGCCGGGGCGCACGGCGACAATCTCGCCCTTCACGCCGTAATCATCCAGCACCGATTCCAGCATTCGCGCATTTTCTTCCAGCGCTTCCTCGGACAGGGTGTGGCGCTGGACGGTATCGGCGCTGGTCAAAAGGCTCAGCGGTGGCAGCTCATAGTCGCTGTGCTTTTCCTCAAACTTCAAATGTGGTTGCGCCTCTGCCTTGGCTTGGCGTGAGGGGGCAATCGGCTTGGCCGCGGCAGGTTGCACGATGCGGCGTTGTTCAACCACCGGCGCGCGGGGCAGGGGGGTCGAGACGCGGATAACCTCTGGTGCTATATCATCATCATCATCGGAAAACACGGAGTCGTCTTGTTCTTGGCTGTGATCGAAGTTTGCGACTTCCTCATCCCAAACGTCGGGTGTTTCGGCGATTTCCGTATCTTCATCGGCATTCAGCCATTCCGGTGCCTTGGGCACCACGCGGGACGGCGCCCCGAGGCGTTCCATATTGGGGCCATGTGTCAACGCTTGCGCATGTACCACAGGCCGATGATTTGGCGCAGATTGCACTGCGGGCGCACGTTGGCCTGTCAACGGCGGTTCACGACGGGCAATTGCGGCCTGAACCGCGGATTGCACCGTGGCCGCTTGGGGCGAAGGGTTCTGCCGCACCCGAGAGCGAATAACATCATTGATCCGCGCCTTGATGCGATCTTCGCTGCGCAAAGGCGGCTCGGCCACGGGCTCATGCTCTGCCTGCTGCATGGCAGCGCGGCGGATAAGCTGCGGCATACGCGCCAGAAGGCTCGGTTTGTCGGCCGGCTTTTCCACGACCTCATCGCTGTAGCGTTGCGCAACCAAAGGCTCGGCCTCTGGCTGCTGGGCGGAATGCAAATCATAGCCGTGGGTCGCGTTGGGGCGCAGCGATTTCGGGCGACCAAAGCCACCGATTGCGGGGTCAGCCCGCAAAGGCGCGTGCGGAACCCGATCGGAATAGACAAGATCATCTTGCGAATGGCTGGCAGCCATTTCACGTTGGGCGCGCTTCTTTTCGGCATAGCTTTGCGCGGCGCGGGCAGCACCAGCGGCAGATTGTCCCGCAACCGAGGCCGCCATCGCATAGGCACTGATCGCGCCAAAGATGACGAAGCGCTTGATCACGTTGATTTCCCGCATATCAAAGCCGGTGACATACAGCCCCATCGCCAGCAGGCCGGCACCGAAGGCAACCGAAAGCAGCTTTAGCCCGAACCCCGCACCAATCGGCAAAATCGCCAGCATCGCGCCCAGAACGGTATCGCCAAAAAGCCCCCCCAGCCCGATCGCGGCGTGCGGCCAGTTTGGCCCCGGCACATGGGTTGCCGCAAAAACCGACGCCAGCGCCACGGCAATCACGGCAAAGACCACACGCCCCATGGCACGATCCTCGCCCGTATGGCTCACAAAGCGCAGACCCCAAGCGCCAAGGATCAACGGAATCCCCCAAGACCCAAGCCCGCCGATGATAAACAATGTCGACGCGATGGAGGCCCCAAGCCGGCCCAGCCAGTTGTTGACCGGCGCATCGGTTGCCACCATCCAGCCCGGATCTGTGGCCGAATAGCTGCCCAGCAAGGCGGTAAAAGCCAAGGCCAGAACAATAAGCCCGATGCCCAGCAACTCGCGCCCGCGCCGTTCCAGCATTGCCGCTGTGTTTTGATCCACCAAAGGATCGCGCTGCCTGATCTGATAAGATGCCATGCTCTAATGTCCTTGCCCGTAGAGACAGTCGCGGAGCAGGGTCAGCCCGCGCTGTGTTTCTTCTTTTGGGGCGACCAAAGCCACCCGGATATAGCCCGCGCCGGGGTTTTCACCCGCCACATCGCGCGAAAGATAAGCCCCCGGCAGCACACGCACGCCGGTTTCCTGCCAAAGCTTCAACGCCGCATCCTCACCGTCCTGCACCGAAAGCCACAGGAAAAAACCGGCATCGGGGGATTGGTAGCCTTGGATACCGCTGAAAATCTGGTCCGCGAGGTCGAATTTATCGGCATAAAGCGCACGAGAGGCGGTGACATGCGCCTCATCCTCCCACGCCGCTTGCGATACCTTTTGGATTGGCAAGGGCAGGGGCGCGCCGGCAAAGGCACGCAGCTGGCGGATGCGGGTCATGGATTGCACCCCGCCCGCCACAAAACCGGACCGAAGCCCCGGCAAGTTCGATCGTTTGGAAAGGGAATGAAACGTCAGCGCGCGTTCCGGGTCCGCGCCGATGGTTTGCGCCACGGCAAGGATGCCGGGGGGCGGCGCGTTGCGGTAAATCTCGGCATAGCATTCATCCGCGAAAATGCGGAAATCATGCTTTTCGGCCAAGGTCAGCAGGTCCGCCCAGTAATCCGTGCTTGCAACCGCGCCCTGCGGATTGGCAGGTGAGCACAAATAGGCAATCGCCGTGCGGTCCAGAATATCACGCGGCAGACCGGCGTAATCGGGTAAAAACCCCGTGGCGGCGGTTGCGGGCACATAAACAGGTTCAGCCCCCATCGCCAATGCGGCCACGGCATAGACCTGATAGAACGGGTTGGGCATCAAGATCACGGGCCGTTTGCCTAATTTCATTTCAGGGCAAAGTGCCACCGAGGCGTTGAACAGCCCCTCGCGGGTTCCATTCAATGCCATGATCTGATTGGTGCCAAGGCCCACGCCATAGCGCCGCTGCACCCAAGCCGCGATTGCCGCCAGAAGTTCGGGCGTCCCATCATTTGGGGGGTATTTGGCAAAACCATCTAGATTTTGTGCCAAAATCGGGCCGACGAAATCGGGCATGGGGTGTCGCGGCTCTCCAATCGTCATGGAGATCGCCTCACCACCCGCCGGATGGGAATCCAGAAGTGCGCGTAGTCGCGGAAACGCGTATTCTGGCAGGTTCGAAAACCGCTCAGGAAATGCCATTGCTGCCTCATTTATCGGGGTCATTTCGCCCCGTTTGAAAGCAGGATAACGATGGTTTGCCCGCGGGTCCAGAAAAACGCTTTGATTTAGTGCGCTTGGGGGGGGCGATTGTGTCTTTTGCGTCCCTCTCCCAAAATTTTACTGGCCTTAGCCCAGTGCCCGTTCTGCCGCGGATGCAAGGCGCAAAACGCGCTCTTCCTGCATTGGCGGGGCAATAAAACTGATCCCGCAGGAGGGTTGACCCGTTGGCAAAGTGACGCCGCAAAGGCCGAACATATTGCCGATACGCGTGTTGCGCAGGGTTAGCAGGTTTTCGGTAACGTAATATTCATCATCTTCCATCAGCCGTTTGGCATCAGGGGGCAGGTTCGGCGCGGTGGGCAGGATGACCGCATCATAGGCCGCCGTCTTTTGCGCCCAGATCTTGCGCAATTCCTCTAACCGACGCCAAGCGGCGACATAGTCAGACGCGGCAAAGGCGGCACCGGACCGGAACCGCTCCAGAATGCGCGGAAACATCTTTTCGGGCGCGGCCTCGATGGTTTTACCCCAGATCCCGTAGGCCTCGGCGGTGAACAAAATCGCGGCAAGGCCCATTGCTTCGGTCACTTCCTCTATCTTACCGGATTCGATGCGGGCGCCGGCGCGGGCAAGCCCCTCTACCGCGCCCTCAAACCCGCGGGCGGGTTCCTCGCGCAGGTCATCCAGCGCCACGGTTTCAAGCACCAAAAGCCGCGCGCCCTTCACGCTTGCACCAGTCAGATCCGCGGGCTTTCTGCCCTCCATCGCGGCCAATAACAGGGCGCAATCCTCGACACTGCGGGCCAATGGGCCAACGGTATCAAAGCGTTCACAAAGCGGCACGACCCCTTGATTTGACAGCCGCCCCGGCGTGGTTTTCAGCCCGACCAGATCATTCCATGCCGCCGGAATACGCACCGATCCACCGGTATCAGACCCGATCGCCGCCGCCGCCAGCCCAAAGGCAACCGATGCCGCCGCCCCCGAGGATGACCCCCCCGGCACCGCCGCCGCGTCATTCACATTTGGCGGGGTGGCGGTAACGGGGTTCAGCCCCAGCCCTGAAAAGGCCAGCTCTGACATATGGGTTTTGCCCAAGCACACCAGCCCTTGCGCGGTGGCGGTTGTCAGCACTTGCGCATCGGTTTCCGGCACACGGCCTTTCAGCAGCGCGGACCCTGCCTCACAGGGCGCGCCGGCGGCATCGAACAGGTCCTTCCATGAAATCGGAACCCCATCCAGCAGGCCAATCCGCTGCCCTGCCCGGGCCCGATCTGCCGCAGCAATTGACATGGACCTTGCGCGGCGCGGGGTGATACGTGAATAGATGCGGCCGGCCTCGGGGTGTTTATCCGCCGCATCCAGATAGGCCTCGGTCAACTCTACGGGGTGGATCTTGCCCGCCTCAATCCCGCGCCCCAAATCCGCCGCCGTCATCCAAAGCCAATTGCCCGTCATAACCCACCTTTTGCCAATAATTAGCAAAAGCTAACGTTAAGCCCGCCTTTGGACAATGGTATATGTAGGGCCGTGTGCCTTGGTCGCATGGACAAAGCCGGTGAAAGAGACATATTTAGCCCTATGGAACATGATACCGATATCTTGATTGTGGGTGGTGGGCTGAACGGGCCTGCATTGGCATTGGCTTTGGCGCAAGGCGGGCTGCGAGTGACGGTGGTCGATGCCCGCCCAGCGCCGACCCGTGCAAAGACCGGTTTTGACGGGCGTGCCTATTCGCTGGCGCTGGGGTCGAAACGGTTGCTTTCGGTGATTGGCGTGTGGCCGCGCATTGCCGATAAGGCACAACCGATACTAGAGATAAAAGCCTCGGACGGTCATGCAGGCCAAGGGGCAGCACCGTTTTTCCTGCACTTCGATCATGCCGAAATTGAGGAAGGCCCGATGGGCTTTATGGTTGAGGATCGCCACCTCTATGCCGCCTTTTTGGCCGCGATGGCTGATGCGCCCGGCATCACCTTGCTTTCGGGCCAAACCGTTGTGGCACAAGAGGTTTCGGCCAATGGCGCCACGGTCACGCTCACCTCGGGTCAGGTGCTTTGCGCACGGGTGCTAGTGGGCTGTGACGGCCGGCAAAGCGGCGTGGCCCGGCGCGCAGGCATCCCCCGCACGGGGTGGGATTATGGCCAGACCGCCTTGGTGACAGCGATCAACCACAGCTTGCCGCATAACGGTATCGCGCATCAGTTCTTTATGCCCGAAGGCCCGCTGGCGATTTTGCCGCTGCCCGGCGGCAATCGGTCGTCGATCGTGTGGAGCGAGCAGACAGCCCGCGCCAATGCCATCAACGCGCTGGGCGACGCGGATTACCTTGACGCCTTGCGCCCGCGTTTCGGTGATTTTCTGGGTGAGATCTCATTGGCCGGAACGCGGTTCACATATCCGCTGAACCTGACGCTGGCCAATAGTTTTACCGCACCACGACTGGCGCTGGTGGGGGATGCGGCGCATGGGGTGCATCCGATTGCGGGCCAAGGGTTGAACCTTGGGCTGCGCGATGTCGGCGCCTTGGCCGAGGTCTTGATAGAGGCTGCGCGGCGGGGCGAAGATATCGGCGCTGCGGATGTTCTGGACAGATACCAGCAATGGCGGCGCTTTGATGTGACCAGCCTTGCGCTGGGCATGGATGCGGTCAACAAGCTGTTTTCAAACGATAACCCGATCTTGCGACTGGGGCGCGATCTTGGCATGGGAGCGATCAACGCCATGCCCGGCCTGCGCCGCCGTTTTATCCGCACGGCAGCGGGGCTGGAGGGCGACTTGCCCCGCTTGTTGCAGGGCCAGCCTATTTAGTTATTTCGCGGCCTTCTTTGCCTCAACCGCCGCTTTCATGCGCGCGACTAGATCGGCCTTGGATTCTTGCGATCCGTAAGGGTTTTTGTCGCTGCCCTTGGCGTTATGTTCCGAATAACGTGCGGTGTTCTTGCCTTTATTAGGCGCACCCGATTTGCCGTAATCCATAATATTCTCCTATGGCGATGCGCGCTTTTGCCTGAAAACCGCGCGACCTACAATGCCAAGCCCCAGATCATCCGCTTGATTGCACTTGCATGGGCAGGGGCGGCGGCCAGCGCGTCACCCGCCAGCGTATGGGCGAGGGTCACCACGTCTTCGTCCACCACGCGGTCGATAAGGCCCCATGTTTGCGCCTCGGCCGCCGTGATCTTTTGGCCGGCCATCAGGATCATGGACGCCCGCGCCGGTCCGATCAGCCGCACAAGCCGTGGCACGTCAGAGGGTTGGGGCAAGAACCCCAGCCGCATGACGGGGTAAAACACCTTGGCCCCAGCCACAGAAATACGCAGATCGCAGGCAAGCACCATCCCCATCGCGCCGCCGGCAACCGTGCCGTTCAGGGCGGCGATTGTCAGGCAAGGCAGGGCCGCGATGGCCCCTGAAAGGCGTTCCCATACCGGATTGGTGGCCAGCCCTGCGTGGGCCTCCTCTAGGTCGGCGCCTGCGGAAAAGACGCGGCCTGTACCGGTTAGGATCAGCGCGCGTGCGCCCTCGGTGGCGGCCCGCTCGGCGATATCCGCCAATTCACCCAGCATCGTGGCTGTCAGCGAGTTGGCTTTTTCGGGGCGATTGATGGTTACGGTCCAGACGCCCTCCTCGATTGCAAGCTCTATCATGCGATCAACCCCACGGCACGGCGGATGGTTTCATCGCGCATAGAGACCTCTTGCCCAAGCCAGTCATCGCCACCGGGGCCGCACATCCACAGCATCAAGCGTGCGGGCCAGTCGGCGGGGATGTGAACTGAGGGGTCCAGCTCACTTACCGGGTTGATACCGCTGGCCTTGATTTTCACCTGCATATTGGTTGCGACGGTTCCGGGCGACATGCCCATGACGCGCAATCCGTTGGCACCTTCTTCCAGATGGGCGGCACGGGTCAGCATGGCAGCACCGGCCTTGGCGGCGCAATAGGCGCTCCACCCCTCAAGCGGGTTATGGGCCGCACCGGAGGAGACGGTGATAATCGTCCCGCCCCGCGCCCGCATCAACGGGATCGCGGCCTGCATACCGTAAAACACGCCCTTGAGATTGGTGTCGATCGCACGCGACCATTCATCGGGGTTGGCGTCACTGATACGAGCGATCGGATCAATCATCCCCGCATTGCCGATCAGCACATCCAGCCCGCCGCATTCCACAGCCACACGGCCCAACGCGGTTTGCACGGACCCCATATCGCTGACATCGCAAGGCAAGGCCATGGCACCGCGCCCGATTTCGGCGGCAATCGCCTCTATTTTGCTAACCGTCCGCGCGAGCAGCACCACCTGTGCACCCGCATCGGCGAAAACCCGCGCTGTTGCCTCCCCGATACCGCGACTTGCGCCTGTGATAACCACCACTTTGCCTTGCATATTTACCCCCCAATTCAGCCTATTTACCAAATGCTAACGCAGTTTTACGGTAGGCTCCAGCCAGCCAATCACGGAAATCATATTCAATCGTTACCATCTTACTCCGCGTGCCCTCTTGACCCGCCCTCACCACACGCAGATGCTACGCCACAACAATCGTATACGGAGACCCGACCGATGACCTCGCGCATTTTGACGATTACATCTATTTCTGCCCTTACCGCATTTCTTGCGGCCCCTGCCCTTGCCGACATTACGGCCGAGGAGGCCTGGAACAGCTGGAAAGACCTTGGCACCGCCCATGGTCAAACCCTAACCACAGGGTCCGAAAACCGTGCCGGCGACACCTTGACCATTACCGATCTAACCATCGAATTGGTCCAAGATGACGCCAAAGTCGCCGGTGTTATCCCCGAGGTCCGCTTTCGCGAAATGGGCGATGGTCGCGTTGAAGTAACGATGAGCAACGCCTACACGTTCAATATGGAAAGCGAGAATGCCGGCGGTGATCCTGTCAGCGGTACGTTTAACATTACCCAAAGCGGTGCCTCGCTTATCACCAGCGGAACGCCCGCAGCGATGAGCCATGATTACAACGCCGACAGCCTCAAGGTCAGCGTTGTCGACTTTGTAACCGACGGTATGCCACGCGATATGGCGATTGACATGAACCTTCTGGACCTTGCGATGACGTATAATGTCGAGCCGGGCGACATCATGTCTGTCGCCTCTACGTTTGCCAGCAAGGCGTTGATGTTTTCGGCCAAAGGAACGGGTAACGATGGCGAGGGCGCATTTGATATAGCCGGTGAGGCGCATAACATCGCAGGCGTGACCGCATCCGCAATTCCAGCCGAGATGGCGGAAAGTGATATTGTCAGCCAGCTTGCCAAAGGTATGAGTTCTGACGGTGCGTTCACCTATGACCGCGGCAGCCTGAAGGTGCGGGCCGAAGGTGAAGGCGGCGCTACCTCTAACTTTGACAGCAAGTCCAAGGGCGGCAGCCTGAAGGTCGCAATTGACAAGGACCGCATGTCGTATGGCGTGATTGGCAAGGGTGTAGAGATGAAAGTCTCTGGCAGTTCCATTCCGTTTCCAGAACTGGCAGGCGCCTATGATCAGGCGGCCTTTAACCTGACGCTGCCAATTTCCAAGTCGGATGAGGCAAAGGATTTCTCGATCGAGACACGGCTGGAAGGTTTGACCGTTTCCGACGCGATCTGGGGCATGATTGACTCGGGCGCCAGCCTGCCGCGTGATCCGGCAACGTTGATTGTTTCGCTTAAAGGCAAGGCAAAGCCGTTGATCGACATGCTTTCCGGCGACCCCGAAGCCGCGCCACAAGATCCCCCGCCGTTTGAGGTGGAGTCCGTGAATGTTGAGGAGGTTCAGCTGACCGTTGCGGGTGCTGAATTCAAGGGCAACGGCACATTGGCTTTTGACAATTCGCAGCCGCTGGTTTTGGGTGATGTGCTTCCGATGCCGACGGGCAAGTTGGACCTGTCGCTGGTGGGTGCAAATACGCTTTTGGGCAAGTTGCAGGCCTTGGGGTTCGTGCAGCAAGACATGGTTATGACCTTTGGTATGATGGCCGCCATGCTGGGTAAACCGGGAACCGAGCCGGACAGCTTTACATCTCAGGTGGAGTTCCTTGAGGGTGGCAAGATCACCGTAAACGGCGCGCCGATGCCGTTCTAAGGTTTTGAAATTTGGTGAACAGGGGCGGCCAACGGGCCGCCCTTTGTTATTCTGAATGCTTGCTTTGACGCCCGTTGCGGCTTACCTGCCTATGGCACAGTGAAGGAGATCCCGATGACACGCTCGCTTGAAACGCTGACCGAGGCGCTGTTGGTGGCCGCAAAACGCGCGGGCGCAGAGGCTGCCGATGCGATTGCCGTAGACGGTATTGCCACCGCAATTGATATTCGTGCAGGCAAGCTGGAACAGGCAGAACGCTCCGAAGGGGTGGAGCTGGGGCTGCGGGTGCTGATGGGCAAACGGCAGGCCTGTGTGTCGGTTTCCGATACTTCCGATGCCAGTATTGCTGCCATGGCCGAACGCGCCGTGGCGATGGCGCGCGAAGCCCCCGAGGATGCCTATGCCGGCCTCGCTGATCCGTCACAACTGGCGCAAGGCTGGGATATGGCCGCATTGGAACTGTGCGACCCGTCCGAGGAAGTCCCCGCCGCAACGCTGGAAGAAGATGCGCGCCGCGCCGAAGCCGCCGCGATGGCGGTGGAGGGCATTACCCAAGTCGAAGCCTCTGCCAGCCAGTCACGTCGCCAAATCCACATGGCCGCCAGCAACGGGTTTTCAGGCGGCTACGGTCGGTCCTCGCGGTCGGTCTCGGCCGTGGCCTTTACCGGTAGCGGCACAGGGATGGAGCGGGATTGGGCCGCCGAGGGCCGCATTTTCGCCGCCGACCTGCCAAGCGCGGATGAAATCGGTGCGCTTGCAGCATCCCGCGCGCTGGAACGTGTCGGGGCGCGCCAGCCCAAAACCGGCGCCTATCCGGTGCTTTATGATGAACGCATTTCCTCGGGGATCATCGGCCATATGCTGGGCGCGATCAACGGGGCCACGATCGCGCGTGGTTCGGGCTGGTTGCGTGATGCGCTGGGCCGGCAAATCCTGCCCTCGGGCCTTTCGGTGATCGAGGACCCGCACCGCGCCCGCATTTCCGGCAGCCGCGCCTTTGACGGCGAGGGTTTGCCGACGGCGCGCCGCGCGATTGTCAAGGATGGCGTTTTGACCGGCTGGGTCCTGGACCTTGCCACAGCGCGCAAGCTGGGGATGCAAAGCACTGGCAATGCGGCACGCGGCACGTCTTCGCCACCCTCGCCCGGTACATCGAATATCGACCTGACCCAAGGTACAAAATCGCGGGCAGAGCTGTTGGCCGATATGGGCACGGGGCTGCTGGTGACCTCGCTTATCGGGTCGTCGATTAACCCCACAACGGGCGATTATTCGCGCGGGGCATCGGGCTTTTGGGTCGAAAACGGTCAGATCGCCTATGCCGTGAATGAATGTACCATCGCCGGCAATCTGCGCGATATGCTAATGCGGATGACGCCTGCGAATGATGCGCGGATGCATATGTCCACGCGCGTGCCGTCCTTGCTGATCGAAGGGTTGACGCTTGCCGGGGCTTGATACCGATCTAGGGCTTTTGGTCGATGCCGCGCGTGCGGCGGGGCCAATCGCGATGCAGCATTTCCGCCGTAACCCGCAGGTGTGGGACAAGGGCGGGGATGCGGGGCCAGTAACGGCGGCGGATTTGGCCGTGAACGATATGTTGGCCACGCGCCTGCAAGCTGCGCGCCCCGATTACGGCTGGTTATCCGAAGAGACCCCCGATGGCACCGACCGCCTACGTGCGCGGCGTGTGTTTATCATCGACCCGATTGACGGCACCCGCGCCTTTATCGACGGGCAGGACAGCTTTGCCCATTCGCTTGCGATTGCCGAGGATGGCGTGATCATCGCAGCCGCCGTTTATCTTCCCGCCAAAGACCGCATGTATAGCGCCCACGCGCAGGGGCCGGCCCTGTGCAACGGTAAATTGATCGCGGCCTCGGCGGCGATAGAGGCGAATAACGCAAGCGTGCTGACCTCTAAACCCAATATGGCAGCAGGGCATTGGCCCGCAGGGGTGCCGACGCTGGATCGCGCCTTCCGGCCATCGCTTGCCTACCGGCTTTGCCTTGTGGCGCAGGGCCGTTACGATTCAATGCTGGCCTTTCGTCCGACATGGGAATGGGACATTGCGGCGGGGGCATTAATTGCCGAACGAGCCGGCGCTGTGGCCAGTGATGGCAAGGGTGCCGCGCTCAAATTCAATGAGGCTGATCCGCGTACCGCAGGGATTATCGTGGCCCCACGCGGACTTCATGCCGATCTGATCGCACGGCGCGGCTAAACACCCCTTGGCCTTTGGCCCTTGGATGCGCATATATAACAGAACAGTTTCGACGAAAGAGGGATGCTATGTTGACGTTTGGCGAACAATCGGGTGCGGTAAACGCCGCTGCGGATGAAAATCTGATCAAGGAAGGGACGGAGGCCACCTTTATGGCCGATGTCATCGAGGCTAGTAAAGAAATCCCGGTGATCGTGGATTTCTGGGCGCCTTGGTGCGGCCCCTGCAAGCAACTTGGCCCTGCGCTGGAGGCGGCTGTGACCGCAGCCAAGGGCAAGGTGCGTATGGTCAAAATCAACGTCGATGAAAACCCCGCAATTTCGGCCGAGCTGCGCATCCAGTCCATCCCAACCGTCTATGCCTTTCACGACGGCAAACCCGTTGACGGCTTTCAAGGTGCGCTGCCCGCGTCCGAGTTGAAAACCTTTGTTGATAAACTTGCCGCCCTTGCCGGCGATGGTGGGCTGGCCGATGCGATTGAGGCCGCCGAGGGGATGCTGACCGATGGCGATTTCGCCGATGCCGTCGAAACCTTTGCCGCCATTCTGGAAGAGGAACCCGAAAACCCGCTGGCCTTTGGCGGGCTTTTGCGCGCCCATCTTGCGCTGGGTGAGGTGGCACAGGCCGAGGCCCTTTTGGCCGCTGTTCCCGCCAAAATCGCCAACGCCCAAGAGGTAGAAGCTGCACGCGCCCAGATCGCGCTGTTGCATCAAGCCGCCAACGCCGGCCCCGAGGCCGAGCTGCGCGCCGCAGTCGAGGCCGATCCTGAAAACCATCAGGCGCGCTTTGATCTGGCCCAAGCGCTTCATGCGGCCGGCAAGGTAGAGGAAGCCGTCGATGAATTGCTCGAAATCTTCCGCCGTGACCGCGAATGGAACGACGCCGCCGCCAAGACCCAGCTCTTCACGATCTTTGAGGCACTGACCCCCAAAGACCCGATTGCCTTGACAGGTCGGCGCAAACTATCGTCAATGATATTTGCCTAACGGAAAATGCGGCCTAGCTGCTGGATATGAAACACATACGCGATTTACCCGAGATCATTCCCGTCTTTCCGCTGCCCGGCGCATTGCTGTTGCCGCGCGCCCGTTTGCCGCTGCATATATTTGAGCCGCGCTACCTGCAAATGCTGGAAGATTGCATGAAGACCCCTCATCGGTTGATCGGCATGGTCCAGACGCGGGATGTGCCGGCCAACCAAGGCGGAGAGCCGCGCCTGCATGCCATCGGCTGTGCCGGCCGTATGACAGGGTTTTCCGAAACCGAGGACGGGCGCTATATGATCACGCTTTCGGGCATTTCCCGTTTTCGTCTGCGCAAAGAGATAGAGGGATTTTCCCCCTATCGCCGCGCCGAGGTGGATTGGAAGGGCTTTGAACGCGATCAGGGCGATGTAGAAAAAGATCCACGATTTGAGCGGGCCCATTTCATGGCTTTGTTGCAGCGGTTCTTTGAATCGCTGGATCTTTCGACCGATTGGGACAGCTTGCGCGACGCGGATGAGGAGCTTTTGATAAACTCCCTTTCCATGCTGTGCCCGTTTTCCCCCGAGGACAAGCAAGCCTTGCTAGAGGCGCCAACCCTGATCACACGGCGCGAAACAATGGTAACCCTGATCGAATTTGCCCTTCATGGCGGATCGGGAAAGGAAAGAATGCAATGACAAACACCCCCCCCGTTATCGACCGCCGTATGCTAGAGGCATTGGTTTGCCCGATGACACAAGCCACCCTGACCTATGACGCGGCAGCCCAAGAGCTGATCTCAAAACCCGCGAAAATGGCCTTTCCTATTCGTAACGGCATCCCGATCATGTTGATCGCCGAAGCCCGCGCACTGGATTGAGGCGGCTATGCGCAACTTTTTGACCTATGCGGTTTTCATCCTCGGCGTTGTTGCCATTGGCACCAGCATCGGGCTGATCACCTTGCCTGGCATGTGGTACACGGGCTTGGAGAAGCCATGGTTCACCCCGCCGAACTGGGTGTTCGGGCCGGTCTGGACCACGCTTTATGTGCTGATCGGTTGGGTTGGCGCGCGTAAGTGGCTTTATGGCGGCGCAGGCGGTCTTTGGTGGGCGCAGATGGCGGCTAATTTCCTTTGGTCGCCGGTGTTTTTCGCGCTGCAGATGCCACTTGCAGGGCTTGCTGTGATCATTGTCATGTGGCTGTTGATCGCCGCGTTCATCGTAAAAGAGCAGCACAGTGACCGGCTCTCGGCGGCGCTGTTCCTGCCCTATCTTGCGTGGGTCAGCCTTGCGACGGCCCTGAACGTCGGCATCGTGGTGTTGAACTGACAGGTTTCAAATGAACTGGCGCTGTGCGGCCCTTTGCCGTAGATTTGGACCAACCCCGTTCAGCACCTTTGGAAACCAAGATGTTCACAGCCACGCTTTTGACCAACCCCGCCACCCCCATCCTTGACCGCACCACTGTTGAAAGTTTGCGCAATGCATGGGGCGGTGGCGATGCCCGCTGGCTGAACCCCGCCATTGCCGCAGAATTTCCGTTGGAATCCCGCCCGGAAAACCTGTGGGACGCGTGGGAAGGCATGCAAGCGGTTGGCATTGATCTGATCGTGCAGCCCACTGCCAACCGCCGCAAACACCTGCTGCTTGCCGATATGGACAGCACCATGATCCAGCAAGAATGTATTGATGAGCTCGCAGCGGCGGCTGGCATCGGTACGCATGTGGCAGGCATCACCGCCCGCGCGATGAACGGAGAGCTGGATTTCGACGATGCCCTGCGTGAACGCGTGGCCTTGCTCAAGGGTTTGCCCGAGGCTGTGATTGAGCAGGTCTACCGCGACCATATCACCTTGATGCCGGGTGGGCGGGTGTTGCTGGCCACGATGAAGGCCAATGGCGCGCGGGCGGCTCTGGTTTCGGGCGGGTTCACCGAGTTCACGCAACGCGTTGCCACCACGCTTGGTTTTGATGAGAACCGCGCCAATGTTTTGCATATCGCGGATGGCGTATTGACCGGCACCGTCGCCGAGCCGATCCTTGGACGCGAGGCCAAGGTTCAGGCCCTGCAAGAGATCGCAGCCCAAATGGGTATCACGGCCGCCGAGGTGATTGCCGTCGGCGATGGCGCGAATGATCTGGGGATGCTGGGACTGGCGGGGGCTGGTGTCGCACTCCACGCCAAGCCGAGCGTGGCCGCGCAATGTGATATCCGCATCAACCACGGTGATCTGACGGCGCTTTTGTATCTGCAAGGCTATGCCATCAAAGACTTCGTAGGTATTTGAAATCACAGTATTTCTACGTGCGATGGGCTTATTGACGCTTTGCCCAGATCGCAGCTTCACCCAGCTTTTCTACAAAAGCCGCATGGGCCGCCGCCTCATCCCCCGTCAAGCGTGAGGGCAGGGCGGTGGCACGCGGCTGGGGGCGCCAGGCGGTAGCGATCTCTGCACCTTCCTTACTGCGGTTGTTCTCGGTGGAAAGCACAAAATCCGGCTGCCTGCCGCCGATAAGCTCCAGATAAACCTCGGCCAGAATTTCACTGTCCAACAGCGCGCCGTGTTTTTCACGCCCCGAGTTATCAACCCCGAAGCGCCGGCAAAGCGCATCGAGAGAGCTGGGGGAGCCCGGAAACTTTTGCCGCGCCATCGCCAAAGTATCCAAAGCCTGCGCATTGGGCAGTTTCGGCAAGCCAATCGCGCCCAGCTCATGATTGAGGAACTTCATATCAAAACTGGCGTTGTGGATGACCATTATATCGGTGCCAACAAAGTCCAGAAACGCCTGTGCGACATCCCGAAAAAGCGGCTTATCCCGCAAGAAATCATCGCCCAAGCCATGCACCTCAAAGGCGGCCTTAGGCATAGAGCGTTGGGGGTTGATATATTCGTGAAAGGTGCGCCCCGTGGGCATGTGGTTGAACAGCTCTACTGCGCCGATTTCAACGATACGGTCGCCCTCGGACGGTTCAAACCCTGTGGTTTCGGTATCAAGAACGATCTCACGCATTTCTAGCCTTTCGGATATAGGCGACCAGCGCGGTAACGCATGCGCCTGCTGCATCCATGCTTAACGTTTCAATAATATGGGTCGCGCGCGCGCGTTTTTCCACATCAGGCATTTGACGCGACAGGATGGTTTGGAATTGTGCATCGGTCATCCCGTCACGCGCCATCACACGGGCACGTTGCAGGGCAGCGGGCGCAGTGACAAGCAAGGTGGCGTCCATCTCTACCTCGGTGCCTTTTTCGAACAAAAGCGGGATGTCGAAAACAACGATATCGGCCGATGCTTTGGCCAAGAAATCCGCACGGTCGGTAGCAACAAGCGGATGAACGATTGCCTCAATGCTGGAAAGGGCTGTGTCATCGGCCGCGATGATGGTTTTGAGCGCGGGCCTGTCCACAGCACCATCCATGACCGCTTGCGGCCAAACAGCGGCAATCGGCGCCACCGCTGCACCGCCCCGCGCATAAAGCCGGTGAACGGCTGCATCCGCATCCCAGACAGGCAAGCCCGCAGCCGCAAAGAACCCTGCGGTCGTGGATTTTCCCATCCCAATGGATCCGGTCAGGCCAAGACGGTATGGCATTACACCCCCATTACCCTCTCGCGGGCTTCGTCATCGACATCCGGACGCTGGCCAAACCACCGTTCAAACCCCGGGGCGGCCTGATGCAAGAGCATGCCCAAACCATCCACCGTTTTGCAGCCGCGCGCAGCGGCCGCCGTCAGAAATTCGGTTTGAAGCGGCGTATAGACTAGATCGGTCACCAGCGCTTTCGGGTTCAGCTCGGCCAAAGACAGATTGAACTCTGGCTTGCCAACCATCCCCAGTGACGTGGTGTTAACAACCGTCGCGGCATCCCAAAGCTGATGTGGTGCTTGCACCCAATCCACCACGGTGATTTTTGCGCCAAAATCGGTGCGCAAAGCTTCGGCACGCGGGCGGGTTCGGTTGGTCAGGCGGATCTCTGGCACACCGGCATCAATCAAGGCGGCCAAGATTGCACGCGCGGCTCCACCTGCACCGAAAACCACCGCCGGCCCCGACTTTGGTTCCCAATCGGGGGCATGTTGGCGGAGGTTTGCCATGAAACCGTAACCATCCGTATTGTCGGCGTGAATTTTGCCGTCAGCGCGGAAGATAAGGGTATTGGCGGCACCAATCAGGGCGGCCCGATCGGTCACGATATCGGCAAGTTTGAGCACGGATTCCTTATGGGGAAGGGTCACATTCAACCCGACAAATCCCATTTTTGGCAATGTATGCAGGACCTCTTCCAAATCGGCCCGCGCGATATCCATCGGGATATAATACCCCTGAAGCCCGTAGCGCTTGAGCCAGTAATTGTGCAAGATCGGTGATCTGCTATGCGCAATCGGCGTGCCTATAACCCCGGCCAACGGGATGCGTGGATGGTCTGTCATGTCTCTAGGAACCCCCTCGTTCTGAGATAGCCCAAGAGGGGCAACAGGGGAAGCCCAAGGATGGTGAAGTAATCCCCCTCGACCGCAGAAAACAAACGAACGCCTTCCTCTTCCAGCAGATAGCCACCGGCAGAATGCTGGATCGATGCCCAGTTCCGGTCGATATACCCTTGGAGCCAATGATCAGAGAAATCATGCATCGTCAGTCGCGCCTTGCCTATATGTCGCCATATGGGGCTGCCCTCATGATAGATCACCACTGCTGACAAAAGCTGATGGGTTTGACCGCGCAATTGTTGTAACTGGGTCGTCGCATCTTTTGGG
Source organism: Pseudorhodobacter turbinis (assembly GCF_005234135.1). Classification (NCBI taxonomy): domain Bacteria; kingdom Pseudomonadati; phylum Pseudomonadota; class Alphaproteobacteria; order Rhodobacterales; family Paracoccaceae; genus Pseudorhodobacter; species Pseudorhodobacter turbinis. The sequence goes on from NZ_CP039964.1 coordinate 1,787,600, forward strand.
GTCAGGGGTTTTCCCCATGCTTTACCTTTAAAATCAAGTACTTGATCACAACCTAGAACCAAAGCATCGTGGTTCTTTTCACCAAGCTTTCGGGCTTTCGCCTCTGCCAAAAAATCTGCAATATCACGCGGTTTTGCACCATCAGCCTCCAGGCTAGCACGCAAGGATTCCTCATCAATACGGGCCGGCAGTGCAGTCACATCAAGCCCTGCAGACTGTAAAAGACGCAAGCGCGTGGAGGAGGCCGAGGCAAGAATAAGCTGTGGTATCACTGTGAACAGTCCTGTGGAAAATCATGATATGTTCCACATGCCGCTTTTGTGGAGAAGCACGAGGAGCCCAATTGCTGTGGGCAATAAGGGCTTTTTGTCAAGCTTCCAAGGATCATATCCACATGTGTACAGTCGCTCAAGGGGAGGGCGGACAAAGCTTGCAATCTGGCATGCTGTTGATAATTTTTTTTCATCCATACCGCATTAAGATTTTGTTTTTGCGCGATTAACGAAGTCTTTAAATTAGTACGCACCAGGTTATGCACAGCGCCAAAGATGTGGATAAGGACTAGGATAGACCAAGTAATCCTGTTATCCATAGGCCCATCATAAACTACTATCTTTCTATAAATATCTTATATTTAAGAAGAGAGTGTTCAACGAAGGCCAAGGCATGACCTCATTTTTCGCAGACATATACCTTTGGGTAAAAGCCCTGCATGTCATGGCGGTCATTTCATGGATGGCAGGGTTGTTCTATTTGCCCCGTCTGTTTGTCTATCACGCAGAACAGGTTGCGATTGGCGAACCTACGGACAAACTGTTCCAGACAATGGAAATGAAGCTGCTGCGGTTGATTATGAACCCTTCCATGATTGTGACATGGATTGCGGGCCTAATCTTGGTTTTGACCCCAGGGATTGTCGATTGGACAAGTATCTGGCCCTGGACCAAGGCGCTGTCTGTGCTGGGGATGACATGGTTTCATATGTGGCTTTCCGTTCGGCGTAAGGCGTTTGAAGCTGGTCAGAATAATTTGGCAGGGCGGCGTTACCGGATGATGAACGAAGTACCCACTTTGTTGATGATCGTGATTGTTCTGTCAGTTATCCTTAAATTCTGAAGGAAATATTGACATATACGGGGCTTTGGTTTACCCAATTCGCAGCAGGGCCATCCGGTCCGAAAAGCGATTCCCCATTTTTATGTTACAGGCGTGGTCCGTTACAGACTGTAGGCCAAGGATTTTACGAGCATGAACGACGAAACCGTCATCACCGAAGATAATGTGCAGCGCCTCAATCTGGCTGATCTGAAGGCCAAGACTCCTGCTGATCTTTTGGCGATGGCAGAAGAATGGGATATTGAGAACGCGCCTTCGATGCGGAAAGGGGAGATGATGTTCTCCCTTTTGAAAGAGCATGCGGAAGAAGGCTGGGAAATCGGCGGTGACGGCGTATTGGAAGTGGTGCAGGATGGCTTCGGCTTTCTGCGGTCGCCTTCTGCGAACTACTTGCCGGGCCCAGATGATATTTATGTCTCTCCCGATATGATCCGGCAGTTTTCACTGCGGACGGGTGACACAATTGAAGGCGTGATTGCGGCCCCGCGTGAGGCAGAGCGTTATTTTTCCATGACAAAAGTGACGCAGATCAACTTTGTTGACCCCGATCGTGCGCGCCATAAAGTTCACTTTGACAACCTGACGCCGCTGTACCCTGACGAGCGGCTTAAAATGGAAGTCGAAGACCCAACATTGAAGGATCGCTCAGCCCGGATTATTGATCTGGTATCGCCAATTGGTAAGGGGCAACGTGGCTTGATCGTGGCGCCTCCGCGGACGGGTAAAACGGTTTTGCTGCAGAATATTGCGCATTCCATCGCGACCAACCATCCAGAGTGCTATCTGATCGTTTTGCTGATCGATGAGCGGCCTGAAGAGGTGACGGATATGCAGCGGTCGGTGAAGGGTGAGGTTGTTTCCTCAACCTTTGATGAGCCTGCGACACGGCACGTGGCTGTTGCCGAGATGGTGATTGAAAAAGCAAAGCGTTTGGTGGAGCATAAGCGGGATGTTGTAATCTTGCTTGATTCGATCACGCGGCTTGGGCGTGCTTTTAACACTGTGGTGCCATCGTCAGGCAAAGTTCTGACGGGTGGCGTTGATGCCAATGCGCTTCAACGGCCAAAGCGTTTCTTTGGTGCGGCTCGGAATATTGAAGAAGGCGGATCCTTGACGATCATCGCGACTGCTTTGATCGATACGGGTAGCCGCATGGATGAAGTTATCTTTGAAGAGTTCAAAGGGACTGGTAACTCCGAGATTGTTCTTGATCGTAAGGTTGCGGATAAACGTGTGTTCCCAGCTATGGATATTCTGAAATCCGGGACGCGGAAAGAAGACCTGTTGGTTGATAAAATCGATTTGCAGAAAACCTATGTTCTGCGGCGCATTTTGAACCCGATGGGGACGACAGATGCGATTGAGTTCCTGATTTCCAAGTTGAAACAGACCAAGTCCAATTCGGATTTCTTCGATTCCATGAATTCCTGACCCGCCCAAAGCTGGGGTTTTGCAATGTTAGACACTATTTTTGCTCTTGCGACTGCGCAAGGGAAGGCCGGGGTATCCGTTGTTCGGATATCCGGGCCTAAATCGCATGCAGTCCTTGGGATGATGGCAACCGTTCCTGAGTTGCGCAAAGCGAGTGTGCGCAAGCTGTATTGGGATGGGGTGCTTTTAGACGAGGCACTTGTTATTGCATTTGGTGAAGGTGCCAGTTTTACGGGCGAAGAATCAGTAGAGCTTCACCTGCATGGAAGCTGTGCAGTTGTCAGCGCTGTTCTTAACGTTCTAATGTCAGTTCCAGGGCTGCGGTTGGCCGAAGCTGGTGAGTTCACGCGGCGCGCACTTGAAAATGGTATGCTAGACTTGACTCAGGTTGAGGGCTTGGCTGATCTTATTGATGCGGAGACTGAAGCGCAGAGAGTTCAATCTCTTCGGGTGTTATCAGGTGCGATAGGCAAAAAGGTTGACGGCTGGCGGAAAAAAATCATTCGGGCAGGGGCACTCTTAGAAGCCACAATCGATTTTGCGGATGAGGATGTTCCCGTCGATGTGATGCCTGAAGTTAAGGAACTTCTGTGTGAATTGATTTCTGATTTTAAAGCGGAAGTTGGTGGCGTGAAAATGGCTGAGCGGATCCGGGAAGGGTTCGAGGTTGCTATTGTCGGGCGCCCTAATGTTGGTAAATCTACCTTGCTGAACGCTCTTTCAGGCCGGAAAGCAGCATTAACATCCGAAATTGCCGGTACAACGCGTGATGTCATTGAAGTTCGCATGGATCTTGATGGGCTTGCTGTAACTTTTCTCGATACTGCTGGTATTCGAGAAACTGATGATCGGCTTGAGGCGATGGGTGTCACATTGGCAATAGAACGTGCTAATGCTGCGGACCTTAGGGTATTTTTGACTGAAAATGGTGAGAAAATTGAGGGCGTTGACTTTGCCCAAGGAGATATCATTGCCTTGGGAAAATTTGACAGCCTGGCTGGTGTTGTTGGTATTAAGTCGGATCACCGGATTTCGGGTGTCACTGGTGAAGGTATTAGCGGTCTTTTAGAAGATATTTCCGATTTACTTAGGCAGCGGGTTTCTGGCGCTGGCTTGCTTACCCGAGAGCGCCATAGAATGGCGTTGCAAAATGGGCTTAGCTCATTACGTCTGGCCTATGATGAGGTTTTCAATAGTGTTCCAGTTGTAGAGTTTGCAGCCGATGAGTTAAGGTCAGCATCACAGCATCTTGAACTTCTTTTAGGGGAAGTTGGTGTTGAAACGTTGCTTGGGGAGATTTTCTCGAGTTTTTGCATCGGAAAGTGAGGATGTTTCACGTGAAACAGTTTGACGTTATTGTTGTTGGCGGTGGACATGCTGGTTGTGAAGCTGCGGCTGTTTCCGCACGGATGGGTGCAAAAACTGCCCTGGTTACCCTGAGCAAATATTCGTTGGGGGTAATGTCCTGCAATCCAGCCATTGGCGGACTTGGAAAAGGTCATTTGGTTAGGGAGATAGACGCATTTGATGGGCTTATGGGGTGTGCAGCTGATGAAGCCGGAATCCACTATAGGCTTCTGAACCGTAGTAAGGGTCCTGCAGTTCAGGGACCGCGCGTTCAAACCGATCGCATGCTCTACCGTATGGCAATCCAGAGTCGGCTTGGAAAACAACAGGGGTTGGATATTATTGAAGGTGAAGTCATTGATTTCATTATTCAAGGTGAGAAAGTTTGTGGTGTTAAACTTGAAAGTGGCGATGACATCCTTTGCGACTCGGTTATCCTGACCGCTGGTACATTTCTTAATGGTGTGATTCACATTGGGAATGAGCAAAAATCTGGTGGGCGAGTTGGCGAAAAGCCGTCGGTGAAGCTGGCAAGCCGATTGGCTGAACTTCAATTAGAACGAGGGCGACTGAAAACAGGGACGCCACCACGCTTAGACGGCAAGACGATCAATTGGGAGCGATTGGAAAAGCAGAAAGGGGATGAATCCCCAACTATGATGTCTTTTTTAGACGATCGACCTCTTGTTCCGCAGATTAGCTGCGGAATAGCCGAAACAAATCTGCAAACGCATAGTATTATTGAAGACAACATCTCGTTATCGGCAATACATAGTGGTAATATTGAAGGGATAGGCCCGCGGTATTGTCCTTCGATTGAAGATAAGGTTGTTAGATTTTCTGATAAATCTTCGCATCAGATTTTTCTTGAGCCTGAAGGGTTAGAGGATTCAACAGTCTATCCAAACGGTATTTCAACTTCTCTCCCATTGGATGTCCAGAAGAGGTTCGTAAATTCCATTGTTGGTTTGGAAGAGGCTAAGATCCTGCAACCGGGATATGCAATCGAGTATGATTTTTTTGATCCACGCTGTTTAACTGCCACGCTTTCACTTAAAACGATTCGTGGTTTGTATTTTGCAGGCCAAATTAATGGTACTACAGGATATGAGGAGGCTGCTGCGCAAGGACTTGTTGCTGGTCTGAATGCTGCTGCAAGTGCATTGGCGCGTGATGAGGTAATATTTAGCCGTTCTGAGAGCTACATTGGGGTGATGATTGATGACTTGATCTCTAGAGGTGTTACGGAACCCTATCGGATGTTCACCTCTCGTGCAGAGTTTAGATTGATGCTAAGAGCGGATAACGCGGATCAACGATTGACGCCAAAAGCAATAGGAATTGACTGCGTCTCTGACTCACGTAAGAAGGTCTTTGAGAAGAAAGTTGCAAGTTTGAACCTGTCTCGAAAACAACTGTCCGAGCTTTCATATACGCCAAATCAGCTAGCAGCTTCTGGGTTTAACGTTCGACTTGATGGTGCGCGGCGTTCTGCCTTTTCAGTTCTTTCACAATTAGCTGGATCCCCAGAAGAGATTGGGTCTCGTTTGCCGGGATTCCCCACGATTCCGAGCGGGGATCTTATCCAGTTGTGGCGTGAATCGCTTTACTCAAGCTATATAGAACGCCAGCGTCAGGAGGCTGGCGTTTTAAGTAGGGATGAAAACAAGAAAATTCCAGCTTCTTTCGATTATCAAAGCATAGCAGGGCTATCACTTGAACTTCGCGGGAAGCTGATGCGGTTTCAGCCAACTTCTATCGCTCATGCGAGTAAAATTGAAGGTATGACACCAGCGGCTTTGGTTCTCATTCTCTCGCGACTGAAACAGTAACGTGTAACTAAAGTTTGGTGATTTTGATATGCTGATCGGCGAAAATGTTTCACGTGAAACACAAAACAGATTAGAGATTTTTGTTGAACTGGTTCGAAAGTGGAACCCGGTGATAAATCTTGTTTCAAAAAGTACCTTGGATCAGATTTGGGACCGCCATATTGCTGATTCTGCTCAACTGTATGGCTTGGCTACTGGTAGTGCGCTGAAGTTTGTCGATGTAGGAAGCGGAGGTGGTTTTCCGGGAATAGTGCTTGCAATTCTTTCATCTGGCGAAAAAGCTGACCATGTGTTTCAACTCGTTGAGTCAGATCAAAGGAAAGCCACGTTTCTTAGAGAGGTTAGTAGGGTGTTGGCGCTTCCTGTTGAGGTGCATTCAGTCAGAATAGAGGGATTACGAGTACAGAATGCGGACTTTTTAACGGCGCGCGCGCTTGCACCACTGGCAAAACTACTAAGCTTTGCTTCTCTTCACCTGAAATCTACGGGAACTTGCCTTTTCCCAAAGGGTTCAAACTACAAAAGTGAATTGGTAGAGGCTCTGAAGATCTTCTCATTTGACTATGACCTGATACCAAGTCAAACAGACACCACGGGAATGATCCTAAAAATTAGCGGATTAAAAAATGCCTAGGCATCTTGTTGAAAATGCACCACGTATAATTGCTTTGGCGAACCAAAAAGGTGGGGTGGCAAAGACGACCACAACTATCAATTTAGCAGCTGGTTTGGTGGAGTTGGGTGCCAAAGTTCTGGTAATTGATCTCGACCCCCAAGGAAATGCGTCGACCGGCCTAGGTATTGAGGTGTCAGGCAGAACTCTTACGACCTATGATCTTATGGTTGGTGAGTTGCCGTTAGATGCTGTTATCCAGGAAACAACTACAAAAGGTATTCTGATTTGCCCTGCAAACTCTGATCTGTCCTCTGCGGATATGGAGCTTGTTTCGAATGAAAAACGAAGCTTTTTGCTACATGATGCGCTGCGCCAACCTGATATGGCATTGCTCGATATTGATTTTATCCTGATTGACTGCCCACCATCGCTTAGCCTTCTTACCATTAATGCGCTGGTGGCCTGCCATTCCGTTCTGATTCCGTTACAAAGCGAGTTTTTCGCATTGGAAGGCCTTTCTCAGCTCATGCTAACCATTCGTGAGGTCAGGCAAACTGCGAATAGCGACCTGCGGATTGAGGGTGTGCTGCTAACAATGTACGATAAACGGAATAATCTTTCGCAGTTGGTTGAGGCCGACGCCCGCGAAAATCTAGGGGAGCTCGTTTTCAAAAACATCATCCCTAGAAATGTAAGAATAAGCGAAGCGCCTTCATATGCATTGCCGGTTCTCTCGTATGACTCTGGGTCAAAGGGAGCTGAAGCATATCGTGCGCTATCCTTGGAAATTGCCAATAGATATGGCTTGCAGCAAAAAATACATGAGGCCACGGAATGAATGATCGAAAGCCAGAGCGCCGCGGGTTGGGCCGTGGTTTGTCAGCTTTGATGGCGGATATAAATGTTTCAGTAGAGAATGAGACTTCAACATCTGGCGATAATCGATTTGCACATTTTGTTGCCGTTGAAAAACTGATCCCGAACCCCAATCAGCCACGCAGGGATTTTACACCTGAGGCGCTGGAAGATCTTGCATCGTCCATCCGTCAAAAGGGTGTCTTGCAGCCTCTTATCGTGCGTCCGATCGCAGGCACTGATACGTTTGAGATTGTCGCGGGGGAGCGTCGTTGGCGCGCCGCTCAGTTGGCGCAGGTTCATGAACTGCCGGCCGTTGTCCGGGACTTTAGCGACACCGAGGTCCTCGAGGTCGCCATTATCGAGAATATTCAGCGTGCTGACCTGAATGCGATCGAGGAGGCTGCGGGGTTCCGTCAATTGATGGATCGGTTTGGACATACGCAGGAAAAAATAGCTGAGGCCCTATCAAAAAGCCGAAGCCATGTTGCGAACCTTTTGCGGTTGCTGAACCTGCCAAGTGATGTTCAGGTTCATATTCGCGAGGGTCGGCTGTCAGCGGGTCATGCGCGGGCGCTAATTACAACAAAAGATCCATCCGAGCTTGCAAATACCATCATAGAAAAGGGTTTGTCTGTTCGCGAAACGGAAAAGCTGGCCCGTGATACCTCATCGACACCAGCCCGAACAAAGCAGTCTAAAGCGAATTCAAAGCCAGAAAAAGATGCGGACACGCGCGCTCTTGAGGCGGATCTTTCAGCAAATCTTCGGATGGGGGTTAGCATCAACCACGAGCCCGGTGGTGATAGCGGAACGCTGACAATCCGCTACAATACACTGGAAGACCTGGATAATCTTTGCCGCACCCTTTCTATGATGGATCGCGATTAAAGGTTACTGGGGCATAAGATCTTCGATAACCGCGTTTAACAGTAACCGCCCTTTGGTCGTCGCGATCAGATGGCGGTTTTTTTGTTGTATCATCCCCAGATCTTGTAGGGTTTCAATTTTCTTTTCATCCAACGGAATGTGGCAAATTCGCTCATAGCGATCAAGATCTATGCCGACATCGCGCCGCAACCCCATCATCAGGTATTCGAGACCTTGTTCTTGCTCGGACAGTAAATCGTGCTTTTCCGATCCTTCGCCTTGTAAAACCCCGTTGAGCCAAAGGGCTGGATTCGATGCAGCCTCTGTTGCATAGCGATGGCCTGCAAGGGTTAGCCGTCCGTGTGCGCCGGGTCCAATCCCGGCATAGTCACCTGCGTTCCAATATATAGTATTGTGGCGCGATTCATGGCCAGATCTAGCATAGTTAGAGACTTCATAAGATCCAAAGCCAGCAGCCTCGGTCAACTCTTGGGTCGCTAGATACATATCTGCCCCCAGATCATCATTAGGTAACCCGCGTAACAACCCGCGCCTAAAGCGGTCTCCAAAAACCGTGCCATCTTCAATTGTGAGCTGGTAGAGCGATAGGTGATCCCCGGCCATGGCAATGGCTTCGGTTAACTCGGCCTGCCAATCTTTCAGGCTTTGATCTTGTCGTGCATAGATCAGATCAAAGCTAAAGCGATCAAATGTAGCCTTTGCGGTTTCGATGGCCGCCTTCGCTTCGGTCACAGAATGCATGCGCCCAAGCCGCCGCAAGTCAAAGTCATTCAGCGCTTGCACCCCGATTGAAACACGGTTCACACCGGCATCGCGATAGGCGCGAAATCTTCCGGCCTCGACAGAACTTGGGTTGGCCTCCATGGTGATTTCAATATCATTTGCGGGTTGCCACGTGCCACGCACCGTTTCAAGAATACTGGCAACCAGATCCGGATCCATTAGCGACGGTGTGCCGCCGCCAAAAAAAATGGATTGAAGTGTTCGGTCGGGGGTTTGTTGCCCAATCCTTTTGATCTCTGACAGGTATGCGGCTTTCCACTGATCCTGATCAATGGAGGAAGATACGTGACTGTTGAAGTCACAATACGGGCATTTGGATTGGCAAAACGGCCAGTGGATGTACAAGCCAAACCCACCGGCCTGCCAGTCTTCAACCGAAGAAAGCGGCTTCACGTGAAACAGCCAGAGACGAGCTTCTTGAACGCGTCTGCGCGATGGCTGATCTTATTCTTGGTTTCCGCCGGCATTTGCGCAAATGTAATATCATAACCTTTCGGCTGAAAGATCGGGTCGTATCCATGCCCAAGCTCACCGCGTTTGGGCCAAACTACAGTGCCGGGCATAACCCCTTCAAACACTTCATCATGACCGTCGGGCCACGCCATTACCAGCGTGCAGCAAAACTGCGCATGGCGAGGGTAGGGCGCACTGACGGCTTCAAGTTCATGCCAGGTCCGATCCATGGCAACGTGAAAATCGCGCCCGTTCGGGGTTTCCGCCCAATCGGCCGTATAGACACCGGGCGCGCCGCCAAGTGCATCGATGCAAATACCAGAGTCGTCAGCCAAGGTTACCAACCCCGACGCACGCGCCGCTGAATGTGCTTTGATCCGCGCGTTTCCAACAAAGTTGTCTTCGGTTTCTTCAGGCTCCGGAAGACCAAGCGCACCTGCCGAGACAACCTCAATGTTGAACTGCTTCAGCAGATCGGCGATCTCTACAAGCTTGCCCGCGTTATGGGTGGCAACCAAAAGCTTCTGTTCCGTAAATTTCCGCATCACTCTGTCGCCGCTTTTTGGGCTGCGACCAATTCGGAACAGCCTGCTTCTGCCAAATCCATCAGCTGATCCATTTCAGCACGAGAGAAGCTGGCGCCCTCTGCCGACAATTGAACTTCGATCAGTTTTGGCGCACCGGTTAGAATGAAGTTCCCGTCTGTGCCAGCGTTAGAATCCTCGGCATAGTCCAGATCCAGCACCGGCTGGCCCGCATAAATGCCGCAAGAGACTGCAACAATGTGATCGACAATGGGATCGGAGCTCACAATCCCGGCCTTGATCAGCTTGTTCATTGCCAAACGCAACGCAACCCAACCGCCGGTAATAGCGGCGCAACGGGTGCCGCCATCGGCCTGCAAGACATCGCAATCGATCACAATCTGGCGTTCGCCCAAAGCGCGCCGATCAACGCCGGCCCGCAATGCACGGCCAATTAGGCGTTGAATTTCCTGCGTACGCCCGGTTTGCTTGCCCATCGCCGCTTCGCGACGGTTCCGGCTATTGGTGGCGCGGGGCAGCATTCCGTATTCCGCTGTGATCCACCCTTGGCCGGTATTTTTCAAAAACGATGGCGCTTTGTCTTCAATCGAGGCAGAGCAGAGCACATGTGTCTCACCGATCTTGATCAAACACGACCCTTCGGCATGTTTCATAACACCCGTTTCAATCGAAACGCTGCGCATTTGGTCTAGTTTGCGTGATGATGGCCGCATGGTATGCTCCTAAATACGAATTTATGCACAAATACCCACCCTGTGGATAAGGATGCAAGTATCATTGACGCGTGCGCCACATCCTCCATAAGGTGATGAAGCCTTGAAGAGCAGATAAATGACCGACCAAACGAAGCACGCCGCAGTTATTTCCGATATGAACGAACGCTCCCGAGAGGTATTTCGGCGTGTCGTCGAAGGCTATCTGGCGTCTGGCGATCCGGTTGGTTCGCGCTCTCTTACGCGGACGATGTCGGAAAAGATCAGTGCCGCGACCATTCGCAACGTGATGCAGGATCTGGAATATCTGGGACTTTTGGGCAGCCCGCACACTTCATCTGGCCGGATACCGACCCAAATGGGCCTGCGCATGTTCGTTGATGGCGTGTTGGAGGTGGGTGAAGTCGCCTCTGAAGATCGCAATTTGATCGATGCCACGATGGGTAACAATCAATCGGGCGTTTCATCCCTGCTGGATCGAGTTGGGTCCACACTTTCGGGGATTACCCATGGTGCCAGCCTTGTTTTGACGCCCAAGCATGAAGCGCCGATCAAACATATCGAATTTGTCAGCCTGGGGCCGGATCGTGCCTTGGTCGTTCTGGTTTTTGCTGACAGCCATGTGGAAAACCGCGTGTTCACGCCGCCACCCGGCCAAACCCCGTCTTCGATGCGTGAGGCGGCGAATTTCCTGAATGCACTGGCGGCTGGCAAAACCCTGTCGGAGTTGCGCAAATCTGTTGGCGCGGAAATTCAAAACCGCCGTCAGGAAATTGATACCCTTGCGCATCAACTGGTAGAAACCGGTCTTGCCGATTGGCAAAACGCAGGAGAGCAAAGCGAGCGGTTGATCGTGCGTGGTCGCGCCAATCTTCTTGATGGTTCTACCGAGGCTTTGGATGTGGAACGTATCCGGACCCTCTTTGATGATCTGGAACGCAAGCGCGATATCGCCGAATTTCTGGAGTTAACCGAAGATGGCGAAGGTGTGCGCATTTTTATTGGCTCTGAAAACAAGTTGTTCTCACTTTCGGGGTCGTCTCTTGTTGTGTCTCCCTATATGAACGCTGATCGAAAGATTATTGGTGCGGTGGGTGTGATTGGGCCGACACGGTTGAATTATGGTCGCATCGTACCCATCGTTGATTATACAGCGCAACTTGTCGGGCGGTTAATCTCTGACCGGACGAGGGGATGAGTTAAGATGACTGAAACAAAGAAAGACGACGAAATGTCCCAAGAACAGGCAGCCAATGCAATGAACCCTGAAATGACAGAGGCCGATCTGTCGGAGTTTGATGCCGCCCCTGTGGATGAACTGGCTGCGCTTCGCGCAGAACGTGATGAATTCCGTGACCGGTTTATGCGCACGCTGGCCGATGCAGAAAATTCGCGCAAGCGCAGTGAACGTGACCGCCGCGAGGCAGAGCAATATGGCGGCTCCAAGCTCGCCCGCGATCTGTTGCCGGTTTATGACAACCTGCGCCGTGCCCTTGATGCCGCGACAGACCAAAACCGCGCCGACGCCAAAGCCTTTTTTGAGGGGGTAGAGCTGACGTTGCGCGAATTGCTTAGCGTGATGACCAAGCACCACGTCACCCCGATTGTCCCTGAGATTGGTGATCAGTTTGATCCCCAGTTGCATGAGGCGATGTTCGAGGCAGCTTTGCCTGGTACTAAATCCGGTCAGATTATTCAGGTGATGTCCGAAGGATTCCTTCTGCATGACCGTCTTTTGCGCCCGGCGCAGGTTGGTGTTTCCTCTACACCTGCTTAATTTCGTTTTAAGTTACGCCGGGTTCGTCCCGGCGTTTCCATTTCTATCCGCCCAGTTGCGCTTTCAGCTCATAGATCAAACTCAGCGCCTCCATTGGCGTCAGCTGATCTGGCAAGACCTCCCTGATCCGGTTTTCAACCTTGGAATTTTTGGCGGGTTTTTCGGGCGGTGCAGGTTGTGCCACACGAAACAGCGGCAGATCGTCGATCAGCGTCTTTTGTTTGCCGCCTTCGCGCTCGCCTTTTTCCAAGGCTTCCAAAACCAGTTTAGCCCGATCCGTTACCGCATCCGGCAGCCCTGCAAGTTTTGCGACCTGCACCCCGTATGATCGATCCGCCGCGCCCTTTTTGACTTCATGCAAAAAGATCACGTCGCCTTCCCATTCCTTTACGCTGACGGTGGCATTTTCCACCCCCGCCAGCTTGTCCGCAAGGGAAGTCATCTCATGGTAATGGGTGGCAAAGAGTGCGCGACACTGGTTTTTGTCATGCAGATATTCAAGCGTGGCCCAAGCGATCGATAGCCCGTCATAGGTCGCCGTACCGCGTCCGATTTCATCGAGGATAACCAGCGCACGGTCGTCGGCCTGATGCAGGATCGCGGCGGTTTCCACCATCTCCACCATGAAGGTTGATCGCCCGCGGGCCAGATCATCCGATGCGCCAACGCGGCTGAATAGCTGGCTGACCAGCCCGATATGCGCCGATTTCGCCGGAACAAAACTACCCGCCTGTGCAAGCAGTGCAATTAGCGCGTTTTGGCGCAGAAAAGTAGACTTACCCGCCATGTTAGGGCCTGTTAGCAGCCAGATTGCGGCGGTGTCCTTGGCCGTCAGATCGCAGTCATTGGCCACAAATTGCGTATTTCCCTGCTTTCGCAAGGCACGTTCCACCACGGGATGCCGACCGTCATGGATGTTAAAGGCGCGGCTGTTGTCAACGATAGGCGCTGTCCACCCTTCCTCGGCTGCCAGATCGGCAAAGCTTGCGTTCAGATCAATCTCTGCAATCGCGCGCGCGGTGTTAGAAAGTGCTGCGGCGTGGTCCAGAATGTGTTGCCGAAGGCTGGCAAAGTGACGCTTTTCGATTTCCAGCGTAAGATTACCGGCGTTGAGGATTTTGGTCTCCATCTCTGACAGCCGGACGGTGGTAAAGCGCACTTGGCCCGCCGTGGTTTGCCGGTGGATGAAGGTTTCCGACAACGGCGCGGATTGCATCTTTTCCGCGTGGGTCGTTGTTACATCCACAAAATAGCCAAGCACATTGTTATGCTTGATCTTGAGGCTGCTGATCCCTGAAAGCTGCGCATATTCCGCCTGCATCGCGGCGATCACCGCGCGGCCCTCATCACGCAATTGGCGTGCCTCATCCAGTTCTGAATCATAGCCGCTTGCGATAAAGCCACCGTCACGGGCTAGAATCGGTGGCTCGGCCACGAGTGCGGCGTCCAAAAGCGCATGCAAATCTTCGTGGCCTGTCAGTTCTGCGGTGGCCTGTTGCAGCAGGTCGGGGCCCTTGCCTGCGGATGTGCGGGACAGGGCCTGCGCTTGTTCCAAGCCGGACCGAATTGCCGCAAGGTCGCGAGGCCCGCCCCGGTCGAGTGCAAGCCGGGAAAGGGCGCGGTCTATGTCAGGGCAGCGGCGCAGGGCGTCGCGTAGATCGGCACGAAAACGGCTCTGTTCTTGCAGAAAACCAACAGCTTCCAGCCGCGACTGGATCAGGGACAGGTCACGTGATGGCGCTGAAAGCCTGCGCTCCAACAACCTCCCGCCGCCGGCGGTCAATGTCCGGTCCACCACAGCCAAAAGCGATCCGTCTTTGGCGCCTGACAGGCTTGTTGTTATCTCAAGATTGCGGCGGGTGGAGGTGTCGATCTGCACCAAACCGCCGGGATCTTCCTTTACGGGCGGGCGCAGCATCGGCAAGTTACCGCGCTGGGTTAGGTCCAGATAATCGACCAGCGCACCCATCGCGGAAACCTCGGCGCGATCAAATTGGCCAAAACCTTCCAATGAGGCGACACCAAACAGACCGGCCAGTTTTCGTTCGGCACCGGCACTGTCAAAGCTGGACCGAGCAAGCTGCGTCAGGGCCGGCCCGTCATCCAGCGCCAGATCGAACCCGTCGATCACTAAAAGCTCTTTGGGCGACAGCCGCGCCAACTCCGGCCCCAAACGCGTTGGGGGGCAAGGCATCACCCGCAACTCACCGGTGGAGATATCGCACCAAGCCAGTGCAGATTCGTCTCTAACCTCGCTAAAAGCGGCCAGATAGTTGTGCCGACGTGCGTCCAAAAGCGTGTCTTCGGTCAATGTGCCGGGTGTGACCAGCCGCACGACATCCCGCGCAACAACGGACTTTGCCCCCCGCTTTTTTGCCTCGGCGGGGTTTTCCATCTGCTCGGCAATCGCCACACGAAACCCTTTGCGGATCAGCGTTAGCAAATACCCCTCGGCGGCGTGATACGGCACGCCGCACATGGCGATATCCTCGCCCATATGTTTGCCGCGTTTGGTCAAGGCAATGTCCAAAGCGGCAGCGGCATTTACCGCATCCTCAAAGAACATTTCATAGAAATCGCCCATCCGGTAAAACAGCAAAGCATCCCGATGACGGGATTTGATGTCCAGATATTGCGCCATCATCGGCGTTACGTTTTCAGTGTTCAACCGCCACCCCCAGTTTGCGCCGATCCTACAAAACCGAAGGGCAAGGCGAAAGGGCATTCAACATCAAACCGCTATATCGGGTAGACCTTTTACCCCCGTATGGTGCATCTTGCGCTAAGACGATATTCCCGCAAGGACCGAAGAGCGAATGCAAAGCCAAGTCAACTTTTCCGTACCCGCGCAGGACCTGTTCCTGAACCCTGCCAGGGATGGTGGAATATCGTTGTTGAATGCTGCAGAGTTTTTCTGGCGCCCGGCGACACCCGCTTTGATCCAAGGTTTTGCGGCCAGCGCGTTTGAGGAGGTGAACTATAAAATCAACGCCTATCTCAACGTCACGAAACGCCATAAGATCTTTTCGCGAGCAGTTGAGTTTAATACCGTTCCCGTTTTGCTAGAGCATGCATCTTTTTCAGAATCCTTCGCCATGGCGCAAGGTAAGGTCCTTTTACCCGGTGCGCGGTTTTTGAAAAGATATTGTTGGGAAAACCAAGAGGATGATCTCGACCCCGAAGAGCAGCTTGTCTCTTATTTTCAGGAGTGCCAGAGCCAGAATATCGAAGCCTCCATTCCCTTGTGCAAGCAGCCTTTGCCCAAAAATCTGGCCGTTGCGATTGCCTGCCGCAGCATCACCAACCCCTATGCGTTTATTGCCGAGGCGTTGCCGCGGCTTGCACAGATCGTAGAGTGCGGATTTCGCGGGGATGTCTATTTCCACTTTTCCAACAGGGTCAAGAGCCCACACCCTTCTGTGCAAGAGATCATAGCCGATCTTTTCCCAGAGCTTGTAGGCCGGGTTTTTTTTGAGCCCGCACCAAAGCGCTATGATCATGTGTTGACGGTGCTGGACCTTCTTCACGCATATTACCAATTCCCGACAGAGGTGGTCGGTTCGGTCGGCCATCTTGCGCCGTCCGATGCAATGTTTCGCGGGCATGATGGGTACGTCGAGTCGCGGACGATCTTGTCGATGAACGCCTTTAGCAGCAGCTTGGTTGCCCTGCGCCGTCGGGCCCTGCGTGCGATTGAGGGCAAGGATTTCAGCTATCTGCCAAAGCGGTTTTTCGTAACCCTGTCGGACGGCGATGCCAGCATAGTGGGGGCGCAGCAACTGTTTGAAATGTTGCAGATGTTCGGATTTGCAAAGGTCGCTTTTGACACGCTTTCGCCGCTGGAACAGATCGCGATTATGGTCAATGCGGAGATGGTAATCACCCCCCATACCGCGAATTTGACCCATATGATGTTTGCTAGCCCGCAAACCTTTGTTCTGGCCTTGGGCACGCTGCAAACGGCTGTGCATCGTTGGGATGAATATTGGGGCTTTGCCCATGTTTCGGGTTGCCGTTACGTTAGCTTCTTTGCAGATTTTGACACGCCGGACCCGAAAACCAGCCCCTCGATTGATCTTGATGGCATTGTTCCCGTAGCACTTTCAGACCAGACCGTGGCCGAGATTCTGGCCTTTATCGTATGCATTTTGGGGTATTTTCCAAATCTGCCCACCGCGCATTCGCTATTTACCCTTGCAGGGCGTTTGATTGGTGTGGGGGAATGCGACCACGCCTTGCAGCTTTTGGAGAACCACAGCGATCTGGTCAAAACCCATGCAGGGCTGTGCGTTGCCAAAGCGGATTGTCACAAGGCGCGAGGCGAACCCTATCAGGAAATTGCAGCACTTTACCTCGCCTACGATCTGGACAAAAGCGATGTGACAATATTGCTGCGTATTTTCTGGGGTGCCAAACGCGCCGACCGGTCGGATATTATGTCTTGGGCGCGGTCTCGTTTACGCCAGGATTTCCCGAACCGCTATGGCTTGATCGTCAAGTCCAACCCTTGGGTGGCGTTGCTGCCCTGACTTTTTCTAAATGGATTGTGCCACATGGGCTGTCTGGCTAATAATAAATAAAGAACCAAGGAATTTTGCTCAATGACCACCAATAACCGCGTTACCCCCGAAGAAGCGCTCGCCTACCATATGGATCCACGTCCCGGTAAGTTTGAGATCACCGCCACAACCCCTATGGCCACCCAGCGCGATCTTTCGCTGGCCTATAGCCCGGGTGTTGCGGTTCCGGTTCAGGCGATCGCGGATAATCCGGAAACGGCTTATGACTATACGGTCAAGGGCAATATGGTTGCGGTTATCACCAATGGCACCGCGATTTTGGGGATGGGCAACCTTGGCGCGCTGGCCTCCAAGCCGGTGATGGAGGGTAAGGCGGTCCTATTCAAACGGTTCGCGGATGTGAACGCGATCGATATTGAGCTGGACACCGAAGACGCAGAGGAAATCATCAAGGCCGTGTCCCTGATGGGGCCGACCTTTGGCGGTATCAATCTGGAAGATATCAAAGCACCAGAGTGTTTTATCATCGAGCAGCGCCTCAAAGAGATGATGGATATTCCGGTTTTCCACGACGATCAGCACGGCACCGCCGTTATCTGTGCGGCTGGCTTGATTAACGCGCTAGAGATCTCGGGCAAGAAAATCGGCGACGTTCGGATCGTTTTAAACGGGGCAGGGGCGGCGGGGATTGCTTGTCTTGAGCTGCTGAAATCGATGGGTGCCAAGCATGACAATTGCATCATGTGCGATACCAAGGGTGTAATCTATCAAGGCCGCACCGAAGGTATGAACCAGTGGAAATCGGCCCATGCTGCCAATACCAGCCTGCGCACGCTGGAAGAGGCGATGGCGGGGGCGGATGTGTTTCTTGGTGTCTCGGCCAAGGGGGCTGTGACGCCTGAAATGGTCTCTGCTATGGCCGAAGATCCGGTTATTTTCGCAATGGCCAACCCCGACCCCGAAATCACCCCCGAAGAGGCGCATGCCGTTCGTCCCGATGCGATTGTTGCTACGGGGCGCTCTGATTACCCCAATCAGGTCAATAATGTTCTTGGCTTTCCATACCTCTTCCGTGGCGCGCTGGATATCCATGCTCGCGCGATCAATGATGAAATGAAAATCGCCTGCGCCGAGGCCCTTGCCAAGCTGGCGCGCGAAGATGTTCCCGATGAGGTGGCGATGGCCTACGGCCGCAAGCTGGCCTTTGGACGTGAATACATTATTCCCACGCCGTTCGATCCGCGCTTGATCTATGTGATCCCGCCGGCGGTTGCCAAGGCAGGGATGGATACCGGCGTTGCCCGCCGTCCGATCGTGGATATGAACGCCTATGAGCTGACGCTGAAATCCCGCATGGACCCGACCGCCACCATCGTGCAGGGGCTTTATGCCCGCGCCCGTCAGGCGCAGGCCCGGATGATCTTTGCCGAAGGTGATGACCCGCGTGTTCTGCGCGCCGCCGTTGCCTATCAGCGTGCGGGGCTTGGCAAATCCATCGTTGTTGGCCGCGATGCGGATGTTAGGGAAAAGCTCGAAGCGGCAGGCCTTGCGGATGGCTACCGAGAGCTGGAAATTGTTAACGCAGCCAACAGCCGCCACCTCGATGCCTACCGTGATTTTCTGTACAAACGGCTACAACGGGCAGGTCAGGACAAGCAAGATATCCACCGTCTTGCGGCCCGTGACCGGCATGTTTTTGCATCATTGATGCTGGCACATGATCATGGTGACGGGCTTGTCACGGGTGCCACGCGCAAATCGGCGCATGTGTTGTCATTGATCAATAATGTATTCGATGCAAAGGCCACCGACGGTGCGGTGGGCGTTACGGCCTTGCTGCACAAAGGCCGGATTGTGCTGATTAGTGACACCTTGGTCCATGAATGGCCCGAACCGGAAGACCTTGCTAACATCGCCACCCAAGCTGCAAAAGTTGCCCGCAATTTGGGGCTGGAGCCGCGCGTGGCCTTCGTGTCGTTCTCTACCTTCGGCTATCCTGTGTCGGAACGTGCCACGAAAATGCATCTGGCGGCAAAGGTGTTGGACGGGCGCAACGTGGACTTTGAATACGAAGGTGAAATGACTGTTGATGTCGCCCTGAACCGAGAGGCGGCCGCACATTATCCGTTCAGCCGTTTGACGGGGCCTGCGAATATTCTTGTGGTTCCTGCGCGGCATTCTGCCTCTATCTCGGTGAAGCTGATGCAGGAAATGGCAGGGGCAACCGTTATCGGGCCGATCCTGACCGGCGTCAGCCGTCCGATCCAGATTTGTAGCAGTGCCTCTACGGTGAATGACATCCTGAACATGGCCGTTTTGGCGGCCTGCAAGGTTGGCTAATCTGTTTTTCGGGGCGGGATCGATCCGCCCCGAAAACATCCCGAACAAACCCGAAAAGGCATCAGATGGCGGTTTATAATCTTGGATCGATTAACATTGATCACGTCTATCAGGTGCCGCATTTGGTCCGTCCCGGCGAAACGCTTTGTGCATTGGAATATAGCCGCGGGCTGGGGGGCAAGGGGGCCAATCAATCGGTTGCGGCGGCGAAGGCTGGCGCAAAGGTATTTCACATCGGTGCAATCGGCCCGGATTCCGATTGGATGATGGAGGCATTGCGCGGCCATAATGTGGATCTTGGCAATGTGTTGCAGCTCAATACACCGACCGGTCACGCGATCATTCAAGTGGATCGGTCGGCCGAAAACAGCATAATTCTGTTCCCCGGTGCAAACCGCCATATCCCTGATGGCCATGTTGCCCGCGTGCTGGAATCTGCTTGTCCTGATGATATGTTGATACTGCAAAATGAGACTTCAGCCCAATCTGCCTCGGTTCGGCTGGCCGCTGATATGGGGTTGCGCGTGCTCTATTCCCCCGCCCCGTTTGAGCTGGGGCCATTGAAAGAGGTGGTTCGCTTTACCTCTCTTTTGCTGATGAATGAGGGCGAGGCAGAGGAAATGGTCGCGGCTTTTGGTTCGTTGCCCGATTGCGATGTTATCATCACCAAGGGCAGCAAGGGCGCGGAGTGGCATCGCTGGGGCAAAGACCCGCTGCATGCGCCTGCGTTTCCCGTGACGGCGGTGGATACCACGGGCGCCGGCGATTGTTTTGCCGGTACGATCGCGGCTGCATTGGATGCGGGGCTTGACCCGGAAATGGCCTTGCGCCGCGCCGTTGCCGCAAGCGCTTTGCAGGTTACCCAAGCCGACGCGACCTCTGCGATGCCAAGCCGCGCAGAGGTCGACGCGTTTTTAGAAAATGCGCCTTAATGCGCGAAGGGGGCGGCGTTGCCCCAAACTTCTTTCACGCGCGCATCCCGGCCACAGCCTTCGCGGTAAAATTTATAGGCCTCTGACTGTTTTTTCGGGCCGCCACGGGTCAGCACAAGGTTACTCCCTTTGTAGTAATCCTGGTGGTAGTCCTCGGCGATGTAGAATGTCTGGGCCGCAAGGATAGGCGTTACGACATCACGGCCAAGCGCCTGATTTGCCTTTTCTTTTTCCGAAACGGCAATGGCTTTTTGGGTGTCATTCAGCGGAAAGATTGCAGTGCGGTACACGTCACCCCGATCACAAAACTGCCCGCCTGCATCCAAAGGATCAACCGAACGAAGGAACATTTCCAGCACCTTGGCATAGCTGATTTTGGCGTTGTCGAAGGTAATCTCGACGGCTTCAAAATGGCCGGTGTTGCCGCGACCTACCTCTTTATAAGTCGGGTTTTTAGTGCTGCCGCCAGTATAACCCGACACAACCGATTTCACCCCGTCGACAGATTCAAAATCAGCCTCTACGCACCAAAAGCAACCGCCCGCTACGATTGCCTTTTCGGTCTCTGCCTGCGCCATGCCGACAGTTGTTGCCAGCACCGCCGCAGTTAAAACCCATTTCATCATAGCAGACCTCTTTTCCAATGTTTGAACCAGTTTGCCTGAGTTGCCCCTTCGCGCAATGCACCTGCCCGTGATCTCACGGCAAGGTGAAGCATTGGAAATAATAAAACCGCACAGTGTTCTGCGCGGTTTTATTTAATTTCAATAGGTTACGCCTAATATCGGCTTTATTTGAACTTGGCGTTCCGGGTCGCGATCAATTTCAAACGCAGCGCATTCAAGCGGATGAAGCCCGCCGCGTCTTTTTGGTCATATGCGCCGGCGTCATCTTCAAAGGTCACATGCGCCTCGGAATAAAGCGAATGATCGGACCAGCGACCGACACAGCTTGCCATCCCTTTATAAAGCTTCAAGCGAACCGTACCCGACACATGGTCTTGGGATTTATCGATCAGCGCCTGCAGCATTTCCCGCTCGGGGCTGAACCAGAAGCCGTTATAGATCAGCTCTGCATAGCGCGGCATGATGCTGTCTTTCAGATGGCCTGCGCCCGAATCCAGTGTGATTTGCTCAATCGCGCGGTGGGCCTCCAACAGAACGGTGCCGCCGGGGGTTTCATAGATCCCGCGGGATTTCATGCCGATGAAGCGGTTTTCTACAAAGTCGAGCCGCCCGATGCCGTGCTTGCCGCCCAGCTCGTTCAGCTTGGTCAGGATGGTGGCCGGTGACATCGCCTCACCGTCAATCGCAACAGCATCGCCTTTTTCAAACGTCACCTCGATATATTGCGGTGTGTTTGGGGCATCTTCGGGTGCGACCGTACGCTGATAGACGTATTCGGGCGCTTCAACCGCCGGATCCTCCAGCGCTTTGCCTTCCGAAGAGGTATGCAAAAGGTTCGCATCAACCGAGAACGGCGCCTCACCGCGCTTGTCCTTGGCAATTGGAATTTGGTTTTTCTCGGCAAATTCAATCAGCTTGGTGCGGCTGGTCAAATCCCACTCCCGCCATGGCGCGATGACCTTGATCGAAGGGTCCAGCGCATAGGCAGAAAGTTCAAACCGAACCTGGTCGTTGCCTTTACCTGTCGCCCCGTGCGCAACTGCATCGGCACCATGTTCATGTGCCAGCTCGACCAGACGCTTGGAAATCAATGGCCGCGCGATTGAGGTGCCAAGCAAATACAACCCCTCATAAAGCGCATTTGCGCGGAACATCGGAAAGACGAAATCACGGACAAATTCTTCGCGAACATCTTCGACATGGATGTTTTCCGGTTTGATGCCCAGCAATTCTGCCTTGGCGCGGGCAGGCTCCAACTCCTCCCCCTGGCCGAGATCGGCGGTGAAGGTGATCACCTCACAGCCGTATTCGGTTTGCAACCATTTCAGGATGATCGAGGTATCAAGCCCCCCCGAATAGGCAAGAACGACTTTTTTCGGGGCAAATGTGGTGGCGGCAGACATGGCTTCTCCTTCACGATTTTCCTGCAAATACTGGGTATTCCTTGCAAGAGCAAGCGGTGGGGCCTGCGTGCGGTTAACAATTTACATCATAAAAGCGGCTGTTTAACTTGTCTTTGGTCTGTGGATGGGTCTAATCGGGATTATGCATGATTTTGCCCAAGCCGCCCGCCTTGCCACTGCCGCCCTGCGTGATCTCTTTGATCCGACGCCGTTGCAGCGTAATGACTATCTTTCTGACCGTTTTGGCGCGGATATCTGGCTGAAGCGGGAAGATCTGGCACCGGTGCGCTCCTATAAAATCCGTGGTGCGGTGAATGCGATGCGCAAGGTCCGTGCGACCAACCCCGAGCAAGAGCAATTTGTATGTGCAAGTGCCGGCAATCATGCGCAAGGCGTGGCCTATGCGTGCAAGCATTACGGAGTGCGCGGAACGATCTTTATGCCGGTTACCACGCCGCAGCAGAAAATCGAAAAGACCCGTGTTTTTGGCGGTGATAGTGTCGAAATCGTTCTGACAGGCGATTACTTTGATCAGACACTGGCTGCTGCACAAAGCTTTTGCACTGAAAAGGGCGCGCATTTTCTGTCGCCTTTCGATGACCCTGATGTGATTGAGGGGCAGGCGAGTGTCGCGGTTGAGATTATGGAACAGCTTGGCCGCGCGCCGGATCTGGTTGTTTTGCCTGTTGGAGGTGGTGGTCTTGCCTCTGGCGTGACGGGGTATTTGCGGCAAGAAGCCCCTGAAACCCGGTTTTGTTTTGTAGAGCCTTTGGGGGGAGCAAGCCTGACCGCAGCTTTGACGGCAGGTGGGCCGGTGACACTTGCCGAGGTGAATTCATTTGTTGATGGCGCGGCTGTCGCACGTTTGGGCGCCTGCACCTATGAGATGTTGAAATGGGCCGAGCCGTCGCAGGTCTATCTTGCGCCCGAGGATCGGATTTGCGTGACAATGCTGGACATGCTGAACGTCGAAGGCATCGTGCTCGAACCTGCCGGCGCGCTTTCGGTTGATGTCCTGCCGAGCATCGCCGATCAGATCGCCGGGAAAACGGTGGTTTGCGTGACCTCTGGCGGGAACTTTGATTTTGAACGTTTGCCAGAGGTGAAGGAGCGCGCGCAGCAGTTCCTGGGGCTGAAAAAGTATTTCATCCTGCGCATGCCGCAGCGTCCGGGCGCATTGAAAGAGTTCTTGATGATGCTTAGCCCGGATGATGATATCGCGCGGTTTGAGTACCTTAAGAAATCCGCGCGTAATTTTGGCTCTGTCCTGATCGGGATTGAAACGACCCGCGCCGAGAACTTCCCGCCGCTTTTTGCTGCGATGACCAAAGCGGGCTTCGCCTACCGTGATATTACGGCAGATGAGGCACTGGCCGCTTTTCTGATCTAACCCTTCACGCGGCGTAAGTTTCCTTACCCTGCGTGAAGCTGGTTTTTGACTCTTCATAAACAGAGATGACCTTACCAAGGTCGATCGTCGCCGCATCACCTTTGGCGGCGGCTTTTTCGCCGGTCTGGCAAAGCTGCGCCAATTCCTGAAACCCGAGGTTGAGGGCGCTGCCCTTTAGAAAATGAAGTGCGGCTTCCACTGCGTCAGGCTCAATGCCTGCCGCTATCGTTACCGCGACCTCATCGGCCTCTTCGAGAAACATTTCCACGACTTCGGCGAAGTCCTCTGCACCGATTTCATTGCGCAATTCATTTATGCGATCCCAATCAATCATCATTACCCCAATACGTCACTCTCATTAGCCACCCGACAGCGAGTTTGCAGGTTAGGACTTAACAACAGGTAAGCCCGCTTGCCCAATGAACTGCAAATTTTAGGCTTCACCGGCCCTTAAGGTTTTGTCTGCATATCCGAAGGAACTAGTAGCAAAGGAAATGCTGTGTCGACAGTTTTGCCAAAGGATTCAGGGGAAGGTTTAGTGCTGTCCAGTGCGCCAAAGTTGCATGTGTTGGTTGCTGATGACAGCCGTGCCCAACGACGTATCTTGGCAATGGTTCTGGCGCGCGCGGGGTATCGCGTGACAGAGGCGGATAGTGGCCTGTCTGCTTTGGCGCTTTGTTGTGAAACGGATTTTGATATCGTGTTGAGCGACTGGATGATGCCCGGAATGAATGGTCTGGAATTTTGCAGGGAATTCAAGAAGCTACCACGTGAGAACTACGGATATTTCATCCTGCTTACCTCCAAGTCGGAAAAGGCAGAGATTGCGGATGGTTTGGACTGCGGTGCGGATGATTTTCTGGCGAAACCCGTAAACTCGGATGAGTTGCGCGCCCGTTTTCGCGCGGGCGAACGTATTATTGGTATGCAAGCGGAGCTGATGGAAAAGAACCGGCTTGTCGGGGCAACGCTGAACGAGCTGCAAAACCTTTATGATTCGCTGGATCGGGATCTGATCGAGGCAAGAAAGCTGCAACAAACCTTGATCCGAGAACGATTTCGGGATTTCGGCAAGGGGGAGGTGTCGGCCCTTCTGCGCCCTTCGGGCCATGTTGGTGGTGATTTAGTCGGTTTTTTTGAGATTAATCCCCAGCGAATCGGTGTTTATTCGGTGGATGTTTCGGGGCATGGGGTTGCCTCGGCCATGATGACGGCGCGGCTTGCGGGGCTTTTGACCGGTTCGACGCCGGATCATAACGTTGCCCTGACACTCAATTCCCAAGGTGAACGAGATGCCCATCCACCAGAAGAGGTCGCGGCGCGGCTGAACCGAATGATGTTCGAAGATATCCAGGTTGAGCAATACTTCACACTTGCCTACGCCGATATCGATTTGTTTTCGGGGCGGGTGCAGTTGGTTCAAGCGGGGCACCCACACCCTGCGGTGATTCGAAAGTCAGGCGCGGTTGATTATATCGGTGAAGGTGGCATGCCGATTGGCCTGATCCAGGACGCAGAATTCGAACGTGTGGAGGCGCAGCTTTTCCCGGGGGATCGGCTTTTTCTGGTCTCTGACGGGGTGACAGAGTGCCCTTCGCCCGAGGGGGTGGAGCTGGGAGAGGAGGGCTTGACGCGTATTTTGCAGGCAAACAAGGATATGACGAATCCGGCCCTGCTCGAAGCGCTTGTTTGGGATCTTGCATCCTATTTTGGCGGAGAAGATTTCCCCGATGATGTTTCCGGCGCGTTATTTCGTTTGAAGGATTGAGGCTGCCCATTTGCAGCTCGGCAACTTTCTGGTGCAGACATTTGAAAAATGGGCACTCAGGTAATTTAATAGAAAATCAGTCGATAGAGGGATTGAGCCAAGAGGGCACTGTTGCACAAAGGGGTTGAGGGATTCATGTCGTGAAACCAGTGTGGTAGCTTCCCTGCATGAGTAAACCGACCTCGCCGACCTATGATGTGAAGTTTGACAGCTTCGCTACGAGTGAACCTGCCTATCGCACCCCAGAAGGCCATCGGGTCACGTTGCAACACGACGCGCAGGTGATCTTAAACCTGCTCGGTTTGCTTTCTCTTGTGGCGAAGGCCAACAAATCCCGCCAGTCCCACCAACAGGAGAGGTAAAGAGGCCGGAAGTGGAACAGGGGCGATTGGAACGTCAAAATGGATAGGACCCCTGACCTCTCCTCCCACTAGCCAATCACTGTCATTCCAGGGCTCGTGAAGTTCCCAAATGGTAAATCTCGCGGTGTTGTTGTCGCCAGAAAAAGAGTAGTACGACATCCCGAAAGGTAGATCTGCGGAAAAACTGGCCGAGGTGACTTGTCCATTATGGAAAGTGAAGGTCCCTGAAACATACTCCCAGCGCCTCCCGGTTATGGCGTCCGAAAGCGCATAAATCGGCTGTTCTCCGTCGGCTACCGACGAAAAGGTAAGTGTGCCCATCACGTACTAGGGCGCAGTGTAGCCTTTTAAGCTGAAACCAACATCATAATACGCGGCAAAGCTCGGTGACGCCAGCCCGAGTGCCAGGCATGTCATTCCAATTAGTGATCTGATCTTCATTAAAGCCACTCCACCGAAAAAATATAATACGCATAGTTAGCGTTTAAAGGTTCAATTTTTCACGCACGGCTTATACTGGTCAAGGACATTTGGGCATAAGGTGGATGTAAAGTATACATCCCAATTTATTGCCACCTTCATCCCCATCCCGTTTACAGCATCGGTTCGAAGCGGGTGATAAAGTCGCTGATAGGCATTAAAGCACTCTATCTTCTGTTGCGGGCTTCCAGCGACAAAACGATGGTCGAGCTTTGCAAACGGTAGGTTGTGGGCTCTAACCGGCCATTCGCAGCGCTTTAGCAACCCTCTCAAAATCACCGTTTGTCGGACGGTCAAATTATATCCGGATCTGGCTTTTGCAGAAATCCACAAATACCGTTTCGATGTTCTTTGCGCCCAGTGTGATATGCTTTTGGGTGGGCATTGTTGCGCAACTGCAGCCTAAGGGCATGACTTCCCCTTTCCCCGTTGGCTTCAGGCCACGCGAACGATCTCGGCGGTGCCGCGTGCGTTGAAGCGGTTTATGAGGGCGATGCGGACTTGGATTTCGGCAGTTTGCCGGTCTGGGTCTCTCGCGGCGATCCGCTCCCCAAAGGCCTTGAGGCACCGCATCTTTGCCTCGATCCGACTTCGTGCGTGATATCCGGTCCAGCGCTTCCAGAACGCCCTGCCGTAGTGCCGAGTGGCCCGCAGGGTATCGTTTCTCGCAATCGCCGCCGGGCAATCCTCTTTCCACGGCCGCCCATTCTTGCGGATGGGGATGATCGGCGTGGCCTGGCGGTCGATGATGGCCGTGTGGCAGCGGCGGGTGTCATAGGCGCCATCTGCGGTCACCGTGCCGATCACTTCGCCCTCGGGGATCTGGTCGAGCAACTCCGGCAAGACCGGGCTGTCGCCATCTCTGCTGGGGGTGAACTCCACCGCCCGGATGTCCGAAGTGGCCGTGTCCATGGCCAGAGGCACCTTACGCCCCCTCTCACGGTTTGCAGGAAAACCGTTGCCGGGCAACGATTGACGACGGCCCTGAACGCCATGCTTGCGCGCCTGCCACTCGCCATCGCCGAGGAACCTGATCCCGGTACTGTCAACGAGCAGGTTCAAGGGACCTTCAGCGCGGCGATACGGGATCTGGACTGCGAGCGTCTTCTGTCTGCGGCACAGCGTCGTGTAATCCGGAACGGCCCAGTTCAGGTCCGCCATCTTCAGTAGGCTTGCAACCATCCCTGTCGTCTGCCTCAGTGGCAATTTGAACAGGACCTTGATCGTCAAGCAGAACTGGATCGCGGCATCAGAGAACACCGCAGGGCGGCCGGGGCTCCCGTCATGCGGCGCGAGCCAAGTCATCTCCTTGTCTAGCCAGATCAGCAACGACCCGCGCTTCTTTAATGACGCGGTGTAGCTGGACCAGTCCGTGGTGCGGTAGCGGGCGGGTGATGGCTTGCTCATGCAGCCTGTATAACCACTTGGATTCACAGTGTGAATCGTCCACAGACAGAGTTCTGCAACAACGCCGTTTGTGTGCAGAACGAACGGAAGGCGTCTGCAATCTTGCCGTGATCCCAGTTGCAATTCTCACGGGCCAGCCGCTTCCATGGGTCCGTGTATTCGACACTGCCAGATTCAGGGAAGACCAGACTTGTTTGGTTCTGTCGCAAAGTTTTCGCTGTTGGTCGTAGCGGTTCGATTGTGCTAGCAGCATGCCTTTACACTTGAAGGCGAGCAATCAACTGTGACAATTGATTTCAAAGGAAACCACTACCCAAAATCGGTGATCCTCTACGCGGTGCTTTTTAGGCTCCAGCCTTCGGTAACGGGGACGTCTCCGTCAAGTGCTTTTTGACATACGCATCCGACCGCATAGTTGCAGATTTGATGACAGTTGCTTTCTGAGCCGTTCTGCTTTCGCCGCGGCCTTCGTCGGAGATCATCCCGGGTGCATGCTTCGACCCGTGGGCAGCGCGATGGCTGCCAACATCGTGCTGGTTCAAATGCAATTCCGATGTGCCCATCTCATAGGTGTGCTCAATGTTGGTCGGCAACAGTCCGGAGCACGGCATTATCGGAACCACGCCTCTGGGGGAACCTCGAAGGCCTGCGGTCAGGCAGGCATCGGTTGGGAATACAATCCGTCAGGTGGCATGGGGCACGGCAGTGTGTGGTCGGAAATCGGTGTCATCAACCCACATCCGGTGCAGGATCACCCCGATACGCCGGGCTAGCGCGACCATGGCGCGCTTACCACCTCTGCGGCGGGAGACTTGCGCTGCCCATGTTCTCAGCCAGGTCGAACGCCCGCGGTGCAACATCACGGTCGCAGCCTGACATAGCGCGCGGCGCAGGTTGACATCACCTGCCTTGGTGATGCCGCCTGAGACATCGCGTTCGCCCGACTGGTTGCGTGATGGCGTCATGCCGACCCACGGGCCAACATTCTTGGGAGATGTGAACCGGGTGGGGTCATCGACGGCTGATCTGTAGGTTAGCGCGACAACAGCTCCCACTCCCGCTGCCCGGCAGGGCATTGCAAAGCAATGGCCCGAGAGGGGGCATCGACATAAGTCGACGACATACAGGGGCATCCTGAGCCATCTGGCGGACAAGGCGTTCCAATACCGCCAGCTCTTGTCGAAGGGACGCACGCGCCCGAAGCATAGGGCCTGTCGCGGCCTCCAGCATCGAATTGCCGTCCGCCAGTTCGCGGATCCGGTGGTCATACCTGCCCCGAGAGATGGCACCAACTTTCAACCCAAAGTTCCGCAACAGCCCACGCATAGACATTTCCAGGGCGATCATACCTTGCTGGATGGCCTTTCGGGCACCGAGCACGGCACGAACTTCTTGCGCCGAGACGGATTTGCAGTGAACGGGCCGGAACCAGCCAAGGTGAAGCAGGCGCGCAATGCCCTCGGCATCCCGCCGGTCCGTCTTGATTGGCATCGCCTTCAGGGCGCTTTTTACCTGGCGGGTTTCCATTAGGATGACATCCAGACCTGCTAACGTCAGCCCACGGTGCAACCATTGCGACAATGGGCCAGCCTCGAGCCCAATGGCGGCAATAGTGCCGTCCTGTTCGCGGGCCCAACGCACCAATTCTTCAGGTTCACTGGCGACCTGCGCTTCTTTCACGATCTTGCCATGCTCGCTGATCACGCAAATTGCGGTCTTTGCCAGCGATACATCCAACCCAACAAACAGTCTCATCCTGTGCCCTCTATGTGGATCCAATACGGGATGGTCGACAAATTGCCCCTGATCTTGCAAGCGGTAACAGGCAGTGTGCAACGCAGGCCCCGTTACGGCATCTCATAACCAAAAGATAACGGCTGCGGCGCGAGCAATTGCTGAGAGGAAGACGGTTGGGGATCTGTCGTAGCGGGTTGAGATGCGTCGCCAATCCTTGAGCCTGCCGAACATCCTCTCAATGTGTTACCTGGCAGCGCATGTTTGCATGCGCGAGAAGGCGGTTACGTCGTTTGTAGCGGCGCTTGTCGTACTTGACGGGCTTACTACGCGACTTGCGACCGGGGATGCAGGGCGTTGTGCCCTTGCCTACAAGGGATTCACGGAACCAATCAGCATCATACCCTCGATCAGCGAGAAGCCATTCGGCGGTCGGCTGACCATTCATTAAGGCGGCTGCACCAGTATCTGACTTGTCCTGCTGTGATGAAGAGGCGGATTGGTCTCAGAAGGGACTCTGTTGCTCAAATCAGCTGACGAACGGTTCGCGCCTTTCCCCAGACGGATTTACCCCACGGCTTCCGTGATAGGGATGCCAAGGGCGGTGTGGCCGTTCAGGATCGCAACGCGCACTTGAACCTCGGCGACCTGGCGGTCGAAGTCGCGCGCCATCAGGCTCTGGCCCAGCAGTTTCATGCAATGCATCCGCTGCCCGGCAGGGTTATGCGAAGCATGAGCCCGAAAGGGCTTGTCTCGACGCGGCTCCGGCGGAGGTATCCGCTCCAGTTTCGCCAGAGTGCCCGACCCAGATATCTTGATGCGCGGAGTGCGTCGTTCCTGGCCATGGCCCCGGCAGTGGTTGGCTTCCATGGCCGGGCATTTTTGCGTGGCGGTATCACCGCAGCCGCACCGCGCTCGGCGATGCCGTTATGGCATCGGCGCGTGTCGTATGCACCATCCGCAGTTACGCTGCCGATCTGCTGATCGCGTGGGATCTGGTTGAGCAGATGAGGTAACATCGGTGCATCACCGGTATTGCTGCTCGTGATCTCGACTGCTCTGATTTCTAACGTTTGCTCATCAATGCCCCCTCTCGGCAGATTACGTGTAATCGCCGTAAGGCTGGTTCTATCCCGAGATGAACTGGGATGCCGAACCTTCCGGCAAGCGGGGCAGGTCGCGGACATTTAGTGACGCTGCCATCCAGACGTGCCTGACCACTGCCCTCTCAGGCATCAAGGTCGAGGGTGAAGGCGAATGGAACGCCCGCAAGCACGGCGGCCCCAAGCGACGCGTCTGGCGCAGGATCCACATCCACTGCCCGGTAGGCGATTGCAAAGCAATCTGCCGAGAGGGGGTATCGATGAGCAAACGCCGGAAGCCAGAGCGGTTGAGATCACGGGCAGCAATACCGGTGATGCACCGATGTTGCCCTATCTGCTCAACCAGATCCCACGCGATCAGCAGATCGGCAGATCGGCAGATCGGCTGCGGTCATCCCCCCACGCAAAAATGCCCGGCCATGGAAGCCAACCACTGCCGGGGCCATGGCCAGGAACGACGCACTCCGCGCATCAAGATATCTGGGTCGGGCGCTCTGGCGAAACTGGAGCGGATACCTCCGCCGGAGCCGCGTCTAGACAAACCCTTTCGGGCTCATGCTTCGCATAACCCTGCCGGGCAGCGGATGCATTGCATGAAACTGCTGGGCCAGAGCCTGATGGCGCGCGACTTCGACCGCCTGGTCGCCGAGGTTCAAGTGCGCGTTGCGATCCTGAACGGCTACACCGCCCTTGGCATCCCCGTCGCGGAAGCCGTGGGGTAAATCCGTCTGGGGAAAGGCGCGAACCGTTCGTCAGCTGATTTGCGCAACAGAGTCAGCCAAGAGCAATGGTTTCGGTCTGTGCATGCGGGAGCCGATTATCCCGGCTTCCATTGAAACAGAGACCTGTTTTGCGGACCTGCAACGGGTTTGTGGCCATTGCAAAGGTGGGACCTCTGCGGTTTGGCCGATATTTTTACTTCGTGCGGCATTGCGATTTTACCACGCTAGCAATAATATCCACGCTTATGAAGGCCCTGCGTGCCGAATGACCTTAAGTACGGTCGCATAAGTTGGGGTGGCTTCTGAAACTATATGATTCTAAATGGCGTAAGCAGGCGCTTTCCGCCGCTGTAGCCGCTGGAGTCCTTTACACAATTTTTTTTATGGGTACATATAGGTGTTTAAAACGCCTTAAGCGTGAGTCAGGATAAATAGTAAGTGAAACTTAGGCAAGGCCGCCCAAACAAAGCTGTGCATTTTACCTTTCGCGCTGGCCGAATTGAGAAAGATATAGGTTTGAAGCCTTTGAGCCTTCGAATTTCAGGCAAAGCCTTGGGGCGCTCGGGTATGTCCTTGGCTTTGGCGCTGATGCTGATTGGTTGCGCATCGCTGCCTGGGCAGGGGCCGAGCAAGTCCAAAATCGTTGAATTGGCGGCTGGTCAAGAGGCTGTGCAAGATTCGCAATATGCGGTCGTCAATTTGACGCCGCAAATTGTGGGCGCAATGGGTAAAATACCACGCCGGGCCTTTAGTTCGGCGTTGCCGCGTGGGCCTCGCCAGCCTGGGGCGGTACGTATTGGAATTGGTGACGTCCTCGGCATTCAGATTTGGGAAGCCTCGCCAGACGGGCTTTTTTCAACCCCTACGGCAAGAAGTGCCGAAATAGCTGCGACAGTAGACGGTCAGGGCAATATTTATTTGCCTTATGTCGGGACATTGCCGGCGCGTGGTCAGAGCATTGAGCAAATCCGTAGCAGCATTGCGCAGGCTTTGACGGGCAAAGCGGTAGATCCCGAAGTTGTTGTAGTTGTGAAAGAAAACGGCGCGCAGTCAGTTACTGTCGTCGGGGATGTAAAAAGCGCCGGGCGTTTTGATTTGCCGCCAAGCGGGCTGCGGTTGCTGGATGCGGTTGCGCTGTCCGGCGGGCCAAGCCAGGCAAGCTTTGACACCGAGGTCATCGTTAATCGTGCGGGCAAGACAGCCGGTATCCGGCTGGATGACGTGGTAAAGACAAACGCCGAAAATGTTTGGCTGGTCCCTCGCGATACAGTTCAACTGCTGCACAAACCGCGGAGTTTCACCGCCTTCGGGGCTGTCAGCGCGAACGGTCAACAAATGTTCGAGACAGAAACCGTTAGCCTTGCCGAGGCTTTGGCAAAGGTCGGCGGGTTGAGCGATAGCCGGGCAGATAAGGGTGGGGTCTTCTTGTTTCGGTTTGAACCGCGGGAACGGCTGAATGCGGCCAGAATTCCACTGCCAGAACAGCTGACCGGCGCCAGAATGGTTCCCACAATCTATCAACTCGATCTAAGCACTCCCAATGCGTACTTTCTCGCCCAATCCGTTGAAATGACAGACAAAGACATTGTGTATGTTGCTTCAGCCCCCGCGAGTGAATTCCGCAAATTCGTACAGATTATAGTCGCCCCATTTGTCAGCACGACTGGCTCTGTAAATGACTTGGCGAATTAAACCCTAAATCGACCGGAGATATTATGAACGAGTTTTCCCAAAAACCTGCATCTCTTTTGCTGTTGTCTGGTGGCGTAGGGGCACGATCCCAGCATCACGAGCCAAAGCAGTTTTTTGAATTATGTGGTCACCCGATGATGGCTTACGCGGTAATTGCCGCAACAAAAATAGACGCCATCTCTGAAATTCTGGTCAATGCCCCAAAAGAGTTCCACGACAGAACGCACGAGATTATGGCCAATTATTGTGGTGGCAAGCCGTTCAAAGTGCTTGATTGCGGCAAGACCAGACAAGAGAGTTCGTTCATTCTGGCGCAAGCGGCGCAGTATGACACCATTCTGCTGCACGAGACGGCGCGGCCTTTTGTTACGCGAGAGATGTACCAGACGTTGCTGGATGATCTGGAAGGGAACGCGGGCTATTTCCACGACATTCCTTTCTCTATGTGCAAGATCGATCTCAAAACCAAGATGGTTGTGAAGGGCGTGTCGCGGGCAAAGGTCTTTGACGTTCAGCTTCCCCAAAAATTCAATCGCGAAAGCCTGATTGAAGCACATCATGCCGCACTTGCTGCGGGCAAGGCCTACACAGAAGATTCTGTTATGGTTACCAAAATGACGGAGGCCAAAGTGCACGCGTTAATCGGTTCAAGTCGAAATTTGAAGGTCACATCACGGGAAGATTTCACTATCGCGGAGAACTTAATGAAGAGCAAAAAAACATGATCGGAACAGCAACACACCCGCAAAAAGCTGTCATGATCACGGGCGCTTCCAGGGGGATCGGCCTTGAGACGGCAAAGTCACTCGCCCTACCGGAAAGCGGCTTTTCAAAAATCGTGATGTTGGCGCGGCCATCCCAAGAGCTATCTGACGGCTGCGACTATGTCGCCTCGATCAATCCGGACTGTGAGGTTGTGAAGCTGGAGGCGGATCTGTCGGACCCAGCAGCGGCTGATCATGTGTTTGGGGTGTTGGACAGCCAGAAGATCAGACTGACCACGATGGTGAACAATGCGGGTTTCACGCGCCCAGCATCGATAAACGAGGCAGAGCTCGCTGACTTTCAAAAAACCATGCAGGTCAACGTTTATAGCCCGTTTCAGTTGATTCAGGGTGCATTGCGGCACAACCACCCTTTGACGCATCTGATCAACATTGCATCGACGGCCGGCATCGGTGGTCGGAGTGGCTGGTTAACTTATTCTGCCTCAAAGGCGGCCGTGATCAGCATGTCAGAAGTGTTGCGCGAAGAGTTGAAACCCTATGGCATCGACGTCATTTGCCTGTCGCCCGGCCGCTGTGCGACCGACCTGCGCAAAACGCTTGCCCCTGATGAGGATCCAAACACGATCATGCAACCGGATGAGGTGGCTTCTGTCATAAAACTGATGATTTCGCCGCTTGGGCAGTTGCTCAAAAGTCAAAACCTTGTTGTCCGGACCTGATCAATATCTGTATTAGGGCGAATAACAGTTGATCTTCGTATCAACTAAAACAGGCTTTTGACGGGTCTTGAGCTGCGGAGCAGAATTAAATGGCAGGACTGAAGCAGGCGATCTATCTTGATAGCCCGATTATTTTGGCTTTGCGACAGATCCGCCCTTATTTTGATGACGGGATATTCGGCGCATCGGAAACACCGATATTGATGCGCCGCCGCAAGGTCATTGCAGCACAAACCGCACTGTTTTCCCTGCCCAAGGATTTGATCATCCACAAGGTTAGGCCCGGCAATTTGCCGTTGGCCGATGATGCGGTTTTATTTTACCCATTCAATTCCTTGTCCAACATGACTGCTGTGACAAACCGGGACGTTCATCATGTCTTGACGCTACATGGCGAAAGCAACAAGTTTGCGTCCAACAGGCCTACGGCGCGCCTTTATGATTACATTTGTGTGGCCGGACCCCTTGGGCGCGATCGCTATATAAGCAATCGCATTTTCACAAAGGACGATGTTGATCGCGGTCGTCTGATTATGATGGGCGACAGTTTTGTTCAAGCTCAGCAATGGATCCAGCCTGCAGACTCCACCGAGGATGGCGCGGTGCTGTATTGCCCGACTTGGGAAGGTTACGGAAATCAAACTAATAACTTCAGCTCGATCACGGATCTAAGCGGGTTTGAGGCTTGTAGACAGATTTCCAGAGCCTTGGGCACCCAAGCGATTGTCATCAAGCCGCACCCCTATCTTGGCCTACTCAGGCGCGGCATGTTTCGGAAATTCATTGAGGGTGTCCGCGGTTTGGTCGCGGACGGGTTTTCGGTACAGCTTGCTTTGTCCGACGCCAATATCCCGCTGAAGCTTCTGTGTCGTATGACACTAACGGGCGTGCAAAAGGTGGATGTCAGCGATGCCCAGCCGGTAAAGGTCCGGATGGGCGTTTGCGATATTTCCGGAATGGAGGCCATCTTTCTCAAGCAAAGAGTGCCTCATATGGTAATGTCGCGGGGTCAGGCGTTTCCTGATGGGTTGACGAAGGTCTACAGCCATAAAGCAATCATACCCGGTGACGATATGGCCAAAAAAGCCTTGGCCTATAACGACGATGCAGAGCATATAGACACATGCCACAGGGAGCTTTCCTTTGGTTGGCATGATCCGTCTTTGCAAAATATGACGGGCCCTGAACGCCGCGCCTGGTTGATTGATTACGTCCGTCAAAACCCGTTCTGGCGCAATACTCAAAGAGGCGAGCAATGAAACTGATCATCTTCACCCTAAGCCTTGCTATTCTCGCGGTCGCAAGCTTGATCTTGCAGGCCCTGCCAAGCGCTTTTGACAGTATGATCCAGATGAGCCTTACCGAGGTCTCCAGTCGGTCTCTTGCGTTTCTTGCGCAATATGGCGTGGCAGTTTTGATCGTTGTCGAGGCTATCTTGCTGCATACGCTTTTGGCGCTGCCTGCCAAGGTTTTGCGAACACTCTTTGGCGCGCCCATTGAAAAACTGCGGTATATTGAGGCTCCGCTTCCCATTGTCGCGTTTTTGTTCTGGCTACAGATAGGTTGGTTTTACGGCGTTCTTCTGGCTGGTTCCATGATGGGTTTGGTATTTGCGCTGACTGTGGCGCTGCACTTTGCCGCGCTACGTCTGCTTGATCTTGAAGCGCAACGGTTGAGCGTGAATGAAGAGGTTTGGCAGCACGCAAAAGGTGGTACCGATCTTACACTGGCCAAGAAGAGCATCTACTCCTTGCGTGTCGGGGTAGCGGCTTTTTCGCTTATGGTTGCCTGTCAAACCGTTTTGCAATTGGGGCGTGATAGCCTGTTTTATATCCCCTTAAGCACGGCTACGATTTTCTGCCTTGTGCTGGCAGTCGGGGGCGCGGTGATCGGATATGCAAGCTGGCGCAAGTTGAATAGCCGGTTGACGGATACAAAAACGGTCGTGTCCACGCTTGCAACGGCAAAAATAAATGCGTCCGGCATCACCGTGGCACATTACATCAGCGATCCTAAAGCCAAGGCCTATGGCAGCTCCACCGCATTGGTGACGAAGCTAAAGAAAGAGGGCGTTGCGCTTGCTGTCTTTGCGCGTGAGGCAAAAGCGGTTGCACCGATCACAAAGGCGGCGCCGGACGTCATTAGTTTTGTCCCGACCATAATGGATATGAGCAGTTATACTGCCGAAGGATTAAGAACATTTTTATACGTCAATGACGCCATTAGAAACGGTCATGCCACTAGATTTCAACAGTATAATCATGTCCTTATCGCTTCCGGACCAATTTTGAATGCGACTAAGCTACCACAGAGCTTTCAGATCTATGACTGGATCGTTGCACCAAGCACCGATTTGGCCAGAACTTGGATCAAAAGTTCCAGCGCGGGCGTTCGAGAGAAGATTGTCGTTGCAGGCGCCGCCGCCCGCACCATCAATTGCCAGCACGGACACATTTCGACAGAGCCAACGGTCGGTATCTTTGTCCAGCCATCGGCCTTTGGTGACGATAGCTTCGGTGTTATCGGCCAAACTCTAGAGTTGCTGAACAGCCTGAAGACGATGGATGATGTGCATGTTACCATCACCTATTCATCAGAAGCAGGGGCAAAATCGGCATCGCTTTACCGGCTTGCCCGCGCCATTTCTGCGTGGAAAGCCGATAAAGGGCTGTCGCGCAGGTTAACCGAAAATATTGGCAATTTTGCCTTTGCGGCCAATAGCTGCGAAATATTCTGCACCCATAGCATCAACGCTTATGACGCCCTGATCGAGGCGCAAAAGCCGCTTGTCTGGCTGGGTTCGGGGGTGGCACCCGCCGGTTACTATGATCTTGAGGGTCCGGCGGCTATGCTGGGACGGATAAGATCCGGCGATCCGCTGGCAGAGACGCGCCTATCCTTGCGTGGGACCGCAATACCGGTCTACGCGACACTTGGCGCATTTATCCAAAGCTTGGATACGCCAGAAGCTGTGAAAGGTGATCAGAATGGCTGATTTGATCGTATTTGGCTTTTGCGTCGCCATCGTCATTGGTGCGTCGGCTTGGTTTCACCGCCAAGAGGTCATGGCCGCAGATGCGGCTCGCGTGGCCTCTGGCCCGGCGGGGTGTGTTGCCTTGTCGTCTACGGATACACGCTTGCGGCTTGGCGTGGCGGGGCTCACTCTGATTGCGTTGCTGGGTATTGTCGTGCTTGGGGGCAGTTGGGCCTTACTTCTTTTGACGGTTGCTTATATCGGCATTCGATACAGCCTTTTCGCGTTGTTCAGGCAGCATGCGCAAAGCAGCCAATTGGGGCTGCTATTTGACGCAGTGAAAGCACCCGAGATTAAGCAGGCCGAGATCGCCTTTTTCTTTTCCGGAATAGACCTTGCAGAGCCACAACACCTTCAAATGTGGAAAGCATCTTTGGATTCTTTGGGCCGCCCTTGGCTTGCCGTCCTGAGCGAGGTGCATCACCGCGCATTTTTCGGGGGTGATGATATGCCTCCCGCGATTCTGGTGA
The DNA here is from genome assembly GCF_005234135.1 of Pseudorhodobacter turbinis. Classification (NCBI taxonomy): domain Bacteria; kingdom Pseudomonadati; phylum Pseudomonadota; class Alphaproteobacteria; order Rhodobacterales; family Paracoccaceae; genus Pseudorhodobacter; species Pseudorhodobacter turbinis. The sequence continues at coordinate 1,825,389 of NZ_CP039964.1, forward strand.
ACGATGCATCGCTTTTTGGCGGAGTTTTGCCCCCACCGACAAAGTTGGTATTCTATGCCAATAACGCACAGAAAAACCGGGCAATGATTGCAGCTAATCCGCAGGTCTTGCACGTGCAACTGCTGCATGGCGATAGCGATGAACCCCCATCCTATTCAGTACTGACCAAAATTTACGATTTTGTGTTTGTCGCAGGCCAAATGGCGGTTGATCGTTACCGCGACAACGGTGTCATTATCCCCGAAGAGCGCTTTCGTATTGTCGGGCGGCCACAGTTTGCCGCGATCAAGTCAGGTCCGGATAGGGTGCATGATGGGACAGCCCCGATCATTGGCTATATGCCGACATGGCGCGGATTTTATGAGGATAGCCAATTCTCATCTCTGGACCGGGCTGCGCGGGTTATTGAGGGTATCCGCGAAACCACACCCAACGCCAAAATAGTATTCAAGCCGCATCCGCTTTCCTACAAAGACCCCGATTGGGCGCGCTATAAGGCGGCAATTACCGCCGCGCTGGGGCCGCATGGCCGGTTTGCCGATCAGGCAAGCGAGCCATTTGATATCTATAACGAGGTCGATACGCTGATCACGGATATCTCCTCTGTTATGATTGATTTTCTGTTTTCCGGTAAACCGTTGATTGTGGTCTTGCCAGAGCTCTATACATCTGAAAATGCATGGCGATATCCGTCTTTGGGTGCTGCCTATCTGGTGGATGCAAAGCTGGAAAACCTGACTGAAATATTGACCGCGGCCAATACAGATGATCCGATGCGCGCCAAGCGCCTAGAAATGCAGAAATATGCCTTTGGCGATTATGGTCGGCCACCGGGCGAGGCCTTCGTTGAGACGGTGCAAGCCTTGTTGGGCGAAAATGCGCAAAAACAGCTGACTGAAAGAGCGAATCCTGATGAGTGAGGAAGCAACCCCCAGCGCTGAAAAGCCTGCCGCCAAGCCCCGTTCAGGGCCTTCGGGCGTTCAAAAGATGCCGCGTCAGGTCGGGCGGGAAAAGAAAGGCAAGCGAAGGCTAGCCTTGTCTTTCATCCTGCTCTTTGTTGTGCCGGCCTTGTTTGGGGGGGTGTATTACACTTTTCTTGCCAGCGATCGTTATGCCGCAGGTGCCAGCTTTGTGGTGCGCGGCCTTGAAAGCGGTGGGCCATCCGACCTTGTAAGCTCGTTCACAGGGTTGGCCTCAACCGGGTCCACCACGTCTGACAGCTATATCATCCGCAAATATATGCTTAGCCCGGATCTGTTGCGCGCGCTTGATAGCGAGTTGCAGCTGCAAGAGCATTTCTCCAACCCCGATATCGATTTCATTTCACGGTTTCCCAAAGGCGTCCCGTTTGAGGATTTTGTCGAATACTGGCAGCGCCGGATTACGACCACCTACGACAGCACGGCCGGCATTGTGTCATTCGAGGTGCAGGCATTTGATCCCGAGATGGCGCACAAGCTGGCAGAGGCGGTCCTGAGTGCTGCGGATGACCTGATTAACGAGCTTTCCGAAAAGGCGCGGCTTGACTCGCTACGCTTTGCAACAAATGAAGTTGAGCTTGCGGAAGGTCGGCTTTTTGCGGCGCAGATCGCCCTGCGTGAACTGCGTTCCTCTAGCGGATCCTTTAACCCGACTGTAAACGCCCAGCTTGATGCAGAGCTGATCGCGCGGCTGGATACGCAGCTGGCAGATCTGAACGCGCGGATTCAGATTTTGCGCGCCTCGGTTGACCCAAGCGCCTTGGTGCTCCGGCAATTGGTTTTGCAGGCAGAAGCACTGCAAGAGCAAATAGATCAGCGGCGCGCGGCGATGGGATCGAGTGAAACAACGAAAAGCGGGGCCGTTTCGGCAGATGCCCTTAGCAAGTTCGAAGGGCTGAGCATCGAGCAAACTTTCGCACAGCAACGCTATGCTTCGGCGCTATCATCGCTTGAAAGTGCGCGCATGGATGCAGGGCGCCAGCAGCGCTATTTGGCCGTTTTCGCACGGCCCTTCAAACCCGATGATGCGGTCTATCCGTACCGTATCCGCGATAGCTTGCTGGTTGCAGCGCTGGCCTTTGCGATTTGGGGGATAGGTTCCCTTGTTGTCTTTGCCGTTCGCGACCACCTTCGCTAGGATGAACCTGATCATCACACAGATACGGGTTATCGTGGCCCTTGTTTTGCGAGAAACCAGAATGACTTTTGGTTCGTCGCACATGGGGTATTTGTGGGCGATCATACAGCCGCTTGTTTCGATCTCTTTTATGGTGTTCCTGTTTTTCATCGCGGGGCGACAGTCGCCCTATGGCGCGTCGCTTGCGCTTTTCTTTTCGACGGCCATTCTGACACTCGAACTTTACAATAAAACCAGCGTTTCCCTTATGCGGGCTTTTACATCCAACAAGGCGCTGCTGACATATCCGATGATCAAGGAAACGGACACGCTCTTTGCGCGTTGGGTCCTGATTGCCTGTACCTTTGTGATTATAAATACGATCTTTTATGGCGGGCTTATCGGCCTTGGGTTGGCGCAACTGCCCGCCCATCCTGACAAGCTGATCCTCGCGTTTCTAAGCACCTGTTTTCTGGGCTTTGGTATAGGGACGATAAATGCCATCATGTATCAGCGAAATCAGGTTTGGCAGCATATCGAGAAGATCCTTGGCCGCCCGTTGTTTTTTCTGTCCGGCGTGTTTTACATCCCGTCAAACCTGCCGCCGCAGGCGATTGCAGTGATCAAGTGGAACCCGATTTTGCATCTCGTGGAATGGACCCGCGAAGGGTATTATCCGAACTATGAAAGTGATGTGCTGAATATTGGATACCCGCTTTCTGTTGCCACTATTGCGGTCTTGTTGGGTTTGTTCTGGGAACGCATGACCCGCAAGCAGCGAGCCTGAGCATGATAGAATTTGATACCGTCACCAAGATTTATAACGTCAAAAACGTTCGGAAGGTTATTCTGGACGAGGCTTCCTTTGCATTTGAATCGGGCAAGAACATTGCGATCATGGGGCATAATGGCGCTGGGAAGTCGACCATCATGCGGATGATGGCAGGCATCGAATTGCCCACCTCGGGTGTGGTGAGCTGTGACGAAAAAGTAAGCTGGCCGCTTGGGTTTGCATCGGGTTTTAACGGTTTGATGACGGGCGTTGAAAACGTGCGCTTTGTGGCCCGTATCTACGGCGAAGATCCGCACCGTGTGCTAGAGGATGTCCAGGAATTTGCCGAATTGGGCAAATCCATCGACCTGCCGATCTCTACCTATTCCAGTGGGATGAAGGCGCGTCTGGCCTTCGGGCTCTCGCTTGCTGTTAATTTCGAGTGCTATCTGATTGACGAAATCACCGCAGTTGGCGACCGCCGGTTCAAAAAGAAAAGCTCGGCCGCGCTGCATGATAAAATCCGGGATGCCCGTGTCATCATGATTTCGCATTCCGAAAGCACGATCCGCGATTATTGCGACTCGGGCGTCTTGGTATATCAATCAAAGCTGTATTATTACGACAGCATAGACGGGATCATTGCCGACTATCGCAAGTTTTGCTGAGAAAGCGTTTCAGCATTGCGCGGTCGCCAGGGTTTCCAAGCGCGTCAGCGGCCAATTGCGGCTGCAACCAAAGCGCCTCATGCCCCGGTTCTGTCGGATCTGACATGCGCAGGGTGGGGCGGCCAACGTAAATGGTGCAGACCTTTTCGGCCCAGATGTCGTATTCCGGCATAAAGGTGAACCGCCGGAAGGTCCCAAAGCGAAACAAAAGCGCCATCCGCCAGCCGGTTTCCTCCATCACTTCGCGGTGCAAAGCCGTGATCGGGTGTTCGCCCTTGTCGATTCCACCGCCCGGAAGCTGGATTTCCGGCACAGGCGCCGCTTGACGGGTGACAAGCATTTCCCCATCGCGCAGCAAAATTGCATAGGCTCCGGGTCGCCGGATATAGTGTTTTTCGGGTTTTGGCGCCCCGCCATAGCATTTGATCATCGTTTTGCCCTTGGTCCTTTGGTTGCCGTACCTATATCTTCACGGTATGCCAAGGCTGGCTTGCCAAGGGAACCCCATGACCATCGGAACAAAAATTGCTTGGGACGACACAGTCCTACCATTTCAGCTTGATCACTCTGACGTCCGGGGCCGCGTTGTGCGGCTGGATGGCACGTTGGATTCTGTGCTGAAACAACATGAATATCCGGCTGCGGTAGAGGCGCTTGTCGCCGAAGCCACGCTTTTGACCGCATTGATCGGTCAAATGATAAAATTGCGCTGGAAGTTGTCGCTGCAAATTCGCGGCAATGGCCCGGTTAGCTTGATCGCAACCGATTATTACGGCCCGACAGAAGACGGCGAACCTGCCCGTCTGCGCGCCTATGCCAGTTTCGATCCAGAGGCGGATTTGACCGACGTGGACCCTTTTTCCCTGATCGGTGAGGGCTTCTTTGCCATTCTGATTGATCAAGGAGAGGGCATGGTGCCATATCAGGGCATCACGCCGATCGCGGGCACCTCGCTTTCGGATTGCGCCGAGACTTATTTTGCCCAATCCGAACAATTGCCGACCCGCTTTCAGCTTAGCTTCGGCAAAAGCACCCTTCCGGGAGAGGCGGATCAATGGCGCGCCGGCGGCATGATGTTGCAGATGATGCCCAAGGCATCGCCTTATGCCTCCGATAACGGCGGATCGGGTGACGGTGGCCTGCTGTCGCATAGCGATCTGGTTGATGGCGATGAAGGTGAAAACTGGAATCGCGTGAACCTGCTGTTGGACACGGTAGAGGAGCTGGAGCTGATCGGCCCGCAAGTCGCGCCGACCGATTTGCTGATCCGCCTGTTCCACGAAGAACAGCCCCGCGTCTTTGACACCCAGCCCATCCGGTTCGGGTGCACCTGTTCCGAGGATCGCGTGCGTCAGTCGCTGTCGATCTATGGTGCCGAGGATATCGCGGAAATGACAACGGAGGACGGAGTTCTGACCGCCGATTGCCAGTTCTGCGGGGCGCATTATGTGCTCGATCCGAAAACGCTTGGGGTTGAGGCCAATGAAGGCTGATGTATTGCGCCGTGCTTTGCTTGGCAAAACCGGTGCATCTTCGGATTTTGATCTGAACCCGGGAACAGTTTTGCCACCGGGGCGGATCCTGCGCGCGGCGGCCGTCTTGATCGCCGTGCAAGAATTTCCCGACGGACCGCGTGTTTTGCTGACCAAACGCGCTTCGCACCTCAAGCATCACCCGGGTCAGATCTCTTTTCCGGGTGGCAAGGTGGAACTGTCGGATGCAAGCCCCACCGCCGCCGCCCTCCGCGAAGCACATGAGGAGGTGGGGCTGCCGACAGGTCTGGTGCAGGTTGTGGGCAGCTTGCCAAGCCATGAAACCGTGACGGGCTTTACCGTCCAGCCTATTCTGGCGCAGATCACAGCCCCCTTTAGCCCCATCCCCGAGAGGGGCGAAGTGGAAGAGGTGTTCTCGGCGCCGCTGGATTTCATCACAAACCCCGCCAATTTTCGGGTAGAGGCGCGGTTTTGGCAGGGCAGTATGCGGCGCTACTATACTGTGCCTTACGGCCCCTACTACATTTGGGGTGCCACAGCGCGGATGTTGTTCAGCTTGGCCGAAAGGTTGAAAGCATGAAGGTTGACGGCGCTTGGCTGCACCATGTGGGAACGCAAACCCTGTGCCGCGCGCTAGAGGCCAAAGGCTATCAGGCGCTGTTCGTGGGTGGCTGCGTGCGCAACGCGCTTTTGGGCGCGCCGGTAAATGACATCGATATTGCCACCGATGCTTTACCTGAAACAGCTACTAATATTGCAGAAAGTCAGGGTTTCAACGTCATTCCTACTGGCATTGACCACGGAACGGTCACGGTCATCGCCAAGGGCTTGCCGCATGAGGTGACGACCTTTCGCCAGGATATAGAGACAAACGGCCGTCACGCCACTGTGCGCTTTTCAACCGATGTGGCGATGGATGCCGCGCGCAGGGATTTCACCATGAACGCGCTTTACGCCCGCATTGACGGCACGGTCGTGGACCCTTTGGGCGGATTGCCTGACCTGCAAGCGCGGCGGGTGCGTTTTGTCGGCGATGCAACGCTGCGTATCACCGAGGACTACCTGCGTATCTTGCGCTTCTTTCGGTTTTTCGCGTGGTACGGCGACCCTGCGCTGGGCCTCGATGCCGAAGGTTTGGCTGCTTGTGCCGCAAATTCCGCGGGAATAGAGACACTTTCGCGGGAACGTGTCGGCGCTGAACTTTGCAAACTGCTGTCCGCGCCCGATCCATCGCTTGCCGTGGCAAGCATGGCGCAATCTGGGGTTCTTGCCGCTGCTTTGCCGGGGGCCGATGCGCGGGCCTTGCCGATTGCGGTGCATTTTGGGCTAGGGTCATGGCAAGGGCGGCTGGCGGTTTTGGGCGGTGCGGTTGAGACCTTGCGCCTGTCGCGCAGCGATTTGGCCCAGATCACCCTGATCCGCAACGAGGTTGGCAATATGCGCAGCCCGGCAGAGCTTGGCTATCGCTTCGGCGCAGATGTGGCCGCGGCCGTTACCCTGTCGCGCGCCGCGATGTTTGAGACCCCGCCGCCAGAAGGCTGGCAGGCGCAGGTGCAGCTTGGGGCGCAAGCGCGGCTTCCTGTCAGCGCGGCGGATTTGATGCCCGAATTTCAAGGTGCCGCCCTTGGTGCGCAACTGCATATGTTGGAGGATCGCTGGATTGCTTCCGGCTTCACGCTGTCAAAAACCGATCTTCTGGGTTGAGTGTTTCCCTTTCGCCCCCGCAGCACTATATCGGAGGCTGGTTAGGTTCCGGGACGAATAAGGATTTGGGATGAGCATTGTCACACGCATCGGCGGTCTGATTGAGGCATTTCGTCCCGCAGAAGGCCCGCCCCCGCAAACGCTTGGCGCGTTTTTCCGTTGGTGCCTTTCGGGCAGCTGGCCAATGCTGTGGATCGCCGGCGTGCTTTCCGCGATTGCCGGCGGGATGGAGGTGGTCTCGGCCCTCTTCCTTGGCTGGGTGATTGATGCGGCCGTCGAAACGGGGGCCGAGGTGTTCTTTACCCAGCATTTCTGGCTTTTGGTTGCTTTCGTCGGGTTTTACCTGATCCTGCGGCCCTTGGCCTTTGCGGCCTCGGCTGCGTCCAATTCGATTATTGTGGGCCCGAATGTGCTGCCGCTTGTGCTGTCGCGGTTGCATCGCTGGACCTTGGGGCAGGCGGTGACGTTTTTTGACAATGATTTTGCCGGACGAATCGCACAAAAACAGATGCAGGCGGCGCGCGCCGTGACTGATGTCGCGACCGAGGTGATCAACACCGTGGCCTTTGCGCTGGCCTCGGTGATCGGGTCGATTGTGTTTCTGGTTGCGGTCGATTACCGCGTCGCGCTGGCGCTGCTGGCGTGGCTGGTGGCTTTTGTGTTCACCATCCGCTTTTTCATGCCGCGGGTGCGGGTGAACTCGGCGGCGCGAGCCTCGGCGCGGGCGATGGTTACGGGGCAGGTGGTTGATACGATCACCAATATCAAAACGGTAAAGCTGTTCGCCCATGCCGCGTTTGAGGATCGCGTCGCGCTGAAGGCGATGCAGGTGTTTCGTGACCGCTCGTTAGAATTCGGGAAAATCTCTACCCTGTTTCGCTTTTCGTTGATGACCTTGGCGGGGGCGCTGCCCTTGATGTTGATCGGCGGTACGATCTTGCTTTGGACAAGTGGCCAGACGACGGCGGGGGCGATTGCGGCGGCGGGTGCGATTTCAATGCGGATTGCGCAAATGTCGGGCTGGGTCAGCTTTACGCTGATGTCGATCTATACCTCGGTGGGCGAGGTTGAGGACGGGATGCAGACGCTTGCTGTTCCGCATACATTGGGCGACAATCCGGATGCGGTGAGCTTGCCACGGGTGAAGGGCGAAGTGACCTTTGACAATGTTACCTTTGCTTATGGTCGCAAGCGAGGCGGGGTGGAAAACATCAAGCTCACCATTCGCGCGGGCGAAAAGCTGGGGATTGTCGGGGCATCCGGTGCTGGTAAATCGACCTTGGTTTCCTTGCTTTTAAGGCTCTATGATGCCGAAAAAGGCGCTGTTTTGATCGACGGGCATGACGTGCGCGAGGTGACACAAGAAAGCTTGCGGCGTCAGATCGGTATGGTCACGCAGGAAACCGCGATGTTCAACCGATCGGCCCGCGACAACATCCGCTATGGTCGCCCCGATGCGGATGATGCCGATGTGATTGCAGCCACCCGCGCGGCCGAGGCGCATGACTTTATCGTCAACATGGTCGACCACAATGACCGCAAGGGCTATGATGCCTATCTGGGGGAACGGGGTGTCAAGCTTTCGGGCGGGCAGCGGCAGCGCATTGCACTGGCGCGAACCTTTCTGAAAGACGCGCCTATCTTGGTGCTGGATGAGGCGACGAGCGCGCTTGATAGTGAGGTAGAGGCCGCCATTCAGGCCACCCTTGGCCGCGTGATGGAGGGCAAAACCGTGCTGGCAATTGCGCACCGCCTGTCAACGATTGCCGAGATGGACCGCATAGTCGTGCTGGACAATGGTCGCATAGTCGAAGAAGGCAGTCATGAAGCGCTTTTGGCCCAAGAGGGGCTTTACGCGCGCTACTGGAGCCGTCAATCCGGCGGCTTCATCGGATCGGAAGAGGCAGCAGAGTGATAGTAACCATCGAACGGCTTGGCCATTTGGGCGACGCGATTGCACAGGGTGAAAACGGCCCGATTTTTGTGGCGCAAGTGCTGCCCGGTGAGGTGGTCGAGGGGGAGCTTGCGGGCAACCGTCTGGAAAACCCGCGCATCATCACGCCTTCGCCCAATCGGGTGCGCCCGCCGTGTATCCATGCGCGCACCTGTGGCGGGTGTTTGATGCAGCATGCCAATGATGATTTCGTGGCAGAGTGGAAAACCGATGTTGTGCGATCGGCACTGGCGGGGCAGGGGATTGAGGCGGTGTTGCGGCCGATCAAAACCTCGCCGCCTCTATCGCGGCGGCGGGCGACGCTTGCGGGGAGGCGCACCAAAGGTGGTACGCTTTTGGGCTTTCACGCGCGCGGGTCGGATACTTTGGTGGCGGTGCCGCAATGTCAGCTTTTGCACCCCGACCTCAAGGCCGCTTTCCCTGCGCTTGAGGCGTTGGTGATTGCCGGCGGGTCGCGGAAGACCGAACTGTCCTTGACGGTAACGCGCACCCTTGCGGGGCCGGATGTGGTGGTGACGGGTGGCAAGCCGCTGGACGTGGATCTGCGGTTTGAGCTGGCGCGTGTGGCCGAGGCCCATAACCTTGCACGGTTGACGTGGAAGGATGAGGTGATTGCCCTACGCATGGCCCCGATGCAGGCGCTGGGCCGTGCCATGGTCGCCCCGCCCCCTGGTGCGTTTTTGCAAGCGACCGAGGAAGGTCAGGCCGATCTGTTGGCTGCGGTGCAAGAGGCCGTGGGCAGTGCCAAGCGCATCACCGATCTTTTTACAGGTGCCGGCACCTTTGCCCTGCCCCTTGCCGAAAAGGCAGAGGTGCACGCGGTAGAAGGCGACAGCGCAATGACGGCGGCCCTCGATAAAGGTTGGCGCATGGCCGAGGGGCTAAAGCGTGTCACCACCGAGGCCCGCGATCTGTTCCGCCGCCCGCTGGAACCGGATGAGTTCAAAAAGGTGCAAGCCGTGGTGATTGACCCGCCACGCGCCGGCGCCGAGGCGCAGACCAAAACGCTGGCCGCCGCGCGCGTGCCGGTCATCGCCTTTGTTTCGTGCAATCCTGTCACCTTTGCGCGTGATGCGCGGATCTTGCTGGATGCGGGATATAAACTTGATTGGGTGCAGCCTATTGATCAGTTCCGCTGGTCTGCCCATGTGGAGCTTGCCGCCCGATTTAGCCTGTAAGCGGCGCATTGAAACTTGAAACATGAGTCCCCGATGACCTTGCGCCAGCGCGTTGCCGATCTGATCAATAAACCTGCCACCCAGCGATTTATTATCGGTGTGATTCTGTTCAACGCTGTGCTGTTGGGCTTGGAAACCTCGCAACCTGTCATGGATGCGTTTGGCCCGTTAATCCGGTCGCTGGATACGCTTTGCCTGACGATCTTCGTCATTGAGATTTTGCTCAAATTCTATGCCTTTGATTTGCGGTTTTTCAAATCGGGCTGGAATATCTTTGATGCGATTATCATTGGCATAGCGGTGCTTCCGGGGGCGCAATCGCTGTCGGTGCTGCGGGCGTTGCGGATCTTGCGGGTGCTGCGCGTTATCTCGGTTGCGCCATCGCTGCGCCGGGTGGTCGAGGGGTTTGTGACGGCGCTGCCGGGGATGGGCTCGGTCTTTGTGCTGATGGCGATCATCTTTTATATCGGGGCGGTGATGGCGACCAAGCTTTTCGGGGCGGATTTCCCCGAATGGTTCGGCTCCCTCGGGCAATCGGCCTATTCGTTGTTCCAGATCATGACGTTGGAAAGCTGGTCGATGGGGATCGTACGCCCAGTGATGGAGGTGTTCCCCTATGCCTGGGCGTTTTTCGTGCCCTTCATCATGGTGACAACCTTTGCTGTGGTGAACCTTCTGGTCGGCCTTATCGTCAACTCCATGCAGGATGCACATAACGAGGCGGATAACCTGCGGACCGATGAATACCGCGATGATGTGCGCCAGCGTCTGATGCTAATTGAGCAACATTTGGCAAATATTAACCGCGATAAGAAATAGTGAACACGGCTGAAGTCGCTGTGCCTTAAATGCAAACCAGCGTAGAGGGTACGAAAACCTGCGATGCAGGAAAAACATGAGGCATATGATGCGGGCGCTAAAACTTATTGCGGCACTCTTTGTGGTTTTGGGCCTTGTGGCCTGTGGCGGTGATCCAAAGTTCCGGACCTATAATGGACCAGAAGTGACCAAGGTTGTGGTCTATAAAGACGCGCGCAAAATGCAGCTATTCCACCACGGAAAAATTCTGAAAACCTATGACATGGCGATGGGCTTTGCCCCTGAGGGCCATAAACAGTTTGAGGGTGACGGCAAAACGCCGGAGGGGCTTTATTATATCGACCGCCGCAATCCGCGCAGCCGGTTCCACCTGTCTATCGGGATCAGCTATCCCAACAAGGCCGATATCGCCTATGCCAAAGCCCGCGGCAAAGAGCCGGGCGGTGAGATTTTCATCCACGGCAGAAGTGGCTATAACGGTGGGAACAAGGGTGACTGGACGTGGGGTTGCATCGCTGTGACTGATCGCGAGATGGAAGAAATCTACTCCATGGTCCGCGACGGAACCCCGATCCACATTTACCGCTAAGGGGGTAAGACCGGCGCTTAGGTGCCGGTCACCATTGTCCACCAGATCTTGCCGTTCTGCTCTTGGAACCATGCAAAGCCGACCTCGGTGGCCTTGGGGTCCATTATGACCTCACGTGTGCTGGGCTCGGCCATCCACGCGGACAGCGTTTCAAGTTCTGTTTCAAATGTTTCAGAGATATTCTCACCAATCAGATGGCCGGTGTAGCCAACGCGCCTTACGCGGTCCAAGGGCGATGACCCGTCAGATCCGAAATGCCACGGCCGGTTCTGCACCGACATATCGCGTGAATGGGTGGCCGCGGCGGCGTTCAGCTGGGCATTATATTGCAGCGGAACAGCCCCTTTGGCCGCACGCAACGCATTGACGGAATCAAGCAGCCGGAAGGGGATTTTCGCCTCTTGCGCGCTGTTAATGGTGTATACTTGCGACAAGGGTCGGCCATCGGCACCCACCCGGATCTGGTTTCCCGTCCCACATGCGGCAAGCGCAAAGGATGAGCAGATGACGATAACTGATAAAGCTTTCATTTCAATTCCATTCGGTGCAAGCCACACGTGTCTTTAGCGGTTTGCACAAGCATGAGCAAACGCAACTCTGCGTGACTTGGCTGATCAACAGGTCTGTGATTTGAAAAAGACACCAATAAGGGTTACTTTGCCCAGCAGAAACGTAAAAGGAGTTCGTCGGATGAAAACCGTCCGCGCCATCAATTTGAACCGTCGTACGCTTTTGGGTGCGGCCACTGCCGGTTTGGCTATGTCGGCTGTTCCCGGATTTGCGCAGGATGGTTCCACCGAGTTTGAGCCCCAGAGCACAACACGCAACAACATCTCCAGCTTTCGGATGCTGGATTGGCAGCCCTATTTCTCGGACACCAAGAACGGGGCGGTTTTGGTTGATACCAGATCACGCGCGCTTCATTTCTGGTCCGAAGACCAGTCCACCTACAAGCTTTACCCGACCTCTGTTCCGCTGACCGACGATTTGACGCGTCTGGGCCGGACCGAGATTACCAAAAAAGTTGTCGGCCCGACATGGCGGCCAACACCGGAAATGAAAAAGCGTAACCCCGAGTGGCCGGATGTCGTTGGGCCAGGCCCGGAGAATCCGATGGGCACTCATGCGCTGCATCTGTCGTGGACCTACTACCGCATTCACGGCACGCATGACACGCGCAAGATTGGTCGGCGGTCCTCAAACGGTTGTGTCGGGCTTTATAACGAACATATCGCCCAATTGTTTGAATTGACCAAAGTTGGAACGCAGGTTCTGTTGATCTAGGACTGTTTTCGGCCTTTGGCGCTGTGCCGCCAAAGGCCGTTATTCCAAAAGAACATGCAGCGCTGTGGCGGGCAGCGACAGGCGTACCATTCGCCAAGTTTAAAGATGCTGCTGTATGCGCCGTTCAACTACGGTTCGGTGTACGCCACCTCGACCATATCCGTTCCTGTTTTTCCAGCGCGGCAGTCTTGAGCGACTTCAGACGCGTGCCAAAAACGGCATTCTCGAAGATGCTCAGGTGTGGAAAGATCGTGTAATATTCGAACACTATTGTCGTATCACGTCGGTTCATATGCCTGTCACAGCCCGAGGGGCCAAGCAGCGTGACCAGCTCCGCCGGTTCGATATCAAAGCTGACGTTGCTGACGGCCAAGACCGGCTGGGCCGTGATGTCATGCTATACTTTCACCGAAACGGAAGGCGGGGCATCCGTTCAGCCCCCACCTGAATGATGACGATGGCGACAAGAACAATGCCGAACGCAGGCCCCGGCGATAGAAAGACCATGTCCACATCGACACCCGTGGCATCGGTAAAGTCCTTGGGCATCGTTTTAGAGTTTTCCCCAAAACGCTGGAATACACCGGAGGCCCATGCCTGAATGCGGCTTTCGGCCCTGTTTATGGCGTGTTATTCAAACGCAGGCATTGGCTTGCCATGCGGCGTGTTTTCGACGATCTTGCGCGGCATAGCATTTCTTTGTTGCCAATTAATTTTTCGAGGGAAACTGATATGACCATTTCGCGCCGAGCGGCCCTTATTGGCGCTGCTGTTCTAACGCTTGCAACACCTGCTTTGGCGCAAGATGCTGCATGGCCAAGCAAGCCGCTGCACACCTTCGTAGGGTTCCCTGCAGGGTCGTCGCCGGATCTTTTGGCGCGCATCGTGACCGAACCCTTGGCCGCCGCACTCGGCCAGCCGATCGTGATTGAGAACAAGCCCGGCGCGGGCGGTGTGATTGGCATCCAGCAAATGCTGAACGCCAAGGATCAGGATTATACCTTTGGCACGACGATCAACGGGCCGATGACAACAGCACCGCGTATGGTGCCGGATCTTGGCTATGACGTCGCCGCGGATGTGGCCCCTGTTGCCATGATCGCAACCTCGCCGCTGGTTCTTGTGGTTGCCGCCGATTTCGCGGCCGATGATCTGGCAGGCTTTGTTGCCGCTGCGGGTGAAGAGCCCGAGGTGGTGAGCTATGGCTCGGTTGGCAAAGGGTCCGGCGCGCATCTGACCGCCGAGCTGTTCTCGGATCGGGCCGGCGTCGAGATGCTGCACATCCCCTACACCTCCTATGCCGAAGTGACGACCGCGATTATCGGGGGTGAGATCGACTCCGGCTTTATGGCGCCATCGGCGGCCATGCAATATGTCGAGGCGGGCACCTTGAAGATCCTTGGCATTACCTCGCAGGCACCGTTTGATCAGGCGCCGGGTGTGCCGGTCATGGCCGGTCAGGCCGGGCTGCCCGACGATTTCCGGGCCGAGCTGTGGAACGCTTTCATCGCGCCGGCCGGAACGGATGAGGCGATCATCAACAAGCTGAACGCCGACATCAACGTGATCCTTGCCGATCCTGCCGTGCAAAAGCGGTTGGCGGATATGGGCTGGCAGGTTGCGGGCGGTACGGCTGCGGAACTGCAACAGCGGATCGTCGAAGACACCGCGATCTGGGGCACGGTTCTTGACCGGATCGACACGAAAAACTGATCTATGAAGCGTGATATCCATGATCTGGCCGGTGGTGCCATTCTGGCCGCCATCGGCCTGTTCGTCGTGATTTATGCGGCGGTCCATTATGACATGGGCTCTGTGCGGCGCATGGGGCCGGGGTTTTTCCCTGCCATGCTTGGTGGTGTGCTGGCGATTCTTGGCTTGATGATCGCCATTCCCGCTTGGGCGCGGGCGGGTCAGGAAACCCCGATCGCATGGAAAGAGGCGGTTGCAGTGCTTGCAGCGCTTCTTGTTTTTGCGGCGGGGGTGGAACGTGGCGGGCTGGTGCCGGTGACTGTTGCAACGGTTCTGATCGCCTCGATCGCGGCGCCGGACCGCAGGCTTGGCTGGCGGGTTTTGCTGGCGTTGGTGGTTACCTTGGTATCGGTTTTGGTATTTCACTATGGGTTGCGGATGACCGTTCCGCTGTGGCCGTCATAACAATAAGGGGCCGGGCATGAGCGGTTGGGAAGGTTTTCTGCACGGGCTAAGTGTTGCGCTGCAACCGGAGGTCTTGATCTATTGCGTGTTCGGCGTGGTGCTGGGCACATTTGTCGGCGTTTTGCCGGGGATTGGCGCAATGGCGACGATCTCTCTTTTGTTGCCGATCACCTATTACCTTAGCCCCGAAGCCGCGCTGATTATGCTGGCGGGGGTTTACTACGGGTCGCAATACGGCGGCGCGGTGGCCTCTATTTTGCTGCGCTTGCCGGGGACGCCGCAATCGGCGGTGACCACGCTTGACGGCTATCCCTTGGCACAGCAGGGGCGGGCGGGCGTGGCGCTGTTCACCTCGATGACCTCCAGCTTTTTGGGGTCGTTCTTTGGCATTGCTGTGCTGATCGTGCTGTCGGGGTTTCTGTCGCGTGCGGCGACGGCCTTTGGCGCGGCTGATTATGCGGCGATGATGATCCTTGGCCTTGTGGCGGCCTCGACCATCGGGGCAAAGCATCCGGCCAAGGGGCTGGCCATGGTTGTGCTGGGATTGATCCTTGGCTGTGTCGGGACGGATGTGAATTCCGGCGCGCAACGTTTCACCTTTGGGCAGGCAGAGCTGATGGACGGTGTGAACCTTGTCGCCTTGGCGATGGGGCTGTTTGGCGTGGCAGAGGTTATCGCCAATATTCAGGTGGCCGAACGCACCGGCGTGCCGCGCCGCATTGCGATGCGCGATCTGCTGCCCAGCCGCGAAGAGCTGAAGCGCATTCCTTTTCCAGCCCTGCGCGGCGCCAGTCTTGGCAGCTTTTTCGGTGCACTTCCAGGGACAGGTTCCACCATCTCGTCCTTCCTTGCCTATGCCACGGAACGCCGTATCTCGCGTCATCCCGAAAAGTTCGGCCATGGCGCGGTTGAAGGTGTCGCAGGCCCCGAGGCGGCCAATAACGCCGCCGCTATCAGCGCCTTTGTGCCAACGCTAACGCTGGGCATCCCCGGTGATCCGATCATGGCCTTGATGCTGGGCGCGCTGGTTATTCACGGGGTGCAGCCCGGCCCGCTGATGCTAGAGGCGCGGCCGGATATGTTTTGGGGGCTGATCGCCAGCTTTGGTATCGGGAACCTGTTGTTGCTGATCCTGAACCTGCCACTGATCGGTATTTGGGTGTCGATGTTGCGCATCCCGTTTCGCTGGCTTTATCCTGCGATCCTGATCTTTGTTTGCTTGGGCGTTTATTCGGTACGCGGCGCGCCCTTTGATATTTTTGCCGTCGCGCTGATTGGGGCTATTGGTTACGCGCTGTCGCTGGCGCGGTTCAATCCGGCGCTGTTGTTGCTGGGGTTTGTCTTGGGGCCGTTGATCGAAACCAACCTGCGGAGGGCGTTGTTGATTTCCCGCGGCGACCCGATGATTTTCCTAGAGCGCCCTATTTCAGCCGTCTTTGTGGCGGCGATTGTGGCGTTGATCTTGGTGTCCGTGGTGCAGGCCATGCGGCGTGTGCGACCAGCCTGAAGGCCGGTCGCACAGTTTTCTTACAAGCAAGCCTCGATCAGTTTGCGCGTATTTTCCGCGGTCATCGTGATGGGGTTGCCGCCGGTGCTTGGATCGGCCAAGGCGTCCTTTACCAAACGGTCGATGTCAGGATCCTTGACGCCCAATTCGGTCAGCGTTTTCGGAATTGCCATCGACGCGTTCAGATCATCGACAAAGGCACAGAACCCGTCAAAGCCCCCCGCAATCCCGAGATAGGCCGACGCCGCGTCAAAACGCTCGGCGATGGCGCTGCGGTTAAATTGCAGAACGGCTGGCATGCAGACCGCATTCGTGGTGCCGTGATGGGTGTGATAGATCGCACCGATGGGGTGGGAAATCGCATGGATCGCCCCCAGCCCTTTTTGGAACGCAGTAGAGCCCATGGCAGCCGCGCTCATCACATGTGTGCGTGCCTCAAGATCGGTGCCATCGGCATAGGCGCGGGGCAGGTAATCTTTGATCAGGCGCATCCCTTCCAGCGCGATGCCTTGGGACATCGGGTGGTAATGCGGTGATGAATAGGCCTCAACGCAATGGGCAAAGGCATCCAGACCGGTTCCGGCGGTGATGAACTTGGGCATGCCGACCGTCAGCTCGGGGTCGCAGATGACCTGAACGGGCAACATCTTGGGGTGGAAGATGATCTTCTTCTCATTGGTTGCCGAATTGGAGATGACGCTGGCGCGCCCCACCTCGGACCCGGTTCCGGCGGTTGTCGGCACGGCCACAACCGGATGGATGCCGGCAGGATCGGCGCGGGTCCACCAATCGCCGACGTCTTCGAAATCCCACAGCGGGCGGGTTTGTCCGGCCATGAAGGCCAGAACCTTGGCCAGATCGAGCCCCGATCCGCCGCCAAATGCGATCACACCATCGTAACCGCCATCGCGATAGAATTTCAGCCCGACCTCGACGTTTTTGTCCGAGGGATTCGGATCAACATCCGAGAACATATCGTCACACAGACCGGCATCCTTTAGAATTGCCCGTGTCTTTGCCGTGATTTCCATGCCGGCAAGGCCCTTGTCGGTCACCAAAAGCGGTTTTGTGATGCCAGCGGCACGGCAGGCCTCGGCGATCTCGGTAATGCGGCCGGCACCAAAACGGATTGCTGTCGGGTAGGACCAGTTTCCAATGAGTTTCATGACGTAGCTTTCTTGAGGTGGTATGATTTTGGACGTGTAAGGTTGTGATAGCCGATCAGCGACAGACCGCCGCCGCGCCCGGTATTCTTGCATCCCGTCCAGCACAGGCCGGGATCGAGGTAATCGGCACGGTTCATGAACACCGTCCCTGTTTCCACTTGGTCACCGACCGCTTGCGCCCTGTCGATGTCCTTGGTCCAGAGAGAGGCCGTCAACCCGAACTCGCTGTCATTCATCAGGCGGATGGCCTCGGCGTCATCCTTGACGGGCATGATGCCGACAACGGGGCCAAAGCTTTCATCGCGCATGACGCGCATGTCATGGGTGACATTGGTCAGGATTTGCGGCGTCAGATAGGCGCCGCCGTCATCTTCGGCAAAGGTCTCGATATGCGCCTTGGCGCCAGCCGCCACGGCCTCATTGATCTGGGCGCGCACCTCGGTGGCAAAGCGCAGGTTGGCCATCGGGCCGATCGTGGTGTCCTGATCCAGCGGATTGCCCAGCTTGTAGCCGTTTACAATGGCCACGGCCTTGGCAACGAAATCATCAAACAGGCTTTCATGCACATAGATCCGCTCAATCCCGCAGCAGCATTGCCCCGAGTTGAACATCGCACCATCGATCAGCGTCTCAACCGCCGCGTCAAGATCGGCATCCTCCATCACATAGCCGGGATCTTTGCCGCCAAGTTCGGTGCCAACACCGGTAAAGGTGCCCGCCGCGGCGCGTTCCATCGCCTGACCGCCACCGACCGAGCCGGTGAAATTAACGAAATCAAACGCATTCCCCGCAATCAGATCATTGGTTGTCGCGTGGGACAGATAGAGGTTCTGGAACACATCCTCAGGGATGCCCGCCGCATGGAAGGCCTGTGCCATACGCTCGCCCACCAAAAGCGTTTGGGTGGCGTGTTTCAGCATCACGGCATTGCCCGCGATAAGCGCAGGGGCCACGGTGTTGATCGCCGTCATATAGGGGTAGTTCCACGGGGCGACGACAAAAACCACACCATGCGGCAGGCGCTTGATGTAACGTTTGAACTGCGCGTCTTCGCCCACAAGGATATCGGCCAGCGCCTGGTTCGCGATGTCGGCCATATAGGAGGCGCGTTCCTTGAAGCCGCCGAATTCGCCGCCATAGCGCACGGGACGGCCCATCATTTGCGCCAGTTCTGGCACGATCTGGTCGTTCATATCACCGACCGCCGCAACCGCCGCCATGACCAGCGCGATGCGGTCATCCATAGGGCGCGCGGCCCATGCTTTTTGCGCAGCCCTTGCACGGTCGACAGCCGCACGGGCGGCGTCAAGCGTCAATGTCTGGCGCGTGGCAAACACCGATCCATCAATCGGCGAGATACATTTAAGTGTTTCAGTCATGCTAGCCTCATTCATACCCGTTCAAATCCGCGTGCGATTTCCCAATCGGTAACGACGCGATCAAATTCCTCGATCTCCACCTCGGCGGCGCGCGCATAGTGATCGACAACATCATCGCCCAATGCCTTGCGCAACATCGCAGATGCAAGCAGAGTTTCGCGTGCATCGCGCAAATTTCCCGGAATCATGCCGGTGTCGCCTTGATAAATATCCCCGGTGGCGGGTGCTTGAAGGCTCAGCTTTTCCTCAATCCCCGCGATGCCCGCAGCAAGCATCCCCGCCATCGCCAGATAGGGGTTCATATCCGATCCCGGAATCCGGCATTCAACCCGGATCGCCTTGGAGTTTTGTCCACACAGGCGGAAGCCTGCGGTGCGGTTATCCACCGACCAGATGACCCGTGTTGGCGCAAAAGTTCCCTTCATGAAACGCTTGTAGCTGTTGATATAGGGCGCCATGAAATAGGTATAATCCGGCGCATATTTCAGCAGGCCGGCCATATAGTGTTTCATCAGCTCCGACATGCCCAGATCGTCGCTGTCATCGGCAAACGCGGGCTTGCCATCTTTCCACAACGACTGGTGAACATGGCTGGAGCTGCCGGCCTTGCTTTGGTGCCACTTGGGCAGGAAGGATGCAGCGTGGCCCTGTTGCCAAGCGATTTCCTTGACCGCATGTTTGGCGATGCTGTGATATTCTGCCGTTTTCATCGCATCGGCGTATTTGATGTTCAGCTCTTCCTGACCGGCCTCGGCCTCACCTTTGGTGCATTCGATCGGCAGGCCCGCATCCCACAGATGGTTGCGGATCGGGCGCATCACATGCTCTTCCTTGGTGGTCTGGAAGATGTTGTAATCCTCATTATACACCGAAAGCGGTGCGAGATCACGAAAGCCGGATTTGCTGATTTCTTCATAGCTTTTCTCGAACAGGAAAAACTCCAGCTCGGTCGCGGTCATCGCGTCAAAGCCCATCTCGGCCAAGCGGGCCACCTGTCGTTTCAGCATGGCGCGGGGGGAATGGGGGACCTCTTCATGGGTGTTGTGATCCAGAATATCACAAAGCACCATCGCGGTTGCCGCCAGCCATGGCACCGGACGCAGCGTGGTCAGGTCCGGCTTCATCACATAATCGCCATAGCCCCGTTCCCAGCTGGTAGAGGCAAAGCCGTCAGGCGTCGACATTTCCAGATCGGTCGCCAGAAGGTAGTTGCAGCAGTGGGTTTCTTCCCAAGCGCTTGCCACAAAATGCCCCGCGTGAAAGCGTTTGCCCATCAGTCGGCCCTGCATGTCCACAAAGCAAACCAGCACTGTGTCGATTTCGCGTTTGGCGACGAGGTCCTGCAAGTCATCAAAGGTCATTTTGGCGCTCATTTTTGATTCTCCATATTGGTCAGTTTTTCTATTGCCGGGATCAAGAGGGTCAGGATCTCATTTGCGATTGTTTCGACGTTTTCGTCAGTCGTCAGCAGGTCGTTGCGCAGCTCAAGCATGACATTTGGGCAGCCGCGCGAAACTGCGTGTTTTTGGAGCGAATGGGTTACGCCATCATCGGGGCCATAGGGTTGGTTTCGTTCGACGACACGGTGCGGCAATGCGGCCCGCTGTTCAAGCATAAGATCGACCAGACGGCTGTCCTTGTCGTGCAGCAGGCCCAGCTCTACCTTGCGGTGCTGGCCGAAATAGACCGGCGTAAAGGAATGGACCGTGACGACGATTGTACCTGCATCCCGCGCATCCAGAACTTTGGCCACAGCGGCGCAGAAGGGGTCGTAAACCTCGGCGACGCGCTGGGCTTTTTCGGCGGGGGAAAGATCTGCGTTCCCCGGCACTTCGATCAGCTCAGATTTCACCGGTGTGGCGCTTGGTGCTTCTGGCGGGCGGTTGCAGTCATAGATCAGTCGCGACACTGTAGAGGCAACCAAGGGCGCATCAAGATGCTGGCTCAGCCGTTTGGCAAGGGCCAGCGCGCCGGGGTCCCATGCGGCGTGGCTTTCAATATCATCCGCCGCCAGCCCCAGATCGCCAAAGACTTCGGGAAACCGGTTAGAGGCATGTTCACAGAGCAAAACCACGCGGCTCTTGCCCTCGGGGTTCACGACATCAACTGCGGATTCGGTCATGGTGTTTGCTTTCTCTTGCATGGTTCAACCGTTCAACAAGGCCAAAAGCGCGCGGTGCAATTCCGGCGTTGCCGCCGCAACCACCGCCCCGTCCGAGGACAGGTCAAGCGGCTTGCCTTGCCAGTCCGTCATAATCCCGCCAGCAGCCTCGATAACAGGGGTAAGTGCCAGATAGTCATAGGGTTTAAGATCGAAATCCACCACGGCATCAACATGCCCCGCCGCCAGCAAGGCATGGGGATAGCAGTCATAGCCGAACCTGCAGTTTTTACCCACTTTCAACAGCTTTGACAGGGTTTCGGGATGATCTACAATCATCTTGTCGCCCTCATTTATATAGAGGGTGCAGTCATCGATATTGCGTTGCTCGGATACTTTGATCGGCTGGCCGTTGCAGGTGGCCGGATGCCCGACGGCCCCGCAGTAAATCTCATCCAGCATCGGCATGGATATGATGCCGGCCATTGGCATGCCCTTTTGCATATAGGACAGCAACATTCCGAACAGCGGATTGCCCGAGATGAAAGAGCGTGTGCCGTCAATCGGGTCAATAACCCAAAGGTTTCCGGTCAAATCACCGTCAACGCCGCTTTCTTCGCCAAATATCCCGTCTTGGGGGTATTTGGCCGCAATGGCCTGTTTCAGGTCGCGTTCAATCATCTGGTCAATGACGGTGACGGGGCTTTCATCCTCTTTGAACTCCACATTATTGTGCTTGCGAAAGAACTTGCGGGCCGTTTCGCCCGCCGCCCGCGCAAAGACTTCACCATCCGCCAAAATCTGGCTGAGGCGGGTATCGTTTGCTTGAGGGGCGGTTGGGTTGGTCATTGATCTTCTCCTGATCTTTTATGCTATGGGCGTTAGACAATAATGGTTGTGCGGGTGTTCTCGAATGCGGCGATCTGTTCGGGTTGCGCCAGACTGTCTGTTACCAGCGTGTCGATCTGGGCGGCCTCGCAAAACCGGACGCGGCTGGTTTCGCCAAGCTTGCTTCGGTCGCACAGAATGACGGTTTCGCGGGCCTGCGCCACCATTGCGCGCGCGACCTCGCTTTCCTTGAGGTCAAAGGAAAAAGCGCCCTCGGTGGCATGGGCGGCAACGGGTGCGATAAAGGCCAGATCCACCTTGAAGCGGGCAATCTCTGACAAGGTCAGCTCTCCATAGGTGGCGGGCACATCCGATACGATTTGCCCGCCAAGCAAGATCAGGTTTATGTCCGCGCCGGCCGCCCGGATGGTTTGCGCAATGTCGATCGAATTGGTGATCACCATGATCCCCGACAATTTGGCCAGCACAGTGCCGAAAACGCTGGTCGTCGTGCCGGCATCCACCATGATCGATGCCCCCGCCGGAATAAGGGACACGGCTTTGCGCGCGATATCTTGCTTGGCGCGGTGATGCGCGCTTTTGCGGGCCTCGAACGGGGCCTCGCTTTCCTTGCGGGGCAGGACCGCGCCACCATGGACGCGGTCCACCAGCCCGCCGCTTTCCAGCTCCAGCAGATCACGGCGCACGGTCTCGCGGGAAACGCCAAGCAGTTCGGCCAGCTCATTCGCGTTGACCTGCTGGCTGCTTTGCAAAAGCTGCAAAATGCGCTGGTGGCGTTCCTTGAACCACATGGCCTAGCCCTCTTTCGGCATTTGCGGCGACCGCGACAGCAGGGTAATCGCAAGCTTCATCCCGCCCAAGGCAAGGCAGACAACCGCCATGACGCAGGTGGAAAACGCCGCCGCCTGCGATGTCAGCCCCGCATCATCAAGCCGCATAATCGTGACAGCCGCCACATCCAGCTTGGCCGTGGTCAAGAACACAACCGCCGAAAGCGTCACCATCGAGCGCATGAACAAAAAGAAGAACACCGCCGCCAGCATCGGTGCCACAAAGGGCGCGATCACATTCACCGCCGTGCGGCCAAGCCCCGCGCCCAGCGTCGTCGCGGCCTCCTCTAACGCGGTTGGGAACTGACGAAAGCCGGTCATCACGGTCAGGAATGCCTGCGTGTGATAGTGATAGAAGTTGATGATCCCGATCAACGTGGCCGTTCCGTAAAGCAGGTAAAGCGGCGTGGATGTGGAGTTGAACGTCAGGATATAAGCCAGACCCAGCACAATGCCTGGCACCGCCGCAGGCATCGCGGCCAGAACCTGAACCATCTGGGACACCCCGCCCGACAATCGCCGCAAGCCCAATGCCATAAGAAAGATCAGGAACGTCCCGCCCGCCGCAGTCCCCAGCGAAATCGCAATGGTGATCCAGAGCGAGGCATAGCCGCCCGCCAGCGTAATGTCGAAATGCTTGAAGGTCAGCGATTGGTTATAGGGCCAGAGCTTGACAAAACTGGCATAGATTACGACGCCGATCACCGACAGGATCATCGCCACAACCGCAAAACAGGCAGCCGCCATCGGGATGTCGCGCTTGGCATAAAAGCTGGGCACGAAGCGCTGCACATTGGTTGCGTGCCGCCCCTGTTGGCGTTTCATCGACTGGCGTTCAATCACATAGGAAATGACCGTGGGCAACAGCAGCATAATGCCAACAACCGCGCCCATGTTAAAGTTTCGCAAGCCGATCACTTGGGTGTAAATCTCGGTCGCAAGCACAGAGTAATCCCCGCCAATCACCGCCGCATTGCCGAAATCGGTGATGGTGATGATAAAGACAACAAAGGCACTGTTGAGCAGGGCAAAAAAGATCGCGGGCAGGGTCAGGTCTCGAAACTGGCGGATCGGTTTGGCGCCCATCACCTCGGCGGCCTCATAGGTGCGGGCATCCAGCAAAACCAGTGACGCCCCGATGATCATTACCGCCTGCGGTAAGGCATAAAGCGTATTGGCGATCAAAAGGCCCCAAAAGCCGTAAATATCCACCTCTGTCCCGATCGCGCGGCTGACAAGCCCGTTGCGGCCCAACAAAAAGATCAGCCCAAGTGCTTGCACCAGTGAGGGCGCCAGCAGCGGCAGAATGATAACACCGCGGATCAACCATTTGCCGCGAAAGGCGCAGCGGTGCAGGCCGTGCGCGATGATAAAGCCCAGAAACACGCTGACAATTGTTGTGGCAACACCCATCGCCATAGAGTTCTGCGTTGCACGCCAAAACCCTTTGGATGCAAGCACCTCGGCATAGTTGCCCAACCCGTAGCTGCCGTCGGCGGTGGTGATGGACCGCAAAAATACGGTGGCCATCGGGTAAAGGAAAAACAAGGTTAGCCCGATCAGCGGGATGACCACGCAGGCGGCCGCCAGAACCTTGTCACTGTCCAGACGCATCCCGCGCTTGGCGGCGGCCTTGGTTGATGCGGCGGTCATTCCGGCACCTCATAGCCATCATTGACAACCCAAGTGCAATCGGACGGCGAAATCTGAAGCGCAACGGTTTGCCCTTCCTTTAGGCGTTGGGGGCCATGCGCCTCTACCATCATCTCACCAAAGACGCTGTCCAGCTTGTAGCG
Source organism: Pseudorhodobacter turbinis (assembly GCF_005234135.1). NCBI lineage: Bacteria > Pseudomonadati > Pseudomonadota > Alphaproteobacteria > Rhodobacterales > Paracoccaceae > Pseudorhodobacter > Pseudorhodobacter turbinis. Next base: position 1,849,732 of record NZ_CP039964.1, read on the forward strand.
CGTCAGATTGCCAAGAAACCCGGCAGAGCGGATGGTGGCGCTGCCTTTTGGATCGGCATTGATCTGGATTTTCTCGGGGCGGATGCAGGCGTCAAATTGCGCGTCGGGGGCATCGGGGCGCTGTGACAGCAGTGCCGGCATTTCCCGGCGGATAAGATCGGTTGAGATCAGGTTACTGACCCCCATAAAATCCGCGACAAAGCGGGTGGCGGGGCGGTAATAAAGATCCTCGGGGGTGCCCGCCTGCACCACGACACCGTGGTTCATGCAGATGATCTTATCGGCCAGCGCAAGCGCCTCTTCTTGGTCGTGGGTGACCATAAGCGTTGGAATTTGAAGCGTTCTTTGCAACTGCCTGATCTCATCGCGCAGGCTGCTGCGTACCTTGGCGTCAAGCGCCGAAAGCGGCTCATCCAACAGCAGGACGCGTGGATCAACGGCAATCGCACGCGCAAGGGCGATGCGTTGCTGTTGCCCGCCCGAAAGTTGTCCGGGAAGTTTATCTGCAAGGTGGGGCAGCTTCACGATCTCTAGCAATTCAGCGACCCGCGCGTTGATCTGGGCAGCCGGCGCGTTGCGGATTTTCAACCCATAGCCGATGTTTTCGGCAACGGTCATGCTGGGAAACAACGAGTAGGATTGGAACACGATACCAAACCCGCGATCCCGCGCCGGCACGTCCGACAGGATTTCATCCTCAAGCAAAACCTCGCCTTCGTCGATGTCGGTCAGCCCGGCGATCAACCGCAGCAACGTGGTCTTGCCGCAGCCGCTGGGGCCAAGCAGGCAGACGAATTCACCCTGCTCGATCGAAATGGAAACATCGTCCAAGGCCGTAAATGTGCCGTAGCGTTTGGTGACGTTTTTGACAGTAAGATACATGTCCGTATGCCCCGGAATTAGGCGTTCAGAACGGGGTTCTGCACGGGTACTGGATTGGTTGGCGAAAAGGGCTGCGGGATATTCCCCCGCAGCCCGTGTCGTGGATCAGCGGCCGAATTTCTCGCGCCACTCTGCCTTGATCTCATTCTGACGGCCGGCGGATTCAACGAAATCCACAGGGGCCAGCACGGTAGAGATATCAGCAGGCAGCCCGGCGTTTGCTGCGGCTTCTGAGGCCTCTCCGCCGGCGACGGTTACAAGTGCCTTATGCTTGCGAAACAGCGAAATAGCCCCGTCCGACATTGTCCAATCCAAGAAGCGTTTTGCCTCGTCTTTCTGGTCGCTGCTGGCCAATACGCCCGAGGCTTCCAGTTCATATCCGACACCTTCTGACGGAAAGACCATGGCCAGCGGATAGCCTTCCTCGATGGATTGCATCGCAGTGAAGGCAAGCGAGATACCAACGGTGTATTCCCCCGTGCGCGCCGATTTGCAGGGCTTGGACCCCGAAGAGGTGTATTGCGCCATGTTCGGATGAACCGAGTCCAGCAGCTTCCAGCCTTCTTCTACACCCAACGCTTGTAGAACCGCGTTTACATGCAGATAGCCGGTGCCGGATTCATTGGGGTCGGGCATCAGGATTTCATCCTTGAATTCCGGCGCTGCCAGATCGGCCCAGCTTGTCGGCATCGTTAGCCCTTTGTCTGCCAGCCGCGCCGTGTTGACGCAAAACGCCCCCATATATCCGATCTGCGCGAACCAGCGGCCATCCGCATCCCGAAATTCCGGCGCAAGCGTTTCAGTGCCGGCAATTTCAACCGGTGCCATTAGCTCCAGCACCTGCGGGTCCATCATCGCGGTGACAGCCCAACCCCAGATCACATCAGCCTGCGGGTTGCCCGCCTCGGCCAGCAATCTTGCGCCAAGCTTGCCAGTAGACAAGCGCAGCACGTCAATTTCCAGATCGGGCATGGCCGTTTTGGCCGCATCAAGATAGATCGCGACCTCTTCTTCCTCAAGCGCTGTGTAGATTGTCAGCGCGTCGGCAAAGACAGGTGCCGCAGCACAGATTGCGATTGCCGAGGCGGTGAGTTTCAAAATTTTATTGTTCATTTTTGGGTTCCCTGTTCGCTCGTTTTTTTACAGTGAGGTCACGGGAAGTGCTTTGCGTGTTGCAAGGCTTGTTCCCCGTAAACGCCACAGTTCTTTTCAACCCGAATCAGTCGCTAATTTGGGTATATTTATGTTTTAGTGTATTTTTGTGGTTTTGTGGTAAATAAAAATTATTACTTATTATCATATAGATAGACGGGTTCGCCTAGTTTTTAGCCGCAAATAGGATGGGTTGGGGGCATCAACCGGGCCGAAATCCAACCCGGGTGCTGTAGTTATGACGCGGTTTCTTTCTGCGGCTGCCCTGCGACATAGGTTTGAACAATCGCGCGGTCATCGCCCATCATCTGCAATACGAAAAGCTCTTCGTTCAAAGTCTCGGCGCGTTCCATTCGCAGGGCCATGGCGGGGGTGGCAGCTGGATCGAGCACGACGATATCCGCCTCTGTTCCGGCGTCGAGCGTGCCGATCTTATCGGCCAGTCCCAACACCTCGGCGTTGCCGCGCGTGATCCAGTGAAAAGCCCGCAAGGCATGCAAGGTCTGGTTTTGAAGCTGCAACACCTTGTAGCCTTCGTTGAGGGTTTGCAGCATGGAATAGCTGGTTCCCCCGCCAATATCCGTGGCAATCCCGCTTTTGATCCCGCGGGCGCGAAGACCGGCATCATCAAACAATCCGCTGCCCAGAAACAGGTTCGAGGTGGGGCAGAACACCGGATGTGCGCCACTTTGAGCGATTGCGGCGATCTCTCGGTCCTTCAGGTGGATGCAGTGGCCTAAAAATGTGCGCGGGCCAAGCAGCCCGTGGCCCTCATAGATGTCGAGATAGTCGCGTGCATCGGGATAAAGGGCGGCTGTAAATGCGATCTCGTCATGGTTTTCCGATAGGTGGGTTTGGATGTAGCAATCGGGATGTTCCGCCGCCAGCGCGCCGGTCATTTCCAACTGCTCCGAGCTGGAGGTGATCGCGAAACGCGGGGTGATGGCATAGGAGGCGCGGCCCTTGCCATGCCATGCCGCGATCAGCTCTTTACTGTCATCATAGCCCGATTGCGGGGTGTCAAGAACGGCATCGGGGGCGTTGCGATCCATCATGGTCTTGCCGCCAATCATCCGCATGTTGCGGGCTGCGGCCTCGGCAAAATAGGCCTCTGCCGAGGCTTTGTGGACCGAGCAAAACGCCATGGCCGTGGTGGTCCCGTGATCGGTCAGCATGGTGCAAAACCGCCCGGCCATGGCGCGGGCGTGTTGGGCATTGGCGTATTCGGCCTCTGCCGGAAAGGTGTAATTGTTGAGCCAGTCAAGCAGTTGGGCGCCCCAGCTTGCAACGACCTGCACCTGTGGAAAATGGATATGCGTGTCAATAAAGCCGGCCATAAGCAGTTTCGGGCGATGGTCGATAACAGGGGTATCGCCGCTGGTTTGCGCAACCTCATCATATGTGCCCGAAGCGGCGATCATACCGTCGCGCATCAAAATGGCACCATCCTCGATATAGCTATAGGCACCGGTATCCTCGGGGTCTACGGGCTCATGGTGGAAGGTCAGGATGCGTCCGCGCAAGAGGGTATCGGTCATCGGGTAACTACCTTTGTGGCATGTGGTCGGTCTATGGGCACATGCTAGGGCGTTATGATGGGCTTGTCGTTAGCGCATTCGGCAAGATTATACCTTTACCGGTTGCAACCGGCCTTAGTGCCAGCCTTTGTTGGCCCTGCAAAAAGTGTGTCATGTTTTGGGAGAGCGGCATGGCGGTCGCGCGCCTTGAAATGGCAAGCTCTTTGCGTCGCAAAAGCGGATAGATGCGATCGCCGTAGGCGGCGGTCAGGTCGTTCAAATTGATCATGGCAGAGGGACGGATGCCTTTGATGGCCCGTGCGATCTGCAAACGCTGGGCCAATGACAGGGCGGCAAGGGCCTGTTTTCCCGGATACATGCTTTCAACTGCCGCACCAGAGGCGGACAGGATGGCGTGACGGTCCAGCAAGATATGATGGTATTGCACCGCTTTGACACCGCGTGCGATGCGCACGCCACGTTTGCCCATGTCAACAAAATGCCGCGCGCGAACCAGTTTGATGCAACCATCCGGCTGAACCATTGCGACGGCATGCTGAGGTGACAGACGCAGGGGGCAGATGTTGCCAATGGCGCCTGTTTCGAAATGGATCGGCATATCTGTAGGGCGTGCAGCCAGATCGGCAGAGCCAAGATCGCGCCCCCCTGCCCAGATAATCGGGGCGGGGCCTTCCTGAGTTTCGACCAAATCTCCCGGCTCAAGCGTTTCGACCGCGCGCCAGCCAGAGGGCGTAAGGATCGGCGTGCCGCTGACAAAGCAGGGAATGCCGATCGTGGTCATTTCCAGCTTGCCATCCACTTGCGTTGGCAACACCCCGAGAAGGGTAATGCTCTCTCCCTCGGGGAAGGTCAGGATTGCATCGCCGGTGCCATCGCCGAAAGTGTCGGTGACCGTGACGTCAGCCCATTGTATCGGGTTGCCGTCAAGATTGCGCAGATCGTTTACGTCCAGCTGATCGGCGGTCTTTCCGGCGTTCAGCGTCATGTCGAAATCGTAAACCGTATCATTGCCGCCGTCATGTGTCAGAACGAACAGATCATCGCCGTCGCCACCGGACATGAAGTCGTCGCCGCCGCCGCCCGTTATAATGTCTGCGCCGGACTCACCATATAGCTCATCATCGCCGTCGCCGCCGTCAACAGTGTCATCACCGCTGCCGGCCAGTACTGTGTCATTGCCTGCGCCGGCATCAACGATGTCATCGCCATCGTGGGAAACGATTGAATCGTTGCCTTCACCGCCCGCGATCGTGTCAGCGTTGTTGATACCGTTATGGGTGGAAATAACGTCATCGCCCGCGCCACCATCAATGCTGGAAGCCCCCGAGGTGTCAGAGGTCGTTATGCGGTCATTGCCCTCGCCGCCATATGCAGTGTTTTCGCCGCCTGCCAGATAGATGCTGTCCCGGCCATCCCCGCCGTAAACCACATCACTGCCGCTGCCGGTATAGATGATATCATTGCCATCCCCGCCATAGATCGTATCATTGCCGCTGGTGGCATGTGAGCTGGCGACATAGTCATCGCCCTCGCCGCCATAAATCTCATTATCGCCTGCGCCACCTGACAAGGTATCCTTGCCGATACCGCCATATAGTAAATCTGCCCCGTCGCCGCCTATAAGGGAATCGTTTCCCTCGTCACCCCAAAGGGTGTCATCGCCTGCCGCTCCTGAAAGGACATCGTCGCCGGTGCCA